>CAYTRQ010000281.1:1834-7805 GCA_964440025.1 uncultured Polyangiaceae bacterium | reverse complement strand
CGAGACAAAAGTGGTCTCCCTACCGACCACTTTTATGTGGTCGCAGCACTAGCGCGGTTAAAATGGCGCTTCTCCACCCTCCTCCTCGAACGCACCCTTTGACGCGAGGGCCGGTTGTTCGCAATACCTCTGGCCACGGCGGTTCTCCACCGCGCATGGGAGTCCACCAGCACCAAACGAAGGGGTCCACGAGGAACCGATGAAGTTGAAGAATCTATCCTGCACTCTGGGACTGGCGCTAGCTGCTTACCTGCCGACCTCCCCAGCAGCAGCACAGTCGTCCCTACTCGAAGATAAAACAACCACGGAAGGGAGTACCGAAGTAGCGGCTGAAGGGTTTCAATCGGCAGCCACCCCCGAGAAATTGGAAAATGAGACGACCCTCAAGTTGAGTGGCGGTGGCTTCCTTTCTACGGGTAACGCCGAATCTCTGGCATTGACAGGATCCGGTCACCTGAAAATCCGTCGCCGACTCAACCAATATACTGCTGAAATTGCGACGAACTTCGCTCAGGCCTCCGTAGGGGGCGAGCCATCACGTACGACCGTGAGGAATACTCAAGGGCGGGTTCGCTACGATCGGTTTCTTTCCGAAAAGTGGGCGCTGTTCGTTCAACAGTCCGCTCGCCGCGATCGGTTTCAAGGCCTGGATTTACGGCTCAATTTCGATCCAGGCGTCGCCTACTACCTTTTGATGCAGGAGAAACAACACCTCAACTTCGAGCTCGGCTACGATCTTCAGTACGACATGCGCTCTCAGGAAGCGATCGACGAAGCCGCCGCAAACGGCGAGTCGGTTGAAGGCCATGAGGTGCGACATGCCGCACGCCTCTTCGCCGGCTACCACAACAGCCTCAACGAACACGTGCGCTTCGAAACCGGCGTGGAGTACCTCCAAGCTTTTGCTCAAACCCAGAACTTCCGCGTCAACTGGGTGAGCTCACTGACGGCTACTGTCTCTGACTCCTTTTCTCTCGCCACTGGATTCACCCTGCGATACGACAACAATCCGCTGCCCGACGTGGAACCGCTCGACACCATCACGACCGTAAGCCTCGTCTATACGATGATCTCCGCACAATGATGGGTGAGCTGATGTCCCGAGAGAGAAAAACCATGACGAAGAAAATCGAGTCGGCTTTGGCGTTCCAGCAAGTGACACCGCGCATCCAAAAATCACCCGGAAAAGGTTCCCTCGAAGTACCGTTGGTTCGACGAGGAGTAGCGACCTTTTTTACTCTGGCGTCACTCTTGACGATCTCACAGACGTTGGCTCAGGAAGCGGTGGCCGAAGAAGACGCTTCCAAGGCGCCGGGCAACACTCCCCAGGACCAAGTCGAGCCCGGTGAATCGGCCGAACCAGAAGAGACCGAAAACGACGACGCCGAACCGGACGAGGACGCCGCCGAAAACGCGGCCCAACCAGAGAAGGCCGAAACCGAGGAGGCCCCATCAACCGAGGCTGAAGCGAACGAGGCCCAGCCCGAGGAAGCCTCAGCCGAAAACGACGACGCCTCCCCCAAGTCAGCGGAGGCCGCGCAAGAGGCCCAATCCGAAAGCGGGAAAAACGACTCCACGCCCGAGGAGACCCCAGCCAAAAACGACGACGCCACCCCCGAGTCAGCGGAGGCCGAGCCAGAGCCAGCGTTCGTTCAGCGGCCCTATCTGCGCCGCTACGCGCCTGAGGCGAACTCCTGGGAATTTGGCTTGTTTGGTGGCGTGATGTTCCCCTCGGGACAACATCAACTGTTCGATCCTTCCCTCCCAGTGAGCGTGGCACAACCCTACAGGACGGCCGGAGAACTCGGAGCTCGCTTCGGTTACTACCCACTGTCCTTTTTAGGAGTCGAGGTCGAAGGGGCGGCGATGCCGAGCCAGCTCGAGGATGGCTCTCCGGCTGGCTTGTGGACGATCCGTGGTCACGTCGTCGGGCAACTGCCAGGTTATAGCATCACCCCGTTCGTGCTGATCGGGGCAGGAGCGCTGGGCGGCTCGAGCGACGCTATGGGCTTCGATCACGACGATGCGATCCATTTTGGCGCGGGCGCCAAGGTGGCCATCGACGAGTACTCGGCGGTGCGCCTCGACATTCGGGACGTCGTCAGCCGCAGACGGGGCGGCAGCCAGGGCCAGGGCGCCCATCATCCGGAGATCCTCTTGGGGATCACCTTCACTCCCACGCGTCGCAAGCCGGATGCCGATAGCGACGGCGTTTTGGACAAGTACGACGAGTGCCCCACCGTCGCGGGCGATCACCGGGGATGTCCGGGCCCCGATACGGATGGGGACGAGGTACTCGACGAGTCGGACGAATGCCAAGAAGTGGCTGGGGTCGCTCCCAGTGGTTGTCCGGACTCGGACGGCGACGGAATCCTCGACCGAGACGACCACTGCACCCAGCTCAGCGGCCCTCGGCCGACAGGCTGCCCGGAGAAGCAGTGCGCCGATCCAGACACCGACAGTGATGGGATCGTCAACGAGGCCGACGCCTGTCCCGAAGAACCCGGTCCCCATGGCAATCATGGGTGCCCCGTCAAGGATACCGACGGCGACGGGATCGTGGACTCGGCGGATGCCTGTCCTCAACAAGCCGGGGAAGCGGGAGGCGACAAAAGCGGCTGTCCCCGTTCCAAGGTGACGAACGCAAGCGAAGAAGCGCCCGCGGAGGAGAAGCCCGCAGCGCAGGAGCCGAAAGAGAGCGGCAGCCAGGCATCGCCAGAAGAGACCGACGCGGCTCAGAACGGAACGTCAGAAAAAACGGACAACTAAAACGACGAAAAGAACCCTCACTTCGCGGCCCCGCCCGAAAGAAAAATCTTTCAAAACGCTGAGGGCGGGCGGGTCCGCTCAAGAGGCGATCGAATCGATCGTTTTTTGGGAGCCAACTGCCAGACTCGAACTGGCGACCTGCGCGTTACGAATGCGCTGCTCTACCAACTGAGCTAAGTTGGCAAAATAGTGGTTTAAGATTCAAGAAAGGAACGGGTCGCCGCGTCTTCTCGACCCAAGGGGCGCCGAAAGTACCAATTTCGTGGTCGGTTTCAAGCCCTCGCCCGCTGGTTTTCTCCACCGTTGCAGCGTTTCTGTCGAGTCGATGGGCGATTTCCGTAGCCCAAGAGCGATGTGGGGTTGAGCGTCCCGCCTTGGCCGATCACGGCTCTCTTCCGCACATTGCGTGAACGAACTGCACGCTGTAAGAGCCGTCGCAATGATCACGATCCAGGGCTTTCGGTTCTCCGGGGTCAGCGCCGGCATCAAAAAAAAGCCTGGTGCCCTCGACCTCGGTCTGCTCGTCGCCGACGAGCCGGTACCCACGGCAGCCCTGTTCACCCGCAATCTGGTTCGCGCTGGACCCGTCCAGATTTCCGAACGCCGCCTCCTCCAACAGCAAGGTTGGGCCCAAGCGTGCCTCGTCAATAGTGGGACCGCCAACGCCTGCACCGGACAGCGCGGTCTTGCCGCGACCCTTTCGAGCACGGCCGCCGTCGCTCACGCCCTGGGCGTGAATGAAGAACGGGTCCTCCCCGCATCAACCGGGGTCATCGGTGAGGTCCTGCCAACGGAAAAAGTCGCAACGGCTCTGCCAGCGCTCATCACCGGTCTTCACCCGGAAGCCGCCAGCACGTTCGCCGAGGCGATTCTCACCACCGACCGATGGATCAAAACAGCCACCGCGGCGATCGAAGGCCAAGACGAGGACGGAAATTCCCAGACGGCACAGCTCCTGGCTATCGGCAAAGGAGCCGGGATGTTCCATCCAGACGTTGGGCTAGCGGGAGAGCTTCCCCAGCCCGATGGGACAGGTTTCGATGCGGATCTGAGTGGCCTCCACGCGACGATGCTGGTCTTTATCGTCACCGACGCCGTCGCATCCCAGGAAACCCTGGCCGCCGCACTCGATCGGGCAGCCGACCGCACCTTCAATGCCGCAACCGTCGACGGCGATACCAGTACCAACGACTCGGTCTACCTCATGGCGAGCGGCCGAAGCGGTCTGTCTGTCACGACCGATCAACTCACTGACGCCCTCATGGAGGCATGCGGTCACCTCGCTCGGTCGATGGTCCGAGATGGAGAAGGAGCCGATCACCTCGTCCAACTCGTCGTCCGAGGCCTGCCCACGGACGCTGCGGCGCGGGATATCGCGCGCACTGTAGCCACTTCGCCCCTCGTGAAAACGGCCCTGGCTGGGAAGGACGCGAATTGGGGACGCTTGCTCGCGGCCGCGGGACGCGCCGGAGTCCCTTTCGATCCCAGCCAAAGCAGCATCTACATCGACGATATCTGTATCTGCAAAGATGGCCAGCCTGTCGACCTTCAGGCAGATCAGAATGCCTCGCAGCGAATGAAAAGCGAATTTTACCCGATCGAATTGATTCTCGGCTCGGGGCCCGGAGAGTTCTCCTACCTCACCTGTGATCTCGGCCACGGCTACGTCGACATCAATGCCGGGTACCGGAGCTAAAACCGGAGCCTTCAAGCTCAGCCAGACGCGCCTCCACGGCGAACAGAGCGCTTCGAAAGTTTGCCGGAGCAAGAAATTTGCCCCCGAGCGTTGGAAAGCGTCCGCTGCCCCTTCCAAGGGGAGGCTCAATCTTCTATGGAGCCCTGCGCATGAAGAACTACGTTTTCTCCTCCGAATCAGTCACTGAAGGACATCCCGACAAGATCTGCGACAACGTCTCCGACGCGGTTTTGGACGCCCTCCTCGCTGGCGACAAGAAGAGTCGCGTGGCGTGCGAAACGGCGGTGAAAACGGGGTTTGTTTTGCTCGCTGGTGAAATTACCACCAAAGCGACCGTCGACTACCCCAAGATCGTTCGCGACACGGTCCGTGACATCGGTTATACGAGCAGTGACATGGGTTTTGACGCCGACACCTGCGGCGTTCTCAACGCTCTCGAAGAGCAGTCCCCAGACATTTCCCAAGGCGTCACAGCCGGTCAGGGGATGTACAAAGAACAAGGAGCCGGCGATCAAGGGCTGATGTTCGGCTACGCCTGCAACGAAACGCCCGATCTGATGCCGGCCCCGATCAGCTACGCTCACAAGCTCACTCAACAGCTCACTCGGGTGCGCAAAAATGGCAAGGCCTCCTTCCTCCGCCCCGACGGCAAAAGCCAGGTGACCATTGCCTACGAAAACGGCAAGCCGAGCTACGCCACCCATGTCGTCATTTCTACGCAGCATGCCGAGGGCGTTACACACAAGAAACTGAGCGAGGCGCTCATGGACCTGGTCGTCAAGAAGGCCATGCCGCAGAAATTGCTCACCAAGGACACTCAGTATTTCATCAATCCCACGGGGCGCTTCGTGGTGGGTGGACCTTGTGGGGACGCGGGCCTGACCGGACGCAAGATCATCGTCGACAACTACGGCGGCATGGGTCGTCACGGTGGTGGCGCATTCAGCGGCAAGGATCCCTCCAAGGTGGATCGCAGTGCTTGCTACTACGCTCGCTATGTAGCCAAAAACATCGTGGCTGCTGGGGTGGCCGAACGTTGCGAAGTTCAGGTTGCCTACGCCATCGGCGTGGCTCGCCCCATGGGGATTTTCATCGACACCTTTGGTACCGGCAAAGTCGACGATGACGTTCTCTCCGCCTACGTCGAAAAGAATTTCGATTTCCGCCCAGCGGCTCTCATCAAAGAGCTCAATCTTCTCCGTCCCATCTACCGCGCCACCGCCGCGTACGGGCACTTCGGACGAAAGGAATTCCCCTGGGAGGACACCAAGCGCTCGGCCAAGGTGGCCAGCGATCTTCTCGGCAAGAAGCCCAGAACCACGAAGAAGAAGGCCAGCAAGAAAAAGGCCTCCAGCAGAAAGTAATTCTTTCTCTCCAAAGCTCCCGTGCTCTCGACGGAAGATTGCATTTCAGCAAAAGCCGTCATTTCGGGTGGGCAGCATTGCTCTGGTCAGCATTGCTCTGGTCAGCATTGCTCTGGTCAGCATTGCTCTGGTCAGCATTGCT
>CAYTRQ010000281.1:0-1734 GCA_964440025.1 uncultured Polyangiaceae bacterium | reverse complement strand
CTGGTCAGCAGTGCCCTGTCCACCCGCGAAGAGCCCGAGCGAATCCCCGCGAGGCTACATCGATCGTGAGGGCGTTCCGGCCACGACGCGATTGCGGCCGGCCTGCTTGGCAGCGTAAAGGTTTTTGTCCGCCCATTGATAGAGGCTTTCGGGCGTCGACTCCTTGTCGGCCTGAGCGATGCCGACGCTGGTCGTCACCGTCAGTTGCTGCCGCTCGTAGTTGATCTCCAGCGCTGCGATAGAGTGTCGCAGGACTTCTGCAAAATCAGCCGCCGCCGCAGAGTCCCCCGAGAAGATCACCGCGAATTCTTCCCCCCCAATCCGAGCAAAGAGATGGGGTGCCTGGACGAGTTTGTCGACCACAGCTCCCACTTCTCTCAGAACCAGATCCCCCGCGGTATGCCCCCACGTATCGTTGAGGGCTTTGAAGTGATCCAAGTCGAAGACGATTAAAGAGAGGGTAGAAGGCGCGGCCGCTGACTTGTGGAGTAAAACTCGCAATTCCTCATCGAACGTCGGACGATTCAGGGCACCGGTCAGGGCATCGTGCCGAACGAGTCGTCTGTACTCCTCATGGTAGGCGGTTTCGATATTGTCGCCTGATAAAAACTTGAGCAGCACATGACCGATTTGGATCTCGTCTCCGTCGGCAAGCTTCTTCTTTTTGATTTTGGTGTAGTTGACGAAACAACCGTTGGTCGATCCTGCGTCGACCAGGAAATAGTCATCGTGATCGCGGACAACGCGCGCGTGAATCCGGCTAATCGCATCTCCTTCGAGCTGCAGCCCCGCGGCAGAGCCCCGTCCAATGACAAACATGGGATGTTTGAGCACGGCCCGGTAGCCAACCCGAGAACCATTGAGAACAATCAGAATCGCCTCTCCAGTCGCACGGGTCTTTTTCAACAAGGAGTCTCTGTCAGCAGTGACAGTGACCTCGAGCGTGGAATCCGGGAAGTCGTCGTGCGCCATGAATCAAGAGCAAGGAGTTTCTGGCTCCCGAAAAGTGTCTCCGGTCACACGATCTCATACATTTTTACAAATGAAAGAGCAGGCCGATTCCTTGCTCAGACCAGCTTTCAAATGCGCTCACGCCTCGAAGAGCCCCGGCAACGACAGCTGGGGCGCAGATCAAGGCATCAGCCCCAGGAACCCACCTACCTTTTTCTACATGGTCGCACAGTGTCTCTCTCTGCTATCACAAAGCGCCAAAAAGGGGCTCCGCCGAGGCTCGCCTCACCCGCCCCGCTCGGGAGCGGCGGCGGAGCCTTTCGAGGTGGTGTGCTGGCTTCTAAATGGCTTCTTCGCCTCGCTCGCCGGTACGGATGCGCACAGCTTCTTCGAGCGGAGAAACGAAGATTTTCCCGTCGCCGATCCGACCGGTTTTCGCGCTTTTTTCAACCGCATCGATGACCGAATGAACCAAGTCATCGGCGACGACAATCTCGAGCCGGACTTTGGGAACGAAATCGACCACATATGCAGAGCCGCGGTAGACTTCTTTCTTTCCTCCTGTACGTCCGAAGCCCTTCACTTCGGTGACGGTCATGCCCTGGACGCCAACTTCCGACAATGCGTCCTTCACTTCGTCAAGCTTGAATGGCTTGATGATCGCTTCGACCTTCTTCATGGGTCATCTCCCGAAAATTGAGCTCCCCTCGGGGAGGCTGGATAGTTCCCGGCTCAAAACGGCGCTTCGTCGCCCACCTCTGCGTGGTCAGTGCGGGCGACTCC
>CAYTRQ010000280.1:0-7864 GCA_964440025.1 uncultured Polyangiaceae bacterium | reverse complement strand
GATTGGTAGCGACGCGCTTCTGGATGGGACGACTCGCGTGATGGATGATGCTGCTCTCGGGGATCGCGCTCGGGTCATCGGCGATCTGATCGTCAGTGGATCGGCGACCTTGGGCAGCAGCGTCGTCGTCACCGGTACTCTGCAAGAAGGCGCAGCTGTCGACCTTCCGAATCTCCCGACCCAGGCCATCTTCTCGAGCGAGAACGACATTCAGGTCGACAATGACGAAATGCTGTCATTGGCAGCCGGATCCTACGGCGATGTCGTCGTCAGGTCCCGTGGGGTTTTGGAGCTTGCGGGTGCCTACGAGCTGCGGGAGCTGACGGTTGAAGCAGATGCCACCGTGCTTGTGCCCGATGGGTCGACGGCCGACATCAAGACAATTCGATTCAACTTCGGTGATCGGGCAGATCTACAAGCCCAGGACCCAACCGACGTGACCTTGTACTCCAATGCTTTGATGTCGAATGTGGGCTACGACGCCGTGCTCACCGGGATCATCACGGCGCCGGCTGCGACCGTTCAGTTGAGGTCGAGGGCGCTGGTGAACGGTTGCCTGGGCGCGCAGCATATCGTCCTGGAGCCCGACGCAGCCATAGCAAGCGAGAACTCCGCTGCTTCCCTCCCCGTTGAGGACTAGTGCTGCGACCACATAAAAGTGGTCGGTAGGGAGACCACTTTTCTCTCGAAATCATTCATCTTCCTCCGGTCGTCGCAGCACAAAAACCAGCAAAAAAGCCGAGGCAAAGACGTACCCGAGCGCGGTTTCGAAGCCGACCTCACCCACTTCTGGGAGGGCTTCGAAACCGCTCGAAACGTGAGTTGCCGAGGCACTAGCCGGACGTCAGCGTCAGTTCGCGAGGGGGCTGAACGGTAGCCCACGCCAAGGGCACCGTGCAAACAAGGACTTGTCCCGAGCGCACTCGGCCAAAGACTGAGTGCGCTCGGGGCGCCCTCCACAAAAAAACACACAGGCTTTTTTATGAAGGCGTGAACGGCGAAACCGCGGTCGGGCACTCACCTATTGTCTCCTCTTGAGGCCTTGAGGGACTCACAATTTGGAGAAGAGAAAGGTGTATTTGATGTCTCGATTTCTTGCGAAGGTTTTCTTTCTTAATGACTCTCGGTCGAACTTTGCTTCCTGTTCAAGACGGCTCCACCATGAGCCCTCCAAGGCTAGAAAGGGGAACGGGCAGGAGTTTGCGTGTCGGTGGGGAGCGCTCACGCTTTTGTGTGGAAGCGTTCTGGCTGGTTGTAGCAGCGGAAACGACGAGTCAACGTCGCCGTCGGATGTCAAAGAAGGAGACGAGTTTCTTCAGGACGCGAGCTTCGACGGGGTGTGGCGGCAGCGAGGATATGCTCGCCTGCTCCATGTCGAGGAGGACAGCGTAGCTGTTTTCGACGTCACAGAAGTGAGCTGCGTTCCGTCCGATGAGTGGGAGCGTGCCGAACTGAACGACAACTTTGAGCGAATCCGCGGTAACGAAGAAACCTTCAGTTGGTACGAGAGGGGAGCGTTCACGCGCTATGAATTTGACAAGCTGATGGAGCTTCCTGCGACTTGCGCCGACCAGGACTCCGATCCTTTGTCGAGCTTTGACGCATTGGTCGCTCTGTTCTCGGAGAATTATGCCTTTTTCGAGGAGAGGGGCATCGATTGGGAAGAGACAATCAAGGCTGGAAACGATCTCGACGAATCGTCGAGTCACGAAGACTTGATGGCTGTTGTCCAAGAAATGCTGACTCCCTTTGGAGATGGTCACGTTTACGTGTTCGATATTGATAACGGGCAGGGTTTCCTTGGAGGGAGTCTAGGAGATCTATGGCAGTCTTGGGCGAGCGAATTCGAAGGGAACCCTGTTGGGGAAAACCCCATTGATCCCCGGGGCAAGTTCACTGCTCAAACTCGAGAGTACGTGCTATCCAAAGTGCTTCAAGGTGAAGGAAAGAGTGATCTCTTCGATATGCTCCACTGGGGTTTTCTGACCGAAGAGATTGGCTATCTCGACGTGCATGCGATGGGCACATATGAAGCCGAGATCGGCATTGTTGAGGCCGACAAGCTCGTGCATGAAGCCATGGAAAAAGTCATGGACGATCTGCGAGGAGCAGATGCCATCATTGTCGATGCTCGTTTCAACGAGGGCGGGTACGACACCATCGGCTACGCCATTGCTTCTTGGTTCAATTCTGAAGCACGGGTTGTCTCGCAGAAGCAGGCCGTCTTCGACGGGGGCTGGACCGAGCTGTTGGACATCGAACTTGCCGCGCAAAATGACGCCTACGAAGGACCTGTTTATCTACTGACGAGTCGCAACACCGTCAGCGCCGCTGAAACCTTCGCCCTGGCTCTGCGTGAGCTCCCTCAGGTCACTCTGGTGGGAACGCGGACCTACGGTTCACTCTCGGATTCTTTGCCGCGACTACTGCCCAACGGCTGGCTCGTGTCTCTTTCGAACGAGGTCTACCAGTCCCCTCGTGGCGAAGTCTTCGAAGCCGAGGGAGTGCCCCCTGATGAAGAAGTTGCCTACGACGATGAACTGAGCTTCGAGGAGAACCTGGATCGCGTCCTGGCCGAGGCTCTCGAGCTGGCTGCCGGGGACTTGGAGTAGTTTCCGTCTACAAAAAACTACTGCACGCAAGCAGTTGTTTCCGCGACCGCGTCTTGCTCGACACGTTCACGGTGGCGAAAGAAGAAGCGGTTGACGGCTTGCGAGTTCGGCTTTGATGAAGTCGACGAAGGTGCGCAGACGCTTGGTGAGGGTGCGCGTCGCCGGGTAAAGCACGGAAACCGGGTGAGGTTGGGGGGAGAACTCTTCGAGTACAGGTTCGAGCAGGCCCGCGCGAACTTGCGGCTCGACCTGGTAGGACAGAAATCTCCCGAAGCCGAGGCCGGCCACACAGGCTTCCACGGCGGCGCTGGCTTGGTTGACGGAAAGGGGACCCGAGACGCTGACGGACAGAGGGCCCGACGCATCCCGAAAGTGCCACGTGTTTCCTGACGCCAGGCCGTAAAAGCGAAGACAGGGCGCATCCATGAGCTCTTTGGGATGGCTAGGGCGGCCCCAGTGCTCGAGCAGGGCTGGACTGGCGACGGTGACGATGCCCACTTGGCCGACCCGCGCGGCAATCATCGAGGTGTCGGCGAGATGCCCGATGCGGATGGCGGCGTCGAGGCCCTCCTCGATCATATTGACCACGCGATCGACGAGCAGGAGTTCCACCTGAAGCTGGGAATGCCGTCGCAGCAGCTCGGTGACCACTGGTGTCACGTGCATTCTTCCGAACAGCACCGGTGCGGTCACACGCAGTTGCCCGCTGACCTCTGCTTGCCCGCTGCTAAGAACTTCTTCCACCTCGCGGATCTCCGCCAGCACTCGCCGACAGTGCTCGAGGTAGAGGGTGCCTTCGCCGGTCAGGGCCATGCGCCGGGTCGTCCTCCGCAGCAACACGACGCCGAGCTCCTGTTCCAGTTCTGCAAGGACGCGCACCATGGTGGGAGGTGACTTGCGCAGCGCTCGCGCCGCCGCAGTCAAGCTGCCCTGGTCCACGATGTCGATGAAGGCGCGCATGGCTTCGAGGCGATCCATGGCCCGGGATTATTCCATATTTTAGATGGGTAATGTCAGATGCGTGCCATTTTTCTGATTTGCGGCGCAGTGCACGATCAGGCCATGGACAACGCAAGAACCCAAGGAATTCACCACGTGGGGCTGACTGTGCCCGATCTGAGCGAGGCGCGGCGCTTTTTCGAGGACGCGCTGCGCTTTCGGCTGGTTGGAGAAAAGCCCGCTTACCCAGCCGCCTTCGTGAGCGACGGCGCCGTCATGCTCACCCTGTGGCAAGCCGAGTCGCAAGAAGACGTCGTGCCCTTCGACCGTCGCAAGGGTATCGGTCTGCATCACTTCGCGCTGCGCATCGCCGACGATCAAACTTTGGAAGGATTGCACGAAGAGCTCGCGAAGCGCGACGACGTCCGCATCGAGTTTCCGCCGGAGGATCTTGGTTCGGGTCCGACGCGGCACATGATGGTGCGCATCGTCGGCAACATTCGCATGGAGCTGATCGCTCCCGCATGAGGATGACGACCATGGCCAGCGATGCGGTGTCAGGGACCCAAGAGAGCTCGGTCTTTCATGCCGGAGAACGAGAGGTGCAGCGCAGGTTGGGCGTTCGCACGATCGAGGATTTCGCGCAAAAGGTCGTGCGCGGCTACCTTCCCGAGCAGCATCGGGAGTTTTATCGCTCGCTGCCCTTTTTGGTGGTGACGGCGCGGGACGAAGCCGGGCGACCGTGGGTGACGCTGCTCACCGGAGAGTTCATTTCGCCAGATCCTAAGCACTTGCAGGTCGATGCGCGTCCGTCTGCGGGCGATCCCTTGGCGCGGGCTTTTTCGGTAGGCACGCGCGTCGGCATTTTGGGCATCGAGTTTGCGACCCGCCGCCGGAACCGCCTCAATGCTACGGTGGAGGCATTGTTGCCCGTACCCGAGGGGGCTGGCGAGAGCTCGGCTGCGCCGTGTCATTGGTCGTCGCTGCGCTTGCGCGTCGACCAGGCCTTTGGAAACTGTCCGCAGTACATCCACGAACGCCAGTGGCGCAGTGAGCCGTCGGCTCGGGCGCGAGCAAAACGAAGCCAGAGTTTGACCAGCTCCCAGAAGGAATGGATCTCTGCGGCGGATACGTTCTTCATCGGCACGGGTATCGACGGCGATCCCGAGGATCGGCGTGTTGGTATGGACGCTTCCCACCGTGGCGGCGAGCCGGGGTTTGTGCGGGTGCAGGATGCACGGCGAGTCGTGTTTCCGGACTATGCGGGGAATAACTTCTTCAACACCATTGGCAATCTGATCGGTGATGCGCGGGTGGGGTTGACTTTCGTCGACTTCGAGTGTGGCAGCTTGTTGCAGCTCTCAGGCCGAGCGAAGGTCGACTTCGACGCCAAACAGGTGACTCGCCATCCCGGCACCCGACGCCTGGTCACCATCGACATCGATGAAGTGATCGAGCAACCCGGGGTGCTACCTCTTCGCTTCGGACCTGCATCTGGGCAGGTGCGCTCTCTCCGGGTCGTCGAGCGAGTGCAGGAAAGCCAGGACATCATTTCTTTTCACCTCGAAGCGCGCGACGGCGGTCCGCTCGAGCTTCCTCGAGCCGGGCAGTATTTGCCGGTCGAGCTCACGGTTTCCGGCGGCTCGGCGCGCGTCCGCCGCGACTACAGCCTGTCGGGCCCGCCTTCGTGCTGGCGCTACCGCATCAGCGTCAAGCGACAACCCGCGGGGTTGGTCTCCCAGCTGCTTCACGATCAGGTGGGCGTCGGGGCCATCTTCGAAGCCCGAGCGCCGCAAGGCGAGTTCCTGGTGCCCCACGGTGACGCGCCGCTGGTTCTGATTGCCGGGGGTGTGGGCATTACGCCGCTTCTGGCCATGGTGAACGAGACCCTCGCGCGCCAACCCGATCGCGAACTCTTCTTATTTCATGGCGTGCGAAATCAGCTTCATCATCCCTTTCGAGACGAACTGCGGTCCCTCGCCGTCCAGCACGCGCGATTTCATCTATTTGTCGCCTACAGCCGGCCTCAAAAGGAAGATAATGGTCACGACGTTCCTGCACGCCTCAGCGCCCAGCACGTGGCCGCCCAGGTCCCCCTGGCGAACGCCGACATCGCGCTGTGCGGACCGACCGGGTTCATGGGTCAGCTTCACTCGGAGCTCCTCCAGTCCGGCGCCAATCCCGAACGCATCTTCACGGAAAGCTTCGGCCCCCAGGAGGCTTCGTCGGCAACCGGCTCACCGGCCGACGTACCAGCCAGTGTATGGCAGAAAAGGCGTTGCTGTTCGTGAGGTGATCTGTGCTGTCTGTGCGCGTGAGCTCCCCGCGTGGCCGTGGGCGTGATACATCCACCTTGATGTCTTTTTGGCAGAGCATCGTGGGGTGGACAGCGGGGCGCCAGCGTCGCCGTGCGTGTCGGCGCAGGGTGACGCGGCTTGTCGGCTGTTCGTGGACGATCCTTGCACTTGCGTGTGGAGGCAAGACAACGGGCATCCTCGAGGGCGGCGGGCTTGCTGGGGACAGTGGTGTGCTCAGCTCGGGAGGGACGGGCGGCTACGGTACTGGCGGGCAGACCGGAGGAAGCGGATCGCGGTTTGCCGAAAAGACTGGTGGGACCGGTGGCACGGATGGAGCTGGGGGCGAAGATGCCTGCTCCGGAGATGAGTGTCCTTGCCCGTTTGGCTTCTTCGACCATGACTCCGATCCGTCCACGGCCTGTGAGCAGTGGTCCGAGTGCGAGCCTGGGCAGTACGTCTCGGCGGAAGGCACACCTGATACTGACCGGCAGTGCGGCTTATGTTCCGTCGGTACGTTTACCGATGACTGGAATGAAGACTCCTGCCAGGAGTGGAGCGACTGCTCCCCGGGCAGTTTCGTGGACGACGCAGGAGCTTTTTTTCACGATGTGGTCTGTCGGCTCTGCACACCGGGAACCTACAGCGAGATCGAAAACGCCAGTTCCTGCACCACTTGTCCGGAGGGGACCTTTGCCGACGAGTCGGGCAGCTCCTCCTGCACTCCGTGGGGAGAGTGTGCTCCGGGGGAGAGGAAACAGGACGGAAGCGCGACGCAGGATGTGACTTGCACCGAAGACGGTAGGTTCCGTCAGCTTGGCACGGCGGAAGGCGATTCTGCCTATGGCATCGCAACGGACTCACAGGGCCATATCTACGTTGCCGGTGCGACGGAAGGGGCTTTCGAGGGCACTTCTGCAGGCGAATGGGACGCCTTTCTGATCGAGATGAGCGAGATGGGCTCGCTCCTCGGAGTGACACAATTCGGCACCGAAGCCTATGACTCTGCCCGCGCCGTGGCCGTCGGTCCGGATGACGAGGTGTACCTGGTCGGAATTACCTATGGAGATCTTGCTGTCCCCAACGCGGGCCTGGGCGATGCCTTTATCAGAAAGTACGACGCCAGTGGAACGTTGCTGTGGACCCAACAGTACGGCACCGGGGGGCTCGATCGTGCCAATTCCGTGGACGTGGGGCCGCAGGGCGCGGTCTATGTGGTGGGGGGGCTCGACGGGGACGCGTACCTTCGCAAGTATACTTCGGAAGGCGAGCTCGAGCATGAAGTGCGGTTTGGCACCGACGGCAGCGACCTTTGCTCTTCGGTGGGCGTGTTCCCGGGTGGGGATCACGTTTACGTGGCCGGCGAGACGAATGGTGTCCTGCAAGGAAGCCATGCCGGGGGGACGGATGTTTTTGTTCGGGACTACTCGGTCCGGGATGACTCGTCGCTCGAGGTGGCGTGGACCCGCCAATTCGGAACTACTGAAGATGACTACTGGCCGTCGGTCGGAGTCTACGCGGGCGGAGTGACTGTCTTTGGACACACCTATGGTGTTGTCGGTGAGGCTCATGCTGGAGGCGCCGATATCTTCGTGCGTCGCTTTTTGCCCTGGGGAACGGAAGAATGGACCCGGCAATTGGGGACGAGCTATTCCGAAAATGGTTCCGGTATTGTCGATGCTGATGGCAACAGCTACGTGGTCGGACAGACTTCTGGTTCGCTCGAAGGGCCCAACGTGGGAGAGCTGGATGGTTTTTTGCGGAAATACGATCCTGAAGGCGACGTGCTCTGGCAGTGGCAGTTCGGGACGGCAACCAACGACTTGTTGTCCGGCGCTGCCCTGGATCTCAACGGTCGCCTCTATGTGACGGGGGAGACCTCCGGCACGTTCGAGGGAGCACAAAACGTTGGAGGCGACGATTTATTCGTCATGGAAATGATGGAGCCCTGAAGGGGAGTCGAGCTAGTGCCTCGGCAACTCACGTTTCGAGCGGTTTCGAAGCGCTCCCAGAAGTGGG
>CAYTRQ010000279.1:0-7925 GCA_964440025.1 uncultured Polyangiaceae bacterium | reverse complement strand
CGAGTTCATTGGGTGCGTTGCCAGGACAATGCCTCCTTGAGAAGGCACGGCCCCCCCCGTCCGACCACTTCCGCCTGCACGAGGCGTGATCGGGATCCCGGTCTGCTGGGCGATCCACAGGGCCTTTTTGATGTCGTTGCCGGTCTCGGCAAGGATCACCGCGTCGGGGAGTGCCCCTTCGAGGCGCGAATCGTCGGACCGATACTGGGAGCAGGCCTCACTCCCGGTCAGCATTCGCGAGCCGAGGTGCTTGTGCAAAAGGGCCAGGGCGCGGTCCGTCTGGGGAGAATTGAAACGCATAGGAGCCAGCTTGGGAATTCAGGCGACCCGGCGCGGCGAAATCAGACGGGGCGAGCCGGCCAACTTCCGGCCGAGCGAAAAAGAACTTGGCGATAATGGGCCAGCTCGGCAATGGACTGCTGAATATCGAGCAGGGCGTCGTGCTGACCCTCGCTCGGCTTTTTGTAAGCCGCGGTGGAAGGATACCAGAGCTGGGCCAAGACCTTGAGACTACTCACATCGATCATCCGATAGTGAAGGTACCCTCCGAGAGCGGGCATGTAGCGATCGATGAACTTGCGATCTGAGTGAATCGTGTTGCCGCACAGGATGGGCCGATAAGGACACCAGCCGCTCACTCGTTCCAAAATTTCTTGTTCGGCACGCTTGGTGTCGATGAGAGAAGCGCGAACACGTTCGAGAAGCCCGTTTTTGTCATGCATTGCGCGGACGAAAGGAACCATGGCCTCGAGTTTGTGTGGGGGCTGCCAGATGTCGACGCTGTACTTCTCGAGAGGCTCGAGATCAGAGTTTGTGACGATGAGAGCAGCTTGCAGGATCACATCGACCTCTGGATCGAGTCCGGTCATTTCCAGATCAATCCAGACGAGGTTGCCAGCAGCTTGGGTTCTTTGCACGGCTTCCGACATGAGATCTACGTATACTCCATTCGGCTCCGCTCGGCAGGCCGCGGCTCAAAATGAAACGGGCGTGGGGCCAGGTAGCTGAATTCGCGGTTTTTTTGGATGTCGGCGGTAGAGGAGCACGGTTCGTCCCAGTATCTGAGCGACCCGCGCTCCCAGCTTTTCCGAGATGGCTTGTCCGAACTCCTGCGGCGTCGTTGGTGCCTCGCCAGCTACTTTGATCTTGATGAGTTCGTGGGCCAAAAGTGCAGCCTCGATCTCGCTCGCGAGGGCGTCGGAAAGGCCGTGCTTGCCGACTTGGGCGACGGGCTTTTCGGAATGAGCCAGTGCTCGGAGGTGGCGGGCTTGCTTGCCGGTCAGGGGCGGTTCGGGCATGGGGCGGCCCCTTAGCATGCTTTTTGTCCACTTGTAGACGCGAAGTAGCAGGTCGATGCCAGGTGATGAACTGCCGGCTCTCGGCTCGGATAGAGTGGGTGCTGTTCGGTGCTGGCTCTCGGCCCCCACGGAGCGGGTGTGGGTGGCGGGCTTCGAGAGCAAGTGCGCGGTGGCTTGGTGGTCCGGGAAGATGAGGGGAGGCCAGCCGAGAAAGCCGTGGGCGCGCGTGGACTTTGCCGCCGATGGAAGCGCCTGGTACCTGACGGGTCGTGATTGCGCTCGGCGTGGACCCTGGGACCCGAAACCTCGGATGGGGAGTCGTTGCTCGTTCCGGGAACCGGATTTCCCATGTGGCGCACGGCGTGATCCACATGGGGCGCCAGCGATCGCTCTCGGCTCGGCTCGGGACCATCTTCGACCAACTATGCCATGTCGTCGCGGAGCATCGGCCCGAGGTGGGAGCGGTCGAGGGCCTATTTTTCGACAAAAACGCGCAGAGCGCGGCGACGCTGGGCCACGCGCGAGGTGTGGTCCTTTTGTGTTTGGAGCGCAGTGAGGTCGCCGTCGTGGAACACGCGCCGGCTCGAGTGAAACGCGCCCTGGTGGGCAACGGTCGGGCAGAAAAGGGACAGGTGGCGAAAATGGTGACGGCGATTCTCGGGCTGTCCGAGGCGCCTCCCAGCGACGCCGCCGATGCCCTGGCGCTTGCGATTACCCAGTTGCGATTGGATCCCCAAGCCGCGCAGATGGATCAGATGGACAAGCGTCGCCGCAGCTCTGCGCGGAGCAAAATGCCGGAGCATTTGGCCGCTGCGGTGGCTCGTGCCCAGGCAGAGAGGGGCCGTTGAGCCTCACTGCTTCCGGTCTCTGGTGCGGGGGAGAGACAAGGCCGCTCCGCCCGGCTGCCGTGGCCGGTGTCCAGGCGACAGCAGCTCGACCGGCCGTCGCCTGTTCCCGTCGACACATGACCACGCGGGACCCCAGCGGCCACTTTTGTTTGATTTTGAGCCATGAGGGGCCCGTGGGCCGAAAAACGACCTCGGAAATGCTTCGAAGGAAGTGCACGGCCCCCCAGCTCGTATGCTAGGAAAAGGCGAAGGCTTTTTAGGCCTTCAACGAGATTGGATCATGCAGATTCGCAGAGAAAAACTTCGTCGTAGCTTGTTGACGGGCTCGCTTCTGGCCCTTCTGACCGCCACCGGTCTCACCGCTTCCGGCGCGAGCGCCGCGCCTCGAGCCGGGATGGTTCCGCTGGCGGGGCCCATTGCGGCCGCTCAACCGCTGGGTGGGGCGAAAGCGGTGAGTGCCTCGCAACTCGCCGATCGGGTGCAGCGTTTCTACGATCAGACCAAGACATTCAAAGCGCGTTTCAAACAGCGCTACTACATCGCCGCCTACAACAAGTTCAAAGATAGCAATGGCACGGTGATGTTTAAAAAGCCAGGCAAGATGAGTTGGCGCTATCAGAACAACGGCAACCGAGTTGTCTCCGATGGTAAGACCATCAAGGTCTACGAGCAGGAAAACAAGCAAATGTACGAGCAAAGCATCGACAAGAGCCAATATCCGGCGGCGCTGTCGTTTTTGCTCGGGGGAGCCAAGTTGAAGAAAGAGTTCAAGCTCAAGAAGCTCGACTCTCGTGCGCTTGGCTATGAAGGCGGTTATGTCCTCCTTGCGGAGCCCAAGGAGCCCACTCCGGCATTCCAGAAGATGCTCCTCTACGTGGATGCAGGGACCTACCAAGTCAGGCGCGTGCTCATGATCGACGCACAGCGAAACCGCAATCGCTTCGATTTCCTGTCTCCGGTCGTGAACAAACCCATTCCAGCTGGAGAGTTCGTTTTTCATCCTCCTCCTGGGACCCAGATCGTCAAACCATAAAGCGCATCTCATGACCCCCGAAAGAGGGTCCGAGATGCGTTTGGACCGGGGGCTCGCGGGCGCATCGAACCTGTGGAAACCGCGCCGCCCGCCCAAGCCTCGTCCCCGCGGTTTCGCGCCGCCCGTGCAGGTCGCGGCAGAACCGGCCGCGGCTTGCGAGATGTATTCGTGTTGGCTACATTGAAGTCGAGGCTTGTTCGTGTGTCGGTGCTGAAATGATTCGACTCTCCTCGTTTTCCTCGCCCTTGGGGACCATTTCCGTTGCTGAATGCCGAGGCTGTGTCCTGGCCATTGAATTTGGCGATCGGGACGCGCTGCGAAGAAGGAATCCTCGTTTGCTCGAATGGTGCTCGGCGAGTCAATCGCCCATCGAAGGGGAGAGTGATGGCGAGCCGGAGTCCTTGCCACCGGCGGCCGAGAGGGTTTGGCAGTTCTTGTGCGGTCGGACGGAGACCCTACGGGTGCGGGTCGACTTGTCTCTCATTGACGGCGCTTTCGATCGCAAGGTCCTTCGTCAACTGTTCCGTAGTCGACCAGGCCAAACGATGAGCTACGGTGAGCTGGCGCGGGCGGTGGGGAGCCCCGGTGCGGCTCGAGCCGTTGGCGGGGTGATGCGGCGTAATCCATTACCTATCGTCATCCCCTGTCACCGCGTCGTACCGAGCAGTGGCGGCTTGGGAAACTACACAGGAGGCGTTAGCAAGAAAGCCTGGCTGCTTGAACGTGAGGGGGGTGTGGTTCCGGCTGGCTGAGCGCGCAGCCTGACTCACCAAGGAATCATCATGGAGAAAGCGGGGACCATGGCGCAGATGAAGTTTTCCGGTGCGATAGTTATTTGTTGTGCCGCCGCTTGCTTTGGAGTGGCGGAGGAAGTCGCGGCGCGGCCGGCGGTGCCCCAGGGCTCCTCGCAGCGAAAGGCACCGCTCGAAGTCCAGATCGACAAAAGTCGGGTGGATCTGGAGAAGCATCGCCTCGCACTGCGTCTGTCGCGGCCCGCAGGGCACGTGCGCCTCAAAGTGACCGATGCGGAAGGGAAGCTCATCGCGGAAGACGAGATCGACTTCGACGGTGAACCGGCTGGCCAGTGGCTCGTCGTTCGATGGAAACCCAGAAATAGCCGCCCCGTAGCTCGCATCGAGGTTTATGCGTACGACACGGAGGGCTACTACAAAGGCGTCGCCCTTGTTCCTTGGTCTTTGGAGATCCCTCACGAAGAGGTCCATTTCGAAACGAATTCGGCAGAGATCCTCCCCGAAGAGGTCCCCAAGCTCGAAGCCAGCCGAGAGCGGATCCAAGCGGCGTTCGAAAAGCACAAAGAGCTGGGCAATGTGACCCTCTTTATTGCCGGACATACGGACACGCGCGGCAGTGCTCAACACAACAGAACGCTATCTCTCCGCCGCGCTCGCTCCATTGCCCGTTGGTTTCGTAACAATGGGATGACTATTCCCATCGCCTATGAAGGCTTCGGCGAGCGCGTGCCGGAAGTCAAAACCAAAGACGAAGTCGACGAGCCGCGTAATCGACGGGTGGACTACGTATTGGCGGTCGAGCCCCCGCGCTTGAAAAGCACCGGTGCTCCAGCGGCGTGGAAGCGCCTGGGGCGCTGAACGCGGGGACGCTGTCGTCGCAGCACTAGCTTCCCAGGTGGACGCCGCGCGGGTGAGCCACCCAGCCATAAAACGCTGCTCCCAACGCCAGCGCAGCGAGAATGTGCCAAGCCGCATGGCCAGGAGAAAAGCCGTTGTGGCAGAGCGGTCCCCCGGATGCGGAGAGGACCCAAATGGTCATTGCGGCAACAATGAGCACCGGAAAGAGAATCCGGGCAGGGCTGGGGCGTTCGCCGAAATGACGCGGCGCGCGCTTGCCTGACCAACTGACGACGGTGAAGACGATGGTGCAGGTGCTCAAGACCGCGACGATGAGATCCGAAAGCGCCCAGGCCTCGAAGTCGAGACCAAGTGTGTTGGTGATTGCGGTGCTGCCGATGATCGAAAGCACACCGGGGAAATAGGCGCTCAATAGTCCGCCAAGCCGCCGCGGCCAGCCAAAAACACGTTGGGCGTTGATCAAGACCGCGTAGCAAAGAAGGATCACAATCGAAGTCTGATCGAAGAGGCCCGCCGAGGCGCGCACGGTCATGTGGTAGACGAACGCAGCTGGTCCCATCCAGAAGGTGATCGCCGGAAATAGGAACAGGTGGAGCAAGCCTCGACGGTTTCGGGTTCTGCGTGCAGCCCTGAGCAGGATGAAAAACGACCAGAGACCCAAGCCCACGAATGCCAAGGACGACCAGGTATTCAGCGGCTGCCGAATGATCGACTCGCCAACGGGTTCGCAATAGCAGTTGCCACGGCGCACACAGCTATCGTCAGGAGGGCCACCGAGGGCCAAAAATACCGTTACGAGACCGATCGAGGCGAAGGTCACCGCCACCAATGTGCGTGTGGTCCAGCTTGCTATACGTCTCGGAGGAATCGTTGTCGTCCAACGACGCGCATCCATGAAACCTAGAAGGTAGCGCGCTCTTGTCGAAAGGCGAGCACCCCAACGGAATCATGACAAATCGTGCGTTGCGTGTGCGGCAAGGTAAGTTCCACGTTCTGGGCAGAGTGTTGATGGAGGCGCCACCGCCGCGAGCAAGGCATCCCGCGAAGCGAAGTGGCGACCAGTGTCTAGTTCTCCGGTCGTTGCGCAACGCTGAAGTTAACGTGTGCCCGTCGTTGCGCAACGCCGGAGTTGATGGAGGCGGAACCTGAGTCAAAACATGAGCGTGCCCTCGCCGATAGTGAGATCCATCCCGATGCCCAGCGCGACATCCGCAGACTGGAGAGCAGCGAGTGCAGCCAACGCAGATGCCTCGCGCATCACATGGCTCGCTTGAGCGATAGCGCTAGTCAGTTCCGATTCAGCCACTGACAAATTGCCTTGTGCGATAGGATTGAGCGCTGCCACCGCGCTGAGCACGCTCAGGGCATCGCGAGCTTCTTCGAGAGCCAGATTGAGCATGGCGCGCTGAGTGTCGCGGAATCGGTTTCTGAAAGCTGCGAGGATGGTCAGGGCTGCCTCGGTGCGTGCCACGGACATTTGAACGTTGAAGGATGCATTGATGACGCGAAGGAACCGGCCAACTTGCGCTATCTCCTGTGTTGTCAGCGCGATCGGGGATCCGGCAGACCCCGCTGGAGAGAGGTTGAAGGCGTTCGTGTTGTAGAAGCCGATAGCGTCTTCGATCGTTGCGAAAGCGTCGGTGTGAAAGAATGGTCCAGTATCCGCCGCTTCGATGAGTGGCATGGTATTGAAGGTGCCATTTCCGAAGGAGTCGAGCACATCGTCTCCGTTGGCGTCGAAATTGAAGGTGGGTTCGCCCGCGCCACCGAATCCACCGTCGAACGGAATGTCCTGAAGGTTCAGGTCGGGGAGGCGCAGCATTTCAACTCCGGTGTCGAAGTTGCGGTTGAACTCAGATGCCACATTCGCCCCGGCATTGTTATGGCACCCGTTGCACCGCGCCGCTGGGGAGAGAAACACGGTGCGTCCGATATCCGCGTCCACATCCGTGAGCGAAACGAGGCTCAGATCGAGCTCGCTCGTTCGACCGCTGGTGCGCATAAACTCCGCGACCGCTTCCGACTCCAGGGCAGAGGCGAGGACGAAATCCGTTCCCTCCACACGATCAAGAGACTGGGTGAAGTGTTGTCTGATCGCGCCGTTCGTAAAGTCGCGCAGCTCGCCGTCGCCGGGAGCCCCATCGCCGCTCCAGCCAGTCCGCTCATGAGGAGGCCGGGTCGTCCCGTCTGTTGGAACTGCTTGCGCCGTGATGGAAGTGCCCATCGAGAGAGTGTGTGGTACCGCGCGAAGCACGAATTTCTCCGTAGGATCTTCGAAACCATCAACGTTTTCCAGAATGAGCCCGAAGCTACGCAAAAAAGCGGAACGTTCCAGCTCCGCGAGAGCCGGGATTTGCTCTGCGACGAAGAGCGGATCGGTGGCCGGAAGGTTCGTAATGAAATCCTGATCGATCGTCAGGTTGTTGTTGGCAGGATGGCAGCTGCCGCACGTTCGTCCGTTTCCGGCGAACGTTTCCCGAAAAAAAATGTCCCCTCCGACGCAAACATCCAGCGAGACGAGGTCGAGGACGACGCGCGGATCGGCTGCACAAACATTCACTCGGTCCGCGAGTGTCATCGATGTTGGCACGGGGAGTAGACTCACACTGTCCATACGGGACTCGATAGCGGCTTCCTGAGGCATGGTGACTGAGTTGATGGTCACCGCCTGTTGCTGGAGTGAGACCATCTCCAGCTCCTGAGCTTGCGTTGAGTGAGCCAGATCACCACTCAAGATGTCTGGTTTCTCTTCTGCGAAAGAACTGCACGCAAGCGCGAGACCAAGGAAACTGATGTTGATGAGAAAACGGACGCTGATCGGAAGAAAAGTTTGTGGTTTCATGATATGCTTCCCACTGACGAAGTTCGCTGACGACCCGCGCTGAATGTTCTACTGTTAGCCCAGCGAGGGCGGTCCTATGAGAGCCGTCCCAAGAGACGGACGAGCGCTCGCGAAACGATAAAACAATAACGGCGCAGCGAGCTCACCCGCGCAGCCGGTGTCCAACGATGTCGGTGCACAACGAACGACATTGGCTACTGCCGCGAGAAACGCTCAGGCAGGGCACTTGCGCGAGCTTCAACCTATGAACCCCACCGATACACCTGGATAACGATGGAAAGTTCAACGCAGCTG
>CAYTRQ010000278.1:0-7944 GCA_964440025.1 uncultured Polyangiaceae bacterium | reverse complement strand
CAGGTGAGCTCGTTCAGCGTAGGCGACAGGTGCTCCAAGTAAGGAGATCCAGATGAGCAGATAGATGCCAAGCTCCTCGGTCCAACGGCTCGGTGCGCCGAGGAGGTGGCGGGAAACCACGCCCCAGAGGACGTCGAAAAAGAGCAGAACGAAAGCTGCGACAAGCGCTGCTTCCACGAGTCGGAGGAGGCGCCTCACCGAGCCTCCCGCACTTGCTGGACAAGGGCTCGAAGGCGCTTGCTTTCCAGGTTTTCGTACATCGATTGGACCTTGAGCCGAAATGCCTTCTTTTCCGGCACGACAATGGAGACGCCGGCCTTTTTAAGCCCAGCGAGAGCTTGTTCCGTCTTGTCTTCCCACAGCTTTCGCTGAAATGCCGAGGCTTTTCGAGCGGCGGCGAGGATCCAGTTCCGGGTTCGTTGAGAGAGAGTCTTCCAGATCTTCTCGCTAAACAGCAGGACATCGGGAATGCGGGCGTGCTCATCGAGACTATAGTGGCTAGCCACCTCGAAATGGCGGCTTCCAAAAAAGCTGGGCGGATTATTCTCCGCACCGTCAACCATCCCCTGCTGGAGGGCGGTGTAGAGCTCCCCAAATGGCAAGGGTGCGGGCGCCCCACCGAGCGCTGAAATCATGTCCATCGCTGTGCGACTGCGCATCACTCGAATTTTTTCCCTTGCAGATCGGCGGGGCGATGCACGGGAGCGTCAATCGTGTAGAAACTGCGGCTTCCGGCATCGAAATAGCTGAGCCCGCGCAGGCCAACGTCTCTTCCGGTCAGAAGAAGCTTTCGACCGACGGCACCGTCGAGCACGCGCCAATAGTGGCTCTTGTCTTCGAAGAGATAGGGAAGCCCAAATAGCGCCATCTCCGGAATGAAGCCTTCGAGCGGAGCGGCGGAGCTTTTGGCCATGGCGAGCACTCCGCGCTGGAGTTGTTCGATCGTGTCCGTCTCGCTTCCCAGTTGGCCGCCGGGAAAGATCTGCAGCTCGACCTGGCCCTTCGATCGCTCGGCCAACTGCCTTTGCATCATTTCCATCGCCTGATGGACCGGGTGCCCGGTATCGAGAGCGTGGGCCAGTTTGAGCACCGTTCGCGGCGTATCTGCTGAGGAATCTACTGAGGAAGCGCTTTCCGCGCTCCCATTGGAGGCGAATCGGTGGGCCGAGCCTCCATGAGCGAGTGCTGAGAAGACGACCGTCGCCAGCAGAATCCCAAGTAAAACGCCCAAACAAAGGAAGGACCATGCCCTTCGATCCATTTTCTTTGGGGGCTCCGGGGCGCCGGTCATGCAGAGGTCATAGCCTCGCGCCGGCCGGGGGCTCAAGCCCCGCTTTCTACGCGGTCGCCTCGCGGCCAAAGGGGCTGGGGACGGACGAGCGTCGTGTTTTCTTCGGCAACCATGGGTTGCTATTGATGGGTCGGGCCGAGAAAGCCCGGAAAGGGCCTTCGCAAGGACACCGTCCCAAAAACATCGTCCCAAGGACACCTTTCCCAAGAGCAGAAGTGAGCCGGAATATGAAACACAGCCGTCGATCGCAACCCACCTGGGCCTTTTTGTGCTGGGGGAGCGTTTTGTTTGCCGCGTTGGGCGCTTGTACCAGGCAGGGTCCTACCGAAGAACCACAAGCTCCCGCGCAGGAAGAAACGTCAGCCGATCCGGAGGAGCCCGTAGCCCGGCCCAAGCCGAACGAGGACGGCTCGGACCTTTGGTTGCGCTACACCCCCCTTGCGGACGAAAGTCTTCGGGACGAATACAGCCGAACCTTTTCCTATCTGCTCAGGGAGGGCTCATCGCCGACTCTCGAGCTCGCGCGGGAGGAGCTCCAGCGGGGCCTCTCTCGCATGCTCGGCGGGAAATTGCCGATTCAGGAGGAGATGGCTTCGAAAGGTGCCCTTGTGGTGGGAACGCCGGAGAGCTCGCCGCTCATCGCGTCGCTACCCCTCTCGAAGGAACTAACAGGTCTCGGTGACGGATATCTCATTCGAACGGCGGAGATCGACGGACAACAAGCCGTGGTGGTGGCTTCCGAGACCGAGGTAGGAGCCCTGTACGGCGCGTTTGCACTTCTGCGCCAGGTCCAAACGCAAGCGCCCCTTTATACGTTGCATCAGCGGAGCGCGCCGCGAGTTCAGCGTCGGGTTCTGAATCATTGGGACAACCTCGACCGCAGCGTGGAGCGGGGCTACGCGGGGCGATCCTTGTGGGAGTGGGACAAGCTTCCTGAAGAGATCTCTCCTCGTTATCGGCAGTACGCGAGAGCCAATGCCTCGATCGGGATCAATGGCGCTGTCTTGACGAACGTCAACGCCGATGCGCGGGTTCTCACAAGCAAGTACTTGAAGAAAGTTGCAGCGATTGCCGAGGTGCTTCGTCCCTACGGGATTCGCGTCTATCTCACGGCGCGCTTCAGTGCGCCGATGGAGATCGGAGATCTCGAGACGGCCGATCCGCGCAAAAAGAAGGTGAAGCGATTCTGGAAAAGGAAAGCCCGGCAGATCTACGAAACGATCCCCGACTTTGGTGGATTTCTCGTCAAGGCCAACTCCGAGGGGCAACCAGGTCCCCAGGACTACGATCGCACTCACGCAGAAGGGGCAAACATGTTGGCGCGCGCCGTCGCCCCATTCGGCGGAATCGTCATGTGGCGAGCCTTCGTCTACAAAGATGAGGTGCCGGTCGATCGGATCAAGCAGGCTTACGAGGAGTTCAAGCCTCTCGATGGTCAGTTCGAGGAAAACGCTGTCGTTCAAGTAAAAAATGGTCCTTTGGATTTTCAGCCCCGTGAGCCGTTCCACCCCCTCTTCGGAGCGATGCCGGAGACTCCACTCGCGCTCGAGCTCCAGATCACGAAGGAATATCTGGGCCAAGATACGCACCTCGCCTACCTCGGACCGCTCTACGAGGAGGTTCTCGATGCGGATACTTTTGCAAGAGGCCCTGGCTCGACCGTGGCCAGTGTGATTGACGGATGCCTCTATGGTGGAAAGCACACGGCCATGGCAGGGGTGGCCAACGTTGGCACCGACCGCAATTGGACAGGATCTCATTTCAACCAAGCCAACTGGTATGTTTTTGGCCGGATGGCCTGGGATCCCTACATCGGCGCCAGGGAAGTAGCCGAGGAATGGGTGCGCATGACCTTTTCCGCTGATCCCAAAGCCACGGATCGAATCGTCGAGATGATGATGAAATCCCGCGAGGCTCTCGTGAACTACATGACGCCGCTGGGTCTCGTGCACATCATGGCGGAAGGACACCACTACGGTCCGGGGCCGTGGGTAGATGATTTGGGCCGGGCAGATTGGACGAGTGTTTACTACCATCGAGCCGACCGTGAAGGGCTCGGTTTCGATCGGACCAAGAGTGGTAGCAATGCCGTGGCGCAGTACTTTCCTCCCGTGCAACAAAAGTTTTCCAGCCGTGAGGAGGTCCCGGAGAAATACCTGCTCTTCTTTCACCACGTCGGCTGGGACGAAAAGCTGCGGAGCGGTCGCAGTCTCTGGGAAGAGTTGGTGCACCGCTACAGTCGCGGGGTTCGTCAGGTGGGAGAGATGAGAAAGACATGGGCGTCCCTGCGGAAGGAAATCGATGCTCAGAGACACCGGGAGGTCGCGGAGTTCTTGGCCATTCAGGAGAAAGAGGCTCGTTGGTGGCGCGATGCGGCGCTCGCCTATTTTCAGCAGTTTTCCGGCAAAGAAATTCCCGCTGGTTACGAGCCGCCGAAGCACCCGCTCGAGTTCTACCTGAAACTCGATTGTCCTCCGGACCCCAACAAGCCGCGGTGCCCTCCTGTCATGGGCGAGAATTGAAGAGGATGAGAGGTGGTCCCATTGCTACGGAGCACTTCTCTGCTTCTGGCGCCACAATGCGAAGGACTCGGTGGCAACGGCGAGGATAACGAGAGCGGCGCCCAACCAGACTCCGAGCACCATCGGTTCTCCAAGAAACAGGTGAGCAAGAGTGATCCCCGAGATCACCTGCAGCGATCCCATGATCCCCGAAGCAGCGACCGAGAGACGGCGAAGCGCCCAGACAATGATAGTATGAGGGAGAGCAGTAAAGGCGACACCAAGAAGAACGACCAGCAAGAGGTTGCGGTCGGTCAGGACGGCAGCCTCGAGACTGAAGAGAGCAGGGCTGACAGCAATCGCTACCACGGTGGTCTGTGCGGCCATGATGGTGATGGCGTTGCTGCTCTTCATCAGAAACCGTGAGTAGATCCCCCTTGCCGCGAAACAGGCCGCTGAAAGAAGGCCGAGCAGAATGCCCATGCCGTTGTGGTAGGAGCTTCCCTGTGGATCTTCTTCGAAAACCATGAAGAAAACTCCCAGGGAGCCGAGGAGAGCCGCGAGGATCTGGCGCCACTTTGGCCTTGCCGAAAAAAAGAAGGGCTCCACCAAGCTGGCCATGATGGGAAAAGTAAAGACCGCAACGACGACAGGACCGACTTGGGCGAGATGATAGGCCCAGAAGAGAGAGCCCCAGTGCGTGGCCAGAAGGAGTCCAGAAATCAGCAAGCCTCGCCAACCGGGTGACTCGCCGTCCGGAGACGTTGCCCGGGAGAACAGCTGGGTGCGCAGGGCAACCAATAGCCAAAGTGAAAAACTGGCGACAATGCATCGTCCGCAAACGATGGCGAGCGGTGGCCAGGTAATCCATTTGGCGAGCACACCGATCATTCCCTGCCAGATCGCCACCGCGATGACCAAGGCGACGGAGCGTGCTGTCTGTTGACTCATCGGTTCGGCTGTAACACGGCCCAGCGTGGATCACGACGCCGAGCGCAATGGGATCCTGCTTTGGGCCCTCATCGACTTTGTGGCCCTCAGTGATCCCCCAAAAGCCGCGTCGGTTCTTCGTCGCGTCAGCAACCACAGGAGCGCCGAGGACGGAGGGCTACCTGGACCGAGGTGACGGCGGGGGGTGGAGTTCCCGCCGCTTGTTCCAGGACCAGAGCCACGGCTCGTCGCGCGAGCTCAGGAAAGGGCTGAGCCACGGAGGCGAGAGGAATCGGGGCACTGACCGCTTCGGAGATGTTGTCGAAACCAATCACGGACACATCCTCAGGGACGCGAAGTCTGCGGCGTTTCAAATCCGCCATCACCGCCAAGGCCATATCGTCGTTGGAGGCGACAATCCCGTCGATCTCCAGTCCGTCCTCGAGTTCTGACATGGCGCGGAGAGCACCGGTTCGCGTGAAGTCCCCATTCAGGATGCGCTTGTCGTCGAACAAGATCCGGGCGTCTCGCAGCGCGTGACGAAAACCGAGGTAGCGTTCCTCGGCTTCCTTGCTGTCTTGCCGGCCCCTCAAAAACAGCAATTTCCTTCTGCCGTGGGTTTCGATCAAGTGAGTGGTCGCTTCCCGGATGCCGGCTCGATTGTCCAGGACCACCGAAGGAACGCCCGGGAGTCGATAGCCAATGCTGATTGCTGGCTTGGGTGCCCAGCGCTGGGCGAATCGCGAAAGCCCCTGAACACCATGAGAGAACACGCCTGCCAAAAAAATCACGGCGTCGAGTTCCTTGGCACTCTGGAGGCTCTGCTCGATGGCTTCCGGATCTTCCTGAGGGCTTTTCGTCGCCCAATTGACGGCCATGAAGCTCAGAGTCACGCCATTGTCAGCGGCGCAGGCTTCCAACTCGGTACGGAAAATGCGGCTGTAGGCACTGGGAGCCCATTCGGTCAGCACGCCGATTCTATAGTTCGGACTCATGCTTTGCATTTCGAGGGAGCTAACTCGATGCTCCAGTGCGGAGATTGTGAAAGACGGGCGCCAAGGGAAAAAGTCCTGGCTGGTCCCACAGGGGTGAAGGGGCCAGCGTTCTAGTGGCTTGTGGGAAAGAACTTGTCGGAGAGGATGCAATCCTCCAGGCGTTCATGGAGTTGGTTGTGAAGTTATCACTGTGAGCCGCAAGTACAATATACGAGCCAGGGAAGCTCTTCCACGCTGGTTGAGGGACTCTTGTGAAGGCCGGGGGAAGGCTGTCTTTCGCGGCTCGAGTCGGCTTGTGGGGGGCCGTCTTCTACCGGTAGAGGGCGCTCCGCGAGTTGCGTTGCTTTCCGAAGGAAAACCGGTTGCAATGCCGCCGCCTCGACGCAGGCGAGGGTCCATCACCTCAGAGCCGGCACGGGCCGGGAAGGTGGTTGGGACCTGCAGAGCCCATCAAGCTGGATCGAGCGAATTGCAGAGTATCCGAGGCGGACCATGACGATGATCGAAAATCCCATTCTTCCCGGTTTTCACCCAGACCCTTCCATTTGTCGTGCCGGCGACGACTACTACATTGCCACCTCGACGTTTCAGTGGTTTCCCGGAGTTCGCCTCCACCATTCTCGCGATCTCGTCCACTGGCGCCCAGTCGGCTACGCGGTGACGCGCAAGAGTCAGATCGATATGGTCGGCAACGAAGACAACGCGGGGATATGGGCACCGTGCTTGAGCTATGCAGATGGCCTTTTCCACCTCATCTACACCGATGTGAAAACATGGACCGGCGCGTACAAGGATGCTCACAATTACCTGATTACAGCACCCAAGATCGATGGCCCCTGGTCCGATCCGGTTTACCTGAATAGCAGCGGCTTCGACGCGTCGCTCTTCCATGACGAGGACGGAAAGAAGTGGCTTCTCAATATGGAGTGGGATCATCGCCCAGGTCACCATCCATTTTCGGGGATTTTGCTTCAGGAGTACTCACCCCATCAGAAGAAGCTGGTGGGGCCGGTTCAGAACATCTTTCAAGGGACCGAACACGGGCTCGTCGAAGGGCCCCACGTCTACAAAAAGGACGGCTACTACTATTTACTCACTGCGGAAGGAGGAACCACTTGGGATCACGTCGCAACGGTGGCCCGCTCGCGGCTCCTTGGCGGCCCCTATGAAGTGATGCCGAACAACCCGCTGGTGACCTCCAAGTACGATGTGACTCTTCCGCTCCAGCGAGCGGGTCATGGGTCCTTCGTGCAAACGCAGAAAGGCGAGTGGTACTTCGTCCACTTGGCGGGGCGCCCCGTCTTGCCTCAGCGCCTCTGTACCCTGGGCCGAGAAACCGCCATCCAAGCAGTGACCTGGGAAAAAGACGACTGGCCAAGGCTGAGCACAGGTGGGAATACGCCGGCAGTTCAGGTTCCTCGGCCCGATCTCCCGGAGCACCCCTTTGAAGTCGACTCCAAGACGGGAAACAGCTTTGATGATTTCGACAGCGGTGTCCTGGATCAGGAATTCAATACCCTGCGCATGCCGCCCGACGATTCTTGGCTCAGCCTGGGGGAACGACCCGGTTTCCTTCGGCTTCGCGGGCAGGAGTCACTCTATTCCAAGCATCGTCAAAGCCTCGTCGCGCGACGGATCAAGCATTTCCGAATCACAGCTGAAACAATTATCGAGTTCGAGCCGGAGCATTTCCAACAGATGGCCGGCCTCATTTTCTACTATGACTGTGTCGATCATCACTACTTGCATGTGACCTGCAACGACGCCGGTGCCCGCTGTCTTCGCATTTTGACGAGCGAGGCGGGGAACAACGTTGCCTATGCCGGAGTGGAAGAGCTGCTCGAGCCGGGCCCCGTCTACTTGAAGGGAGAAATGAACTTCGGCACCCTGCAGTTTTTCTTTGGCCAGAAGGAAGGTCAATACAAGCCCATTGGACCGCCACTCGATGCCACGATCCTCTCGGACGAATACAAGGTCGAGGTGAAATTCACCGGCGCCTATGCCGGGATTTGCGCGCAAGATCTTACGGGGCGGAAGCTCCACGCGGACTTCGACTGGTTTAAAATGGAGTCCCCCTCATGAGCCTCAAGCCTCTCAAACAAAGCGAAATACTTGGCTACAGCGTTGGCGATCTCGGCATCAATCTGAACTTTCAGATGATGGGGTTCTACCTCGCTTTCTTTTACACCGACGTATTTGGAATTCCTGCGGGACACGTGGCGGGTCT
>CAYTRQ010000277.1:0-7948 GCA_964440025.1 uncultured Polyangiaceae bacterium | reverse complement strand
CGTCACTCGAGTCGTCGACGGCGAGGCCCGCCTGATCCGAGCGGCCCGTGGCTACGCTCCGATCACACTCTCGGACCCACAAGTTCTTGGGGCAACCTCCGGGAAAGCTCGCCGCATGCTGGCCGTGGGAGGACACATGAAGTCGGCGATCGCCTTGGCCACGGCCCACAGCCAAGTGCTCTCCCAGCACTTGGGCGACCTGGACACGAGCCAGGCACGCGACGTATTTCGAAAAACCGTTGAGGAGTTTCAAACTCTCCATGGTTCCGTGGCCGATCACATCGTTTGTGACGAACATCCGGACTACGCGAGCTCTCAATGGGCTACGGAAACAAAACAATCGGTAAGTCGCGTGCAACATCACCACGCTCATGCCGTTGCGTGCATGGTGGAGCGCCAAATCGAGGGACCAGCATTGGCTCTCTGTTGGGACGGAACGGGATTGGGCAGCGACGGTACGATCTGGGGTGGCGAGCTACTGCGTTGCGATCGAAAAAGCTTTCAGCGACTCGCTCACCTTGCTCCCTTTCGCCTACCCGGAGGAGAAGCAGCGATTCGAGAACCGCGTCGCGCCGCTCTGGGCTTGCTTCACTCCTGTTTCGGAACAGCTGCGCTATCGCACGACTGGACACGCCATCACTTCACAGAAGGGGAGTTGGCCGTCCTCTCCCGGACCCTCGAACAGGGGATCAACTCTCCCCTGACGAGCGCAGCGGGCCGCCTCTTCGACGGCGTCGCAGCGCTCCTTCAGCTCTGCACCACGGCGACGTTCGAGGCTCAGGCCGCTCTCGAATTGGAGCTCCATGCCCTGCGTTCAACGGAAATCCCGACGCCCTCCGTCCGCGATCGAGCACACAGGACTCAACCTGTCTCCACCCTAGAATGGAAGCCCTTGCTCCTCAGCGCGCTCGAGGGACTTCGCCATGGCGAGGACACCTGCATCCTGTCCGCCCGGTTTCACCGACAGCTGGCAGAGCTCGCGATTCAAGCTACGCAATCTCATCAACCAGCACGGGATCCCCTCCCGGTGCTCCTGACCGGTGGCTGTTTTCAAAACGCCATCCTCGCCGAATCGGTGAGTCAGGGCCTTCGTCAACTCGGTTACCGCTCGGAAATGCCAGCGCGTATCCCCTGCAACGACGGAGGACTCGCCCTGGGGCAACTTGCGATCGCACAGCAGAGGTTCTCCCCTGAGTCGCCGTAAAGTAAAGTCAAACTCTGGAAGCCAAAGTCAAACCAGCCAAGCCTTTTCCAAGATCATCGAGTGATGTGTCTCGCCATCCCAGGAAAACTAGAAACTCGCACCGATCGGGATCCCCTGCCCATGGGCATGGTTCGTGTTTTCGGCGTTCGTAAGGAGATCTGCTTGGCCTGCACCCCCGAAGCGCAAGTCGGCGACTACGTGCTCGTGCACGTGGGGATGGCGATTTCCGTCGTCGACGAAGTCGAAGCGGAACGCATGCTCGATCAGTTGGAACGAATCGAGCAGCTCGAAACGGAGCCCTCGGGAGGGCCAGACCAACAAGACGCCATAAAACACTCGCTCAAGCCCGAAGAGGCGGGATGAAACACGTCGACGAGTACCGCGATCCACACAAAGTCAGAAAGCTCCAACGTCAGCTCGAAGGCGCTGTGACACGCCCCTGGACCCTGATGGAGGTGTGCGGAGGCCAAACACACACGATTGTTCGACATGGGTTGGATCAACTGCTTCCCCAGGGGATCACGCTGATTCACGGCCCGGGCTGCCCCGTCTGCGTGACACCCGTGGAGCAACTGGACCGAGCCATGGAGTTGGCAGCCCGACCGGAGATCATTTTCTGCTCTTTTGGAGACATGCTTCGGGTGCCGGGCACACAGACGGATCTGCTCACCGTCAAGGCACGAGGTGGAGACGTGCGTGCGGTCTATAGTCCGCTGGACGCCGTGCACATCGCAGCGGATCATCCTCACAAACAGATTGTATTCTTTGCCGTTGGATTCGAAACGACCGCTCCGGCAGTCGCTCTTGCCGTCGTTCGAGCTCGGAGCTTGGGGCTCCAGAACTTTTCGCTTCTCATTTCCCACGTACTTGTTCCACCGGCACTGCGTTCGATTTTGACGTCTCCGGACTGTCGCGTGGACGGCTTTTTGGCTGCAGGGCACGTTTGCACCATTACAGGGACCACCGCCTACCTCCCCATCGCGAAAAGATACGGCGTGCCCATCGTCGTCACTGGGTTCGAGCCCACCGACATCCTGCAGGGAGTCCTTTTGTGTGTGCGGCAACTCGAACAAGGTCGAGCTGAGGTTGAAAACCAGTATGCCCGGGTCGTTCGTCCGGAGGGGAATTCTCATGCGCAAGCTCTCATCGAGCGTGTCTTCACAGTCAGCCCGCGCACCTGGCGAGGTCTCGGGGAGATCCCTCAAAGCGGATTCACCCTCTCTCCAGCGTACGCCGATTTCGACGCGGAACGCCGATTCGAGCTCGATTCCGGCGTGACCGAGGAGGCCAGCGAGTGCATCGCGGGAAAGGTTCTTCAGGGAACACGAAGTCCCCTGAACTGCTCGGCGTTCGCCACACGGTGCACTCCGCAGCACCCTTTGGGAGCTCCCATGGTCTCCTCGGAAGGTGCCTGCGCAGCCTATTACCGGTATCGGCGACGTCCTGTGGCTCCCAGCCAGGACGCCAAGGCAAGCCGCGAGACCAAGGAGAAAACCGTATGATATCAGGCGATATCGCAAGCGGGCCGGTTTGCCCCATTCCCCTCGATCGGTATCCGATTGTGACGCTTGCCCACGGCAGCGGTGGCAAACTATCGCAGCAACTCATTGAAGAAATGTTCGTTGCCACATTCGACAACCGCTGGCTACGTAGTCGTCATGATGCCGCGGTTTTCCAGGCTGGGGAGAGAACAGCATTCACCACGGATAGCTACGTGGTTTCCCCGCGCTTTTTTCCTGGTGGCGATATCGGTCGCCTAGCGATATTCGGTACCGTCAACGATCTTGCCATGGCTGGGGCATCGCCCAGATATCTTTCTCTCGGGCTCATTCTGGAAGAAGGATTCAGCATGGCAGAGCTTTGGCGCATCGTGTGCAGTATCCAAGCTGCCGCCAACGAGGCTGGTGTCAAGATCGTCACCGGCGACACCAAAGTGGTTGAACGAGGCAGCGCCGATGGGCTTTATGTCAACACAACTGGTGTCGGTGACCTTGCCGAGGACGTGGCCATCGGTCCTGAATTCGTTCTTCCCGGCGATGTTCTGCTACTCAGTGGCGATTTAGGATGTCACGGGATGGCGATCATGGCCGAGCGAGAAGGCCTGGGTTTCGAGCCCCCCATCCGAAGCGACTGCGCGCCACTGAGCGGGCCGGTCAAGGCCCTCAGAGAAGCAGAGATCCCAGTTCACTGTCTTCGCGATTTGACCCGCGGGGGATTGGCCGCAGCATGTCATGAAATCGCCGAGGCAGGGAGAATTACCCTCGAGCTCGACGAAGATGCCTTGGTCGTCAGCGACAACGTCCAGGGAGCCTGCGAGATCCTCGGGCTCGATCCTCTGCACATCGCCTGCGAGGGACGCTTCCTTGCCATCGTGCCCCCAGCAGCCGCACAAGCTGCCCAAAAACAACTGCGCAGCCATCCGCTCACCGCCCACACGACCCTGCTCGGCCGCGTGGGCGAGCCCCACGGCGGCGATCCGGTCGTCCTCAATACGTCCTTCGGACTCAAGCGACCGCTCGATCGACCCACAGGCCCCCTCCTCCCGCGCATTTGCTAGAACGCCGGCGCATCACTCACAAGAAGCTCCCGCACGGCACGTTTCAACAAGTCACCGGTCGCATCGAACTCCAAGGCCAGCCCTCACCTTTTTCCGCCGGGAGCGAGCGCTTCGAGGTCATGCCATCCGACGATACGGTCAGCGCAGGCGCACGAGTAGGCCTTTTTTCACTACCAGCAACGTGGAGAGGGACAGAAAAGGTTTTCCCGGAATCCAGCGAACGGGCAAACGAGAGCGACCCCTCGTATTCGGTCCATGCAGTGAAGAGCTCTCCTCGGAGAGCCGCGCTCATCAGCAACCATGCGACGCAGCCAAGAAAAGACTCTGAACTCTTGGACACATTGACAGGTTCGTCGAAAGATGGCTCCCCCGCTGCGTCGAAGCTCTGGAAGAAGACGTCCTGCCTTGCTCCCTTTCTCTTCCTCCTTCATGAGACGCCCCACGACCTCAAGAACCAACCTGCACCTCGAGGAAGCGCTCCCTTTCAAAGGCTTCCCTCAGGGAAGCGCTCCCTCAAAGCTTCTCCGAAAGAAATCGCTCGTCCACTGCTCTCAGCGTCCCGAACTTTCGGCCTGAAGAAGCTCATGTGGCTCAGCTCACGCCGACTCGTCCTCGGAAACCATCTCCAGCTTGTCACCTTGGACCGAAATTTCTACTGGCATCGATTCGTCGAGCTCGATAGCGTCACCATGCTCGAAGCCGATGTTCACGCTTCGAGCCAAGCTCTTCGAGCTCGACGACCAAAACAGGAGTTGATCAAATGATAGCGAAGCGAAGGATCCTAGGGCGATCTCTTTGTCTCATGTTAGGAGCGGTTACCGGTCTCATCAGCTGTAGTGCCGATGACCATGGATCGCCGGACAGCCAAGGATCCAGGCAGGCGTCTTCCGGCGGCCGAAGTTCCCAGTCGGATCCCCCCAACAAGGATGCAGCACCGTCGGCCGAAGCTCGGCTGAGAAAGTCCCTCCCGGAAGCGCACGTCCGCTCTCAAGGCAATAGAATTCGGCGGCTCTACGGCGTGGTCGCCCGCGGTGAAACCCCGGACGCAGCCGCAGAGAACTTTCGGAAAGAAGGCGCCAAGGAGCTCGGAGTCGAGCCGGACGAACTCGCACCCATTGTTCCCTCGACGTCGGCTGGGCTCAAGGGATCAACGCCCACCTCGAGTCCCCAGGCAGCACGAGGAGGCACGACCACAACTCGCTCACCGGGTATCGGTTTAATGTACAATCCCGATACCGGAAAACACAAGTTTCGTCTCTACTCTTATCAACAACAACGGGACGGCATTCCAGTCTACGGTGGCGAGCTCCGCACATTGGTCCGAGTCGGCGGCGACAACCCGGTCGTCTGGGCCAACAGCGATCTGCGCCCAGTAGGGAATTTCGCGGCACCGGCAACACTCCAGGCAAGGGCCGTGGACAAGGAAAAGTCGCTTGCGGCAGTGCAAAAGAGCTCCAGTTTGGCTGCGCAAGGTCTTGCGGCCCCCACAGCGCTCACGAACTTCAGCACGCCGACAAACACGATTTTCGCCGGCGTGGGTGACCAGCTCTCCGCTCCTCGAATGGCCCTGAAATATACCGCAGAAGACGCCGACAGTCCTGCAAGTTGGACTTTCGTTGCCGAGGCGTCCACGGGGGACGTGCTGCATGTCGAAAGCAACCTGCACTACAACATCGATGGAACCGTCGAAGCAGAAGTCTCCAGCGGGGTCGAAGCGATGGAATGTAGCCCTCTGGGGACCGAGCCGCTTCCCTACGCCAGAGTGACCTCGCCCGTGGGCGACGCCGTCGCTGACGAAAACGGCGCCTTTACAATCGTCGAGTCAGGAAGTGGGACTGTCAGCGTAGTATCGACCGTGACCGGCGAGTACTTCGACGTCAACGATACGAGTGGAAACCAAAGCTCGCTCTCTTTGGACGTCACGCCCCCAGGACCAGCTCACTTCCTCCATCAGGATCCGGCAACACCTCCCGAACTCGTTTTGGCGCAACTCAACGCCTATACCCAAGCCAACGCCCTTCGTGACCTACTCGTCAGCCACGTGCCAGAATATCCCGTGATCTCCGAAGAAACGGGCTTTCTCATCAACGTCAACGATACCGGCCCGACTCCGAGAGATCTTTGCACGAGCACCGGTGGCGCCTGGTATGACGGCGACTCGCAGCCCGCCAGTATCAACTTCTGCCAAAGCACGACGGCCCGAAGTAACACCGCGATGGGAAGTATCGTGCATCACGAGTATGCACATCACATCATCGAGTCCGGTGGAAGCAAGCAAGGAGAGTACGGCGAGGGTATGGCCGACACCATTGCAATGCTTTTTACCGAGGATCCGAGCATCGGCGTCGGCTATGGTCTCGACTGCAACGAGCCCTTGCGAGAAGCGGACAGCGATTGCCAATACAGCGAGACGAGTTGCTCCTCCTGCGGAGCCGGACTTTACGAATGCGGCTCTGTCCTCTCCGGCACGATCTGGGACATCTGGCAGCAACTCAACGCGAGCGAACCAGGAAGCTCGGACGACATCATTCGATCCTTGGTCTTCAGCTCCGTCCCCATGCACACAGGGACCAGCATCGATCCCTCGATCGCTATCGATCTCCTGACCTTGGACGATGACGATAGCTTGCTGGAAAACGGCACACCGCACTATGACGAAATCTGCACGGGCTTTGAGTTACACGGTATGGACTGTCCGCCCATCGTGGATGGTCTTGTCGTGCAGGGGGAGACGCTCAGCGCAGAAGGACCGAGCGACGGTCCGTTCGAGCCCGCAACCCTCGAATATACCCTTCACAACCTAGGCCCCGAAGCAGACCTCTCCTACTCGGTCGAGATCCCTTCCGACGTAGCTTGGCTGAGCGTCGACTCGACCGCCGGCACTATCCCTCTGGGAGAGGAGACAACCGTCACGGTATCGATCGATCAGGATCAAGCAGCCCTGCTTCCCGATGGCAGATACACGACGACCATCGACTTCGTGAACGAAAGCTCGGGAGTCGGCACGGTGAGTCGCGAAGCAAATTTGCGTGTCGGTGCCCCCGAGCCAATCTACACGGCGACATTCGACGACGGCCTGAACGACTTCGTCGTCGATGCCGGAACGGATAATCTATGGCATCAAACCACTGCCTGTGTGGACGAGCTGCCGGGACACAGTGCTCCAGGCAGCCTCTACTACGGCAGAGACGACCAATGCAGCCACTCGACGAGTGCTCCGGATCGACACACGGTCACCTCACCAACGATCGCAATCGACAACCCCGCCGTCGTCGATCTTGGATTCAACTACTACCTGCGAACGGAACGTCCCGGCAGCGATCTCGTGGAGATATTGATGTCGGTGGACGGTAGTCCGTTCCAGGTTGTCGCCAGCAATGAGGCCGAGGGTCTGCTGACAGAGACGACCTCCTGGGAGGAACGCAAGTTCGAAATCTCCGAGCTTTTGCCAAACAATGGCCCGACGAACATCCAGCTGCGGTTGGCCTTCGACGCAGGAAGCCCTGGTGACAACAACGAGACGGGCTTTTTGATCGACGACATCACCGTCTACGCCGGGACAACATCGCCGCAAGGAGTCTTGGTTCCTGCATTGATCGAAGCGGAGGACTATGTCCGCTACAACGACACGACGCCTGGCAACGAAGGCGGCGGCTGCGACACCGGCGATGACGTCGACAAAGAAGTCACAGGTGACAGCGCCGGTGGTGGTTGCAACGTTGGTTGGACCGAGGCCGGTGAATGGCTCGAATACGACATCACCGTCGCTAGTACGCAGACCTTCGATATCCTGGCTCGCGTCGCTTCCGAAAATTCGGGTAAGAGCTTCCGGATCGAAATCGATGGCGTTGACGTGACCGGCGCTCTCAGCGTGCCGGCCAATGGGTGGCAGAACTACAGCGACGTCGTCGCAGAAGGCATCTCACTCGATGCCGGTGACCACGTCGTGCGCTTCTACATGATCACCAACTACATCAACGTCAACTACATCGAATTTCTACCGGCTGAAACCGACCCCACTTGTGGGGATGACGTCTGCGACGCTTCGGAGGATTGCAGTACCTGCGCTCAGGACTGCGGTGTGTGTTCCGGCGTCGAGATCCCTGCACTGATCGAAGCGGAGGACTACGTTCGCTACAACGACACGACGCCTGGCAACGAAGGCGGCGGCTGCGACACCGGCGATG
>CAYTRQ010000276.1:5722-7968 GCA_964440025.1 uncultured Polyangiaceae bacterium | reverse complement strand
CAGACCACAAAATCGATGGAGGGGTTCAAGCAGATCCAATGTCAGTACTGCGGGGAGACATTCGAGCTCTACATCGAGCCGGATATTGAAGGGGAACTGGTCGTGGATTGCGAGATCTGCTGCCACCCCCTAGCTCTGACGATTCAACGCGAAGCGCAACGAGTTCATATCGAGGTGACGCGGGCTCAGTAAGCTGCTCCAACGTTTTCCCCTTTTTGCACAGTCGCGAGGCTCCAATGAAACCAGGCGATCATCCAGAGTTCTTTCGATTTCCAGCCCCCGAAGGACGCTCCCGAGAAAGCAGCATCCGCCTCGATCAGGACGGAAATTTCTGGCATGAGGGAGCTCGTATCACGCGCCCCTCCATGGCGCTAGCCTTCTCACGCTGGCTGAGAAAACACCCCGACGACCAACGCTTTATTCTCTCGAACGGCTACGACTGGACGTACATTACGGTTGACGACACGCCGTTTTTCGTCAAAAGCGCCCATGTTGGCCCCAAGCACATTGACATCACTCTTTCCGACGGAGAAACGGAACGTCTTCATCCTGAAAGCCTACGTATTGGAAAGAACGATGCTCTCTATTGTCAGGTCAAAGGGGGAAAGTTCGAGGCACGCTTTCAACCCCAGGCACAAACCGAGCTAGCCCCGGCTGTCTTCGAGACGAAAGACGGCTCCGTTGGACTGCGCTCGGATGGCCAGGAATTCGTCCTCGACAACAGAAACGCTACGGAACACCAAGAATGACAGGACGAAACTCCAAGAGTCCCTCATAAAAGGACTCCATTTTTCGAGGGCCAAACGGCCATATCCAGGCGCTGAAGGACGGACGCGGGAACGCATTCCGACACTTTTCGACAACCATGAACGAATGAAGCGAGCTATCGGGTCGAATTTGAGAAGGTCTCAAGCCTGCAATACGGGGCGACGGCTAAGGTGAAATCCAGTCGGCTTTCCACGGGCGGCCTCGTCGCGGCCTTGTTGCAGCTTGGCGTGGGATGCGCGGCGCACGAGCCCGGCCGCTATCAGATCCAGCAACTCGACATCGAGGGTCAGGAGAAGCTCGCAGAACAACCACTCACCCAATGTCTCGTCAGTCGTGAGCGCCCTTCCTTTGGACTGACTCTTGGACTTGGAAGCGCTAGTTGCGGCGAGCCACCCTTCGATAGTCAGGCTCCACGCGTCAACCTCTGGCGTTGGTGGTGGACAGACTGGCCAGCCTTCAACCACGCTGTTTTCGATAAGGACCTCGAGCGGATCAAGCGCTGGTACCGAGCTCGAGGATATTACAACGCGAGGATCGTCAAGGTGGAATACGATCCTCCCCAAGCCGCGGATCCGACCGCCGAGCCTCCTTGCGATCTCGAGACAGAAGTCTGCCCAGTCAGGATCACGGTCACGGTCGAGGAAGGAAAGCCCACCCGGATCGCTTCGATCGAATGGGAGGGTCTCGGTGACTTACCCGCGCCTCTTCAGAAGAAACTGGAACGGAAAGGGCAGTTGGAGAAAGGAGCGCCCATCGACGAGACGCGCTACGGAAACGCCAAGGAGCGCATGAAAGAGACGTTGCGCGCCGCAGGATACGCACAAGCAAAGGTCGAAGGCATTGTTACGGTGGACACCTCGAAGCAAAAAGCCGAGATCCTCTATCGCATTCAGCCAGGCCCGGTTTATTCATTTGGCATCTGTTCAGTAAAGGGCGAAAAGCATCTGTCGGAACAGGCCATCCTCGCTACCGCCGCACTCCGAGACGGCCAACGCTACGACCCCCAAATCGTCGACGACATTCAAGCAGAGATCTACGCCCTCGGCGCCTTCAACTCGGTGCAAGTGCACGAGGAGCCCGATCCAGACACACGGAAAGTCAACCTGAGAATCGAGGTCAGCCCCCTGAGACGCAACGCCCTGCGCCTCGGGATCGGCGTCCTGAGCGGCGCCGAACGGCGTACCTCGACAGGCGAGCTCGCCAGCATTCCTCAATGGGACGTGCATCTATTCGGGAAGTACGAAAGGCGTCACATCTTTGGAACCTTGGGACGCCTGTCCATCGAGGACCGGCCCAGGCTCATTTTCTCCAACGACTTCCCACGCGTCACTCAACCCCAGTTCGGCAATCGGATCATCGTGCGCCTCAATCAGCCCGGACTCATCGAGCCGCGGACCGATTTATTTACCGAAAACGCATGGGACTATGGTCCCGATCCCTACCTCGGTTTCATTCGCTCCGACATCTACTTCCGTGTT
>CAYTRQ010000276.1:0-5712 GCA_964440025.1 uncultured Polyangiaceae bacterium | reverse complement strand
GCCCGAAGGGGATTTTTTCACCGAAGACTCATGGGCACGTTGGCCGTCCAGCAGGACCTTTTCCTCGTCAATCAAAGCGAGGGAAATAGCACCAGTGATGGGAGTGAGATTCCTTCCAGCTATGGCTACACTTTCCTGGAGGAAGATCTTCGGCTGGACCTCCGAGACAACAACGTCAGGCCGTACGAAGGAGCGTACTTCGCTCTGAATGCGACGCAGGCCCCTCGCTGGCAGGGCTCCGACTGGACGGCCTTTCGTCTTGCTCCCGACATCCGCGCCTACATTCCACTCTTTTTCGACGTCGTCTGGGCCAATCATTTCGGGATCGCCGGCATTTTCATCGTCGATGCCAGCGACGATCTCGACGCCACCTCCCAGGCTCTGGGTCCTAGCACCTATCGGTTGCGAGGCGGAGGGGCCAATAGCAACCGCGGCTTTTTGGCAGGTCAACTGGGCGTGGGAAGACAAGGCGGCATTCGGCGTTGGGAGGCGAGCTCCGAGCTCCGCATTCCACTAGGCAGCAGCTTTGCGATTGCAGGCTTTGCTGATGTGGGCGACGTCAATGATGGTGAAACCTGGCGGTTCGAGCATCTCAATCTGACCCTAGGCGGTGGCTTTCGGTTCTACACCATCTTGGGAGCGATTCGCTTCGACGTTGGACTGCGCGTCCCAGGGCTCCAACGTGCCGACGGGTCGGACGGCATCAATCCGGACGACTCGCGGATCTTTGGAGCCCCTGGAGCCCTCCACCTCACGATTGGAGATCCGTTCTAATGAATGGCCCGGCGACCCAAGAAGGCAGCTCCACATCCCGCCCGCGGACTGTGGTCCTCGTCGCGAGACGTTGGGGCCGAAGGTTGTCGATTTTACTTTTGGCCTTCTTTCTTGTCCTGTGCCTTCTTCTCACCTTGATCCTGGGCACCCAAATGGGACGAACCTGGCTCAAAAATACGGCAATGGGTCCTCTCAATGAACTGCTCCCGGGGACAGTCGAGATCAAACGACTTGCTCGCTTGAGCCCCCTGGGGATCGAGCTTCGGCAGGTTCGGGTATTCGATCCTACGGGCGCCAAGGTACTCAGCCTCGACAAGGCGGCTGCGGACATCGATTTTACGGGCTTGCTCAGCGGATCTCTTGCTCTCGAAAGCCTCATTCTTCGCCATGCGGAGGTGGACCTCCGCAACATGACGCCCCGGCGCGGGCTGATCGCCGCCTTTGTAGATCCCGACGCTCCGGAACCTCCCCCGAGCACAGGACCACCTCCTGATATCGCAATCGAGGGGATCGCGATCAGTCACGTCACCGCGCAGTTGCCGAAGACCGCGCCGATCGGCCAAGTCGAAGCACGTCTCCATGAACTTTCGGGCGACTTTTCGCTGATCGACGGAGAGCCCGTCGTCAAGCTACACGAGCTCCGTCTCGAGGGGCTCCGAGACGCGCAAAAGATCCTCGGGCTCCAGGCAGAAGCCAACATCGCTCCGGGAGCGGAAACGTCCCGTCTCGACCTCCATGCTCAATCCCTGGGGATGGCACTCGATCTCACAGCAGAGGGCGTCCTTCCCACCCATCCCGAATGGCGAAAAAAGAACGTCGAAGCCGCTCTCTCCGTGCACGGCGTAACCGCCGAGCACCTGGACGAGCTCCTCCTCGTCGAAGGACTCAAAGACGCCTTTCGGGGCTCGGTCGATCTTTCTCTGAAGGCTCGAGGCAAGCCTGAAGATCTCACCGTGAGTGGAGCACTCGATACCGTCGGCGGAAGACTCCAAATCGAAAGTCTACAGGTCCGCCCGGACTCCGTGGTCGCTCAATTCTGGGCAGACGATCTCAACCTGTCTCGAGTTCGCGAGGATCTGCCCGATGGAAAGCTGGATTTCGAGCTACAGGTCGAGGGCTCGGGGTTCCCTCCCGATCCTCTTACTCTCTCCATACGACTGCGGGGCGCACGCTTCGATGGACGAAAGCTCGCCGATCTCGATGCTAGCGGGCGTTGGAGCGACGATCGGGTCACCGATCTGCTCGTCAAACTCACGGACGGAGCCAGCAAACTGAGCATCAGTGGCCAGTTGGGGCTCGATGCCAAGACCGATCTGAGGGCCAAGCTGGATCTGCGGAATCGTTTGGTTCACCGACTGTTTCAACTGGTAGGGATCGACATCCAGGGAAATCTTGCCGGGACGGTCGATTTCCAGCGCTCCCCCACGGGGAAAGTGAATACAACGGGAGATCTCGCGATCCGCGGCGCGAGAGTGAACAATATCTCGAACGAAAAACTCGATCTCGAGTTTCAACTCTCGGGAACCTTCCCTCGACTCAGCGGCCAGGCCCAAATCGACGCAGCCGGCCTTTCGGCAGGAGAAACCCAGATCGATCGACTCGAACTCGATATCGAAGGTGGTCCCCTTGCCTACGACGTCAGACTGCAAGGGAGCGGAGGCCTCGGTCCACGACAAAAACGCGGACAGCGATCCTTGGCTCGACGGGCCGAGATCGATCTGGAGGCGCACGTCAAGCGGGCGACCACCTCGACTCACGTGAGCGGTCGAGCCACGGGGAAGATTGCGGGACGCGCCCTTTCTCTCGATCTCGACAGCACCCAGATACTCGACAAGGGGGCCATCGAAACGGAAGGTATCGAGCTGGAGATCGGGGGGCAGGGTCTTTCTCTCGAAGGAGGGTTTGGGCACCGAAAGCGTCAGCCCTCAGAAGGTCTGTCCGTGGAAAGCGGGCCCATTGATCTTGCTCTCGTCGCCAAGTGGCTTTCTTTGCCCGAGCCAATCATCGGAACCGTTCGTTTCGAGGGGCTGCTCGCTGGATCACCCAGCGTTCCCCAACTCAACTTGAAGGTCAGAGGAAATGGACTGGGACTAGCCGACCATCCGACCGCCGATCTTTTCCTCGAAGCCTCCTTGGACGCGCAGCACGGCCAGGCCGAAGCCAAAGCAAAAATAACAGGGCCGCAGCAACTTGCGATAGGACTCACAACGTCCGCGGCCTTTCGCGGAGGAGCAGGCTACCTCCAGCGTATCGAGCAAGCGAAAGGTCACGCCGTCATCGATGTCGAGCAACTCGACTCGGAATCCGTTTCCTCCTACTTGCCACTCGACGCCCTTCCGGTGACAGGAAGCGTGAGCGCCACATGGAAGGCCCACGGGAGCCTCGCCGACCCACACTTCGATGCTGTGACGAACTTGAAGCTTCAGGGTGAGGAAGATCGCGCAGAAGTCGCGAGCAAGCTCAGCTACCATGCCGGCCACCTTCATACCGATCTATCGGTCTCTGACGCACGGGGGAGCTGGTCCCAACTGATAGCTTCCCTCCATCTTCCCCACAGTCCGTCAGCCCTCGAACTCGGGGAAGCATTGCAAAACGCAGCAAAAGAAGGGCGATGGGAAGTGAAGTGGACCGCCCAACCTCGAAGTATCGCGGATTTGCCCTTCAGTTCGCTTTTTCTCGACGATCCGAAGAGCCTGCCTATCGCGGCCGCCGCCCGGTTCGATGCCCGCCACAACCCCGGTGAAGAACCGTCAATCCACCTTTTCCTCTCGGCCACGCAAACCCGAGAGCATCGTCTGGGTGAATGCGAAACCAGTGACTTCGAAGCGGAGCTCTTCTTTTCCCATGAGAAGGCAAACAATCAGCTTTCACTCAACGCGACCGCAAACCGCGAACGGATTCTCTGGCTATCCGCTACGGCCGAGCAAGCACTCCTCCCTCTCCAGAGAGGTGCCCCCTTAAACCCCAGCGCCGTCGACTTCGAGCTGAAAACCACAGATTTGCACCTCGATCAGCTGCCCTTCATCTGCAAAAAGGCCAAGGGAATCGTCTCCGCACAGGCTCACGGCAAGGATGTTCTCGGGATCTCTCCCGAGGCCCACCTCGAAGTGCATGGAACGGGGCTCAGCCTCACGAGCGCCGAGCGGCTCGATCTCGACGTCTTGGCATCCATCAAAAAGACCGGCGGCGAGCTCAAAGCCGAGCTCCAAGGACGCGAGGAATATGCCTCTTCGTCGGCTCGGCTCGCTTTACGGCTCCCTTGGAACCTTTCCCAAGGAAAGCTCACGCTTCAAGATCGGCTTCCCCTCGACGCAAAGTTATCCCTCCATCAGCTCCCCATTGCACCGTTGCTTCCTCCGAAGGGGCCCATCTCGTATGCGACCGGCACACTGGATGGCCATGTGAGCGCAGGAGGCTCCCTGACCGCCCCGGAACTCTCCGGCGAACTCCTCTTGAACGATGTCAACTTCACTGCCACGAGCCTGGCGCAGCCGCTCCGCAATGTGGAAGGACACATTATCTTCAACAATCGGCGCCTCCGAATCGATTATCTCGAAGCACACGATCGCGACGGAAAGCTCCTCCTGTCAGGTCATGTCGATCTGACAGATCTGGACCGCGTCGAGGGCGCTCTCAAGATTGCGGCGGACGACTTTCCCATTCGCCAGCAGGGCCAAGTGGTAGCAATCACCAATCTCGTCGCGGCCGCCCACTCCATCGTCAAACCCAACGAGACCGTCGCACGACTCAAGCTCGAAGATGTCGACACTTGGTTAGAAAAAACCAAGATCCGAACGGGAATCGATCTCGACGAGCATCCTGAGTTCATCGTTGATGGAGAAGTCCCTCCGGATCTCGACGAAGCACTGAAAGAACGAGCGCTAGAAAAAAGAGCAACGCAGGACCAACGGAGCTCACCCACGACCCCGATGAGCACCCGGGCGATGTCGAAAAAGAAAAAGCCGCAGCGAGTGCATATTACGATCGATGCTCAGGAACGCTTCTGGATCAAAAGAAAAGACTTCGCCGTCAAGTTGAGTGCAATGCTCGAAACGGAAATCGTCGACGACGAGGTGCGTGTCGAGGGAAACCTCAATATCGACCGTGGTTACCTCCAGCTCTTCGGCAAGGTGTTCGATTTGGACTCCGAAAGCGAGCTGCGTTTCATTGGTTCTAGCCCCCCCAACCCAGTCCTGAGCTTGAGAGCCACCCACCAAAGCCGTGGAGGAAAAGACGTCTCGGTCCGCATCACCGGTCGCGGCAATGCGCCGGAGCTGGCTTTCTTTGTCAACGAAAGCGAAGTCGCGGCTTCGGTGGCCATTAGGGAGCTCTTCGGCCCCCAAAAAAGTGACGAGGACGGCAAGGATGCCACGCAACAGGCTGCTGCGTTCGTGAGTGGCCTCACCGCTGGTGTCCTAGCTACTGCAGCGAGGCGAGAACTCGGCGCTGCTGCCCCCATCATCATGATCGATCCCGGGGATGAGGCGGGCCAAGGACGAGTTCGCGCAGGTTTCGAGTTGGATGAAATCGTCCCCCCTTTTCTTCAACCAGTGATCACTGGGGTCTACCTCGAAGGGATCGTCGCTCGTGACGATGATGGAGAAACGGAAACCGACACCAGCTTCGGTACGCTGCTGGAAATCTATTTTCCCAAGAATTTCTTCACGGCCGGTCGCTACGGTCCCGGTAGCACCTGGTCGGTTGACCTGGGTTGGCGACTCTAAAGAGCACATGCACACAACCTCGAAATTTCCGGCCGCCGCTCAAGCTGGGAGGGGGTGAGGTGAGCCTCAGCGGAGCCTTTTCGGGCGCTTGGTTCGGTGTGCCATGTTTCTGAGGGGAACCTATCTCGCGGACCCTTCGAAGTGATGTTCCAACGTTCTAGAACTAGTGCTGCGACCACATAAAAGTGGTCGGTAGGGAGACCACTTTTCTCTC
>CAYTRQ010000275.1:0-7974 GCA_964440025.1 uncultured Polyangiaceae bacterium | reverse complement strand
TTTCCAGAGAAAAGTGGTCTCCCTACCGACCACTTTTATGGGGTCGCAGCACTAGCCTCGTTCGCGTCTCTAAATGCCGCTTCGTCGCCCGCCCCTTTCGGGGCAAGGGCGGGCGACTCCGCTCTTTTGCCTGCATTGTGCTCCACTATGATTTGTTGCTTGTTGGTTCGCGTCCATTTCTGGACGCGAACCAGCCTCGTCGACACAGAGCGCGTCGAGCCAGCACTGCCACCCCGGTACCCCGCCTGCCTCAGTTTCAATAGGTTCGCTGGGTGAACGGACACGCATCAGCCCCGCAGAGCTGCGTGTCCGTTGAGTCGACCCGGGGCATGCAGTTCACCGATTCCGGACACTCCTCGGGCTGTTCGCATCCACAACCGCAGTCATTGGAAAACGGCTCGCTGCCTTCTGGACAGACGATCTGCAGGTCGGTGCACTCGTCGGCGAAGGCCGCGTACTCGCGGTGCGGCTGTGCGGACGGCTGGCAGTTCTCGTCGGCTCCGGGGAGAGTTTGGCACCAAATTACCTCACCGCAGACGGAACGAACCTCGCACGGACCTCTCGAACAAAGGACCAACTCCATCTGATCCGCATCGCAACTGGGTTCCTCCGTGCAACTATCGTCTTCCTCATAGGCAACGCAGAGGATCTCCTCGCCGCACATCTCCGACTCGTAGCACTCTGCCACGTCCGGACATGCCTGCCCAGGTGCCAAAGGTTGATCCTCGAAGCTGTCGCACGAGCCCTCAAGCAGCATCGTCGGACACCACAAGTCTCCGGCTCCGCCTCCGTCCGAAGCGCCACTGGATTGGCCGCCGGCGTCGTGACCCCCAGCGCTGCGGTCGCCGCTATTTTGATGCGCAGAGACGGAGCCGGAGCTCCCCGCGGACCCAGCACCCGAGCCGTCGGTGATACCGCCCCTTCCGATGGTCGAATTGTCCGCGCCTGCACCCGTATCCGCGGACTGCTTCGTTGCCCCACTTCCATAGGAGCCGCTTCCGCCCGCGTTCTCGGAAGAGGCACCTGAGCCGCTGCCAGTGCCGGCAGCGACTTCGCCACCGTCAGAAGCCCCCTGGCCTTCAGGTCCGGACCTTCCCTCCTGCCCACTGCATGCCGCCAGGACCAGACCCGCCAAAAGAACAGTGGTGCGGATCCGACTACTGCCCATCTCCCTCGCTCGCATGCTTCAAATAGTAGCACAACCGATGCCCGTAGAGGAACGGGAGTTTATGCAACATCGAGCTCGCCACTGTGCCCTTGAGCAGGTCGAAGCTCAACCAGCGCGCACACGGCATTGGCTTTGCGAGGCGTCAACCTCGCGAAGCGTCGATGATCAGCTACTACCATTTGTCGCTCTACAGCACATACGGGCGTTTTGCAGCATCGGGTGGTGTCCTTCGGCATCGACAGCGGTAGCTCCCGGATTCAAGAAGAGGTGCGAGAAATCCAAGAACGCTGAATGCGTGACCTCCGTCCACTTCGTGAAATTCGAGCTCCTTGGCGCTCCGGCGAAAGCGCTCCTGGAGTGCTCCCCTCCAACCAAAGCCGAACCCCTGGTCTTGGCTGCTCAAAACGTCTTCCTCGTCGACGTCACCGAATGCCCCGATTGCGGGTTCCGCACGATCTGGCGTCGCCCGCCCCTCTCGGGGCGAGGGCGGGCGACTCCGCTCCCTTGCCCATTTTCTGCCGTCGAACTCCGGGGTGCTTATTGAGTTCGCATCCTCGCGGATGCGAACTAGGCTCCCGGCGATGGCCGAGGCGCTCCGTCGACTGCTCTGGTTGTTTCCGCTCCTTGGGCTTGGGTCCGTGGCGCTTTTTGCCATCCTTTCCCAGATACCGGCCGTCCGGCACGCGCAGGAACTGCCAACTTTCTACAACCCTCAACCAGTCACCGCTCAAAGCGAGACGCAAAAGGCTCTCGAGCGCCTGCTCGCCGGAGATGCCCACGCAGCAGAACGACTCCAAGAACTCGGCGGTGCCGCCCTGCCCGAGATCTTGCCCAGGCTTCCCCGATTGAGCATCAAAGAGCGCCGCGAAGTCAGCAATGCGCTTTGGCCGATCGCCAAGCGGATGCAGATCAGGCAAACGGCGCTATTTCTTCCTCAAGCCGCAGAGCGGGCAGAACGCACAGATCATCGCGACGCACGCCTTCTTTTCTGGCAGCGCTACTACCAGGATCATGATCTCGACTTCCGCCCCGTATCGGTGACCCGGATAGCTCGGCGACTCGCAGAAAGGAGCGTGAACCTCCGGCGAGCCGATCTTCTAGCACTCGACACCTACGCTTTGCCTTTTCTGGTCGACCAACTGGGGCGCGTCACGAGCCAGGAAGATGTGGAGCGGATCGAGAGACTCTCCAAGGCGATTTCCCACGCTAGCCAGCAGGACTTCTACCTCGAAAGCAACGCCAGCGTCGATCAGGCTCGGCGCCTGGCAACGAAAATTCGCGCCTATTGGGACGATGAAGGAGCAAAGTGGACACACTTCGACCGATTCGAAACCCTTGCGGCCCGACTCTCGCAGACAGCCTTCGCCATCTGGGCTTTCCGGACGGGCCGCGCTCTTTTGGGAATCGATTCGCCTGTTTTATTCGAGAGCATCTATGACGCCGCCCGTTCTTCTCTCTTCCTCCTTGCCCTAGGGCTCGTAGGAGCCCTGTTGGTCGGCCCCGCCATTGCAACCGGCATGCAGCTGTCGCTCTTTCGCCGCTCCACATGGCAGGGAAAACAATGGGAACCCCGCGTCGCCCTCTCCCTCTTGATGGCGCTCCTTCTTCCGGGGCTGCTGGTCCATGCACCAGAAAGCTCTCTATTGCTCGGCTTCGTCGCCTTGGCCACGGGAGGGCTGTTCTCCGCCTATCTGCTTCAAAGAGAGTTGATGGATCGACTAGACTGGAGGAGTCATCATGTTCTCAGGACTCGAGCCCCACTCGGACGGGTTTTTGCTGTCGCTCGTTGGCTTTCTCCCTCGATTCCTACGTTGGCTCCGATCGTCACCGCCGAAGTGCTCGTATGGATGACCTGCCTGGAAGCCAGCTCCCCCACCCAAGGTCTTGGCAGCCTGACTCTCGCGGCTTACACAGCCGGAAAGATCGATTGGCTCATGGCCATCTGCCTGGGAGCCGGCTTGGCAACCGCAGCTATCCAGCTGGTAGCGGATATGACGTTGGGCACCGCTCGTTGGCGGCGAGGTGAAAGCTGATGCCCCTGCTCGCGACGCTTGGTGGAACTGCGCTGGCCCTTTTTCTCGCTGCAGGTCTCGGGTTGGCACTGGGTCGAGCCGCAACACAATGGTTTGGCGGGCGTGGTTTCTCGAACCTCCTCATGGACGTTCGGGGAGCGCTATTGCCCTTCCTCGTTGCCCCTTTGCTCGTCGACCGCACAAAAATGAGTGAGTGGATTGTGATCGGCCTGGTGGTGGGCGTCTCTCAGGCGATCTTCGTCTCTCGATGGATCGCAAGACGCAGCGGGGAATGGTCCCCGGCCCTCGCTGGGGAGATCGCCCTGGGACGCTCTGGGGCGGCCTTGGTGACTCGCCGAGCCGCTGCACGCGGTGCGGTGACAGCCACCCTTGCCACCACCTTGGTCCAGGTGCTGACGCTGGAAAGCTTGCTCGCCCTCGTCAAACAACAACCTCAGGCCAAAAGCGTAGGAGGCTGGATCGTCCAAAGCTCCCACGGCACCTGGCCGGCAGCGGCTCTCGCGATTGCCATCGGTCTGCTCGTGCTGGAAGCGCTCGCCGCTCGGCTACTCAAGAGCAAGGCTGGATAAGCGGGCGAGAGCGGCGCGCGGCGGCTGTGCCGCTCCCGGCGAGCCGATTCGAGGTGGCCCAACTGCTTGCCGAAGCGCGCTGCACCGAAGAGAACCCGTCGGCTGGTGCGCCGGCGCTGGAGACGTTGGCCCGAAGCGCTGGAGACGTTGGCCCAAGGCGAGCTGCGGTGTATGCCTTTGCCCATGTCCTTACTCGCCGTAACCGACCAAACATTCGAGTCCGAGGTTCTCCGATCCGACTTGCCGGTACTCGTCGAATTCGGAGCCGAGTGGTGTGGTCCCTGCAAAACCGTCGCTCCCGAGCTCGAGGCGCTTGCCAAAGATCTTTCCGGAAAGGCCAAGATCGTCACGGTAGACATCGAAAAATGCCCCATGCTCGCCCAGGCGCTCCGCGTGCAATCGGTACCCACTTTCTATGTATTTGCCGGAGGTAAACCGGTCGATGCGGGGCAGGGAGCGATGCGCAAGGCTCAGCTCCAAGCCATGCTCGAACCCCACCTGCCTCGGGCTGCAGGAGCCGTGCCCCCCAAGCAGGCCGCTGAACTGCTCGCCAAGGGGCAAATCACTTTCGTGGACATTCGAGAAAAGGATGTTTTCGACCGCGCTCACATCAAAGGTGCCGTCAACATTCCTTCAGAGACGGTGCTGGATCAGAAAGCAGAACTGCTCGGCCTTCCGGCCCCAGCCGTTCTCTACTGCCGTACCGGAAAGGAGAGCCAAGAACTGGCAGGTCGCTTAGCAGAAGCCGGCTCGCCTGTGGCCTTTCTGGAAGGAGGCGTACTCGGTTGGGAAGCGGAAGGCTATCGACTCGAGCGCCCTTGAGCCAAAGCTTCCTCCAGCACCTCGCGAAGGGCAACCCCTTGGCGCCGAGCGATTTCGATGCACGCATCGACTTCGGGCTTGAGCCCCGAGGTGCCGCTGTATTTGACCGGAACGGGTCCAAACCGCGTCGAGACTTCGCCCAGTCGCCGGGAAAGAGTCCTTCGTGAGACCAGTTTCTTCCGAACTCCGATGGTCGTCGTCTCACTCAGGAAGATCTCACTGAGGGAGCCCTCCAGCTGCCGAGGCGCTAAAGCGCCGAGTATCATCCCGGGCCTGCCCTTCTTCATCAAGATCGGCACGATCCAGGCGTCGAGCGCGCCTGCCTCCAGCAGGCGGGAGAGAGCATACGAGGCAACTTCTCCCGTCATGTCGTCGATATTCGCCTCGAGCTGCACGTGACTGAGCGCGGGACCTTCCCCCTCTCGCCCCAGCTCTTCACGCCCCAATACAGCCCTGAGCGCATTGGGACGATCGGGCAGACCTCGAGTGCCAGCGCCCCACCCGACCCTTTCCATGCGCACAGCGGGCCAGTCGACGAACTCCTCGGCGACCTCCGCCAAGATGGCAGCACCCGTGGGAGTGACCAGCTCTTTTTCGACCGGAGCTGAGACCGTGGGGACGTTCCGAAGACAAAGAAGAGCCGCCGGAGCAGGTAGTGGCAACACTCCATGTTGACAGTGGACATGGCCGCGCCCGAGGGGCACCGGACTAGCAACAACTCGGGCGCCCAAATAGGAGAGAAGCGATGCGGCTCCAACGATGTCGACGATCGCGTCGACGGCGCCCACCTCGTGAAAGTGAACGTCCTTTTTGTCGACACGATGCACCTCCGATTCTGCAGCAGCCAGACGAGAGAAGATACGCTGCGAAAGCTGCCGAGCGCCTTCGTCGAGCGGAGCGCTGTCGACAAGAGCAACGATGTCCGCGTAAGTTCGTGTTTTTGGAGGCCTGCGCGAGACAACGCGGACGTGCGTGCTGCCAATCGCTCCGGCATAGCCGGACTCGACCAACAGCTCGGCCTCATCGAGTCCCAACCGTTTTACCGCATCGTCCACGACGCGGCGCGGCACACCTAGATCCAAGAGTGCCGCGATGACCATGTTCCCCGCAATACCGCTCTGACAATCGAAAAACAGAACCTTTCCGTCGCCAGCGTTCTCGCCCAGCTCCTGTCCTTGGGCGCCCTCGACCTCTTTCGAGGCGACAAAGCCCACCTCGCAGGACACACCGTGACCGTGTTGTGTATGCTCTCCGGTCGCCTGCCCATGACCGGCACCTCCGTGAGCATGAGAGCCATCAGCATGAGAATGCCCCGAAGAGCTGGCGACCACGCCTGGGGACGTGACTGGAGTGGCTCCTCGAGGGGGCTCGGACAACGAGTCCTCTCGCTTCTCTTCTTCGGTCACGCACTCGACTCCTGAGCGGGTTTCTTCGCTAGGTCGGGAAGCGCCGCGAGTCGGAGAACCGCCATGGCACCCCCAAAACCATTGTCGATGTTCACAACGGTGACGCCAGCGGCGCAGCTTGTGAGCATTCCAAATAGCGCTGTAAATCCAGCGGCGGCGGCACCATAACCCACGGAAGTGGGCACGGCCACGACGGGAACTGCGACGAGTCCGCCCAAGACCGACGGGAGGGCGCCTTCCATGCCAGCGATACAGATCACGGCACAGACGTCGGCGAGCCGCGGCATCTCCGAAAGAAGACGATGAATGCCGGCCACACCGACATCCGTCAAGCGCTCGACTCGTTCGCCGGCCATCTCCAAAGTCAAAGCGGCTTCATCGGCCACGGCCAGATCGCTCGTGCCGGCGGTAATCACAGCCACCGGGCCCGGGAGCCGCGACTCGGGGAGCTGCGAGACGAGAGAGAGACAGCGGGCTCGCTCATGGAAAACGGCGCCAGGATGCTGCTCGAGCACGACCCGAGCACGTTCCGGGTCGATGCGGGTCACCAGGGCATTCTGTCCCGAGCCCGCCAACGATGAGACGATGCCCGTGATTTCGCTGGCCGTCTTCGATTGGCCAAAAACGACCTCTGGTAAGCCTTGCCGGAGCTGACGATGGTGATCGACGCGAGCGTACCCCAAATCGGAGAAAGGAAGGCCACGCAGACGAGCCATCGCGTCATCTGTGGACACATCTCCCTGCTGGACCTTTTCAAGAAGTTCTCTCAACGCCTGAACGTTCATCGATTGGGAAGCATACTCGCACCACAGCGTCAGTACACCACTTACCTGCGCTTGTCTGCTCCCCGGAGAGTCTGCCCTCGAACAAAAGCGCGAATCAACAAGCCACAAAGCGTTCAGCGGTCACCAGGGAGCAACACTTGTCCCTCCTACCAAACTCAAAGTGTGCCAGGGAGGCCACGAAAAGCATCGAGGTGCACCGCCTCTTGGGACCATGCTACGCCCCACCCTATGCAAGACGAGCGGGACGAACTCCTGGAAATCGCGCGAAAAGTCGTCAAAAAGGCACGCGAACACGCTGATGTTGCCGAAGCGAGCGTTGGCTCCAGTTGGGACCTCAGCGCGCGCGTCCGATTGGGAAACCCAGAGCTGGTTGAGGAGGCGGGGCAGCGTGGCCTCTCACTCCGTCTGCTGCGGCACGGCAAATTGGCGATGACTCAGACGAGCGACTTGAGCGACCAAGGACTCTCCCTTCTGGTCAAAGACGCCGTCGAATTGGCCGATCTCTGTGAAGCCGACCCACTCATGGGCCCGGCGCCGGACGACCTCATTTGCTCACCACCGCATCCCGATCTCGATCTCTTCGACGAAACAATCGCAGAGATCGACGCTGACCAAGCCATCTCCCGTGCCACGAAGGCAGAACGAATCGCCCTCGAAGCCGACTCACGCCTCGAGCTCAGCGAGGGCGCCACATTCGCCCGGACCAGTGCCACACGGGCCCTTGTTCTGTCGGGCGGGTTCGAAGGCACAACGCGCGGATCCTATGCTTCCCTGTTCGTTGTGCCCGTCATCGAAGACGAAGGAGGAAAGAAACGCCGAGGACACTACTGGACAGCGCGCCGCCATCAGGAGGACCTCGAAAGTGAAGAGGCGGTCGGACAAGAAGCCGCCCGCCGAACTTTGGCCAAACTGGGCTCTCGTAAAGTGCCCACCGGCCAGGCCCCGGTCGTCTTTGATGCAGATTCGGCCCGCTCGATTCTCGGGACCTTCGCCGGTCCGATTCTCGGGAGCTCGCTCTGGCGTCGAGCCAGCTATCTGCTTGACCGACTCCAAACTCAAGTAGCTAGCTCGTTGGTCACCATTGTTGATGATCCTCTCATCGTCCGCGGTCCGGGCTCCAGACCCTTTGATGGAGAAGGCCTCCGCAGTCGAAAGAACGTCGTTGTGGACCAGGGACGGCTCCAGACCTAC
>CAYTRQ010000274.1:0-7975 GCA_964440025.1 uncultured Polyangiaceae bacterium | reverse complement strand
GGCACCCGGTACTGCTCGAACAATTGCCCTTATAAGGTGCGTCGTTTCAACTACAGAAATTACAATTTGGAGACGATCGGCATCACTCCCTACACCCCGACGGAGGAACCCCGGGCGTCGCTGAAGGCAATGGCTTTCAACCCGGAAGTGACCGTCCGTGGGCGTGGTGTGATGGAAAAGTGCACCTTCTGCGTGCAGCGCATCCAGAAGGTCAAGATCGAGAGCAAGAACGAAAAGAAGCCCATCGAAGACGGCGCGATTCAGACGGCTTGCGAGCAGGCCTGTCCCACCAAGGCGATTGTCTTCGGCGATCTGAACGATCCCAAGAGCCGCGTGCATTCCGCGCACAAGGTTCCCCGTGCCTACGAGCTATTACAGGAGCTCAACAACCGGCCGCGAGTGAACTACCTTGCACGCATCTCAAACCCCCATCCGGAGCTTTCGAAGAGCGATGGCCACAGCGACCACCACTAACCCGTACAACGGACCGCTTTCGGGCGACAATCGATTCGCCCAGATTACGGACAATGTGTCGCGCATTATGGAGGCCCCGCGTCCTCCACGCGCATGGTACATTGCATTTGGTTTTGCGCTTGCCCTATTGGGTATTTTCGGAGCAAGTCTCGCCTATGTCGTTTGGGAGGGCATCGGTGCATGGGGTCACGTGCATCCGGTTGCCTGGGGATTTCCCATCGTCAACTTCGTTTTTTGGGTAGGCATTGGGCACGCAGGGACTCTGATCAGCGCCATTCTGTTCTTGCTACGGCAAAACTGGCGCACGGCGATCAATCGGTTCGCCGAGGCGATGACCATTTTTGCGGTTGTGTGCGCTGCGGTTTTCCCTGGGGTGCACATCGGTCGTCCTTGGCTTCCGTATTGGATGTTTCCCATACCCAATCAGATGGAGATGTGGCCTCAGTTCCGATCGCCGCTCGAGTGGGACATCTTCGCAGTAGGGACCTACGCGACCGTCTCGGTTTTGTTCTGGTATATGGGCATGATCCCCGACTTTGCGACGTTCCGGGATCGCTCGACTGGAGCCATCCGGCGCTTCGCGTATGGTCTCCTTGCTGTAGGCTGGCGTGGTTCGTCGAGGCAATGGCATCGCTATGAGCGCGCCTACTTGCTGCTTGCGGCATTGGCTACCCCGCTCGTGCTCTCCGTTCACTCGGTCGTTTCTTTCGACTTTGCGACCTCGCAGCTACCCGGTTGGCATACAACGATTTTCCCACCGTACTTCGTGGCGGGAGCCATCTTCGGCGGGTTTGCCATGGTCGTCGTGTTAGCGGTGCCGGCGAGGCAGTTCTTTGGACTCAAGCGGATCATCACCATCAAGCATCTCGAGCTGATGGCCAAAATCATTCTCGCGACCGGCATGCTCGTTGGCTACGCATATGCGATGGAGCTGTTCGTAGCTTGGTACTCGAGCGCCATGTTCGAGCAGTTCGCTTTCGTGAATCGAGCGTTCGGCAATTACGCCTGGTCCTACTACACCATGATTTTCTGCAATGTCGTCGCGCCGCAGATTTTCTGGTTCAAGAAGATGCGCACGAACGTTTGGGTCATTTGGACGGTGGGAATCATCGTCAACGTCGGTATGTGGTTCGAGCGATTCGTCATTATCTGCACTTCTCTGATTCGAGACTTCCTCCCGGCGAACTGGGGAGACTTCATTCCCACCGCCGTCGACTACGCGACGTTGGCTGGTTCATTCGGCCTTTTTTTCACCCTGTTTCTTCTCTTCTGTCGCTACTTGCCCATGGTGGCCATGGCCGAGGTGAAAGCCTTCATCCCTGAAGGTCACGCCCACGACGACGATCACCATTGAGTGCGGAGCTTCCTATGAGTGAATCGACTGACCAACCGAAAGCTGAGGCTCCCCTGCACGGGATCCTGGCGGAGTACGACAGCCCGACGGCGCTGATTCGTGCTGCGAAAAAGGTACGCGACGCTGGGTACAGTCGCTGGGATACCTATAGCCCATTCCCCGTTCATGGCATCGAACGAGCGATGGGCATTCGCATGACCGTGCTACCCTGGATCGTCATGGCAGCGGCCCTGCTGGGCCTAGCGACGGCCATTTGGCTCCAGTGGTGGACAAATGCCGTGGACTATCGCTGGATTGTTTCTGGTAAGCCTTTCTGGAGCTGGCCGGCCAATGTCCCCATCATGTTCGAGCTGACGGTACTGTTCAGTGCTTTTGCTGCTCTGGCCGGGATGTTGGTGCTCAACAACCTACCGCTTCTTTCTCATCCTCTCGATCTCAAGGAACGGTTTTCAAGGGCCTCGAACGACAAGTTCTTCCTCATGATCCAAACTCGCGATCCGAAGTTCGACGAGGTGGATACTCGTCGGCTGATCGACGAGACGGCGCCAACGGTCGTTGAGGAAGTCGCTGAAGATCGCAAGACGTCAGACAAGATCCCTCGCCCTCTTATCTATGGTTTGCTCATCGTCGGCTTTTTGAGCTTGGTTCCTTTCGCCTTCTTTGCCAAGGCTCGCGCTGCGACAACGGACGAGGGGCGACTCCATGTCGTGTGGGACATGGATTTCACTCCGGCCTACAAAGCTCAAGACGAGAATCCCATCTTCGCGGATGAACGCGCCATGAGAGCTGCGCCCGAAGGTACCGTTGCGCATGGAGAGCTGAGAACCGATGACCATCTCTACCAGGGCAAGCTTTCAGATGGTTCCTGGGCCGTGACCTTACCGGAAGACCTCGTGGTCGACGAAGAGTTAGTGGCTACAGGTAAGGAGCAATTCAATATCTATTGCGCGCCTTGTCATGGCCTCACCGGTGATGGGACAGGCATGGTTCACAAGCGCGCCCAAGAATTGGGCGGAGGCTGGGTGCCACCTAGCAATCTTCATCAAGACTACCTGCGCGAGATGCCCGCGGGGCAAATCGTCCACACCATCAAGAACGGAATTCGCAACATGCCCGGCTACGGCTCCCAGATCGATGCAGAGGAGCGTTGGGCGATTGTCCTCTACGTTCGCGCTCTTCAGAAGAGCCGCGGAGCGGACGTTTCTGACCTTTCCGCCGCTCAGCGTGCGGAGCTCAAGTGAGAGTCACCCATGGCTGATCCCAAAAAGAAGAACAAACCGGGAAAGGGCGGAGCTTCCGCAGGACCTGCTCTTCCCAACGGAGATTCGATTCGCCTGGGCCAAGAGGCGGACAAGCTCCAAAATACAGCGCTTCTGGTCGGCATCTTCGGAATTGGTGCGGCCTTTGGTCTTGGGGGGGGACTGAGCGGGCAACAGTTCCAGCACTCGTATCTCACCGCGTACATGTGGGGACTTTCGATCGCCGCGGGTGCTGTTTGGTGGGTCGCGATTCAGCATCTGGTGGGTGCTCGATGGAGCATCGTGGTTCGGCGAATTGGCGAGCTGCTGGCTCAGGTGCTTTTAATCATGGGGATCCTGGCGGTTCCGCTTCTCATTCCCGTGCTAGGTGGAAATGGGGTCCTTTATCCCTGGGCCGACCATCATTACTTCGAGCACCACTCCTACATTGCATCGAAGGCTCCCTACTTCGACACAGGCTTTTTTATCGCCAGGATGGTCCTCTATTTTGGCTTTTTCGCCTTTCTTGCCTCGTACTTCCTCAAGGCCAGCAAGAAGCAGGACGAGACGAGCGGCGATGTGGCCCTCACCAAAAAGCTCCAAGGGATTAGTGCTCCCAGCACGATTGGATTTGCGTTGGTGGTGACCTTTTGCGCTATCGACCTACTGATGACGCTCGATCCTGTCTGGTTCTCGACGATTTTCGGCGTCTACTACTTCGCCACGTGCGTGCTGACATTTCATAGTGCTTTGGCACTTTCGTTGATGTGGTTGCAGAGCAAAGGGCATCTAAAGAAAAGCGTAACGGTGGAGCACTATCACGATATCGGAAAGATGATGTTCGCCTTTGTCTGCTTTTGGAGCTACATCGCATTTTCACAGTACATGCTCATCTGGTACGCAAACATTCCCGAGGAGACTCATTGGTACCATGACCGCTTTGATGGGACGTGGATGGGAGCTTCGCTTTGGTTGGCTGCCTTGCACTTCGTCATCCCCTTCTTTGGCATGATGTCTCGCTGGATGAAGCGAGTTCCGGGGCGTCTACGGTTTTGGTCGGTCTATATCCTCATCGTGTGTTGGTTCGATATGTATTGGCTAGTCGCTCCCAACTTGCACGAGGAGGGCGTTGCTTTTGTGCCAGCGGACTTTGCCGCCTGGATTGGCGTCGCGGGGATTGTGGTTTGGTTTTTCATTTCCCGCAGCAAGAACATCAACTTGGTCCCGACAGGCGATCCGCGCCTATCGCGGTCCCTCGCCTTCGAGAATATCTGAGGCGCCCTGAGTGAGAGAGGCAGAGGATGTCCAACGCCAACGAGCCTGATCAGATCAACAATGGAGCCCTCGCGATGGTTATCGCTTTGGTGACCTTCGCGACTCTTGCCATCGCGCTCTACGTGACCTCCCTGGTTCGCGAAGAAACGCGTCAGGTTGGAGCGCAGCGGGCTGATGCACAAGACCGTTCCGCTCGTTCGCTGCGGGCCGAGCAAATGGCTGAGCTGAATCGGTCCCCCACCTGGATCGATCGAGACAAAGGAATCGTTTCCATGCCCATCGACAGCGCGATGCAGTGGGTCGTGGAATCGGTCCGCAGCAATCCAGAGAAGCTCTCGCCAGGCGTTGCGCTCGGCATGGGCGGAGCCAGCGCCAAGGATGTCGAGATAGCGGAAGAGGCCGAGAAGTCTGGATCCGGCCAGGGCGAAAAGGCTCGCCAAGAAGCCGAGAGCTCTCCGAGCAAGGAGAGCTCTCAAGATCAAAAGACCGAAGCTGGAGTTGAGGAGGGCAAGGGAGCAAAAAAGGCCACGAACAACGGTAAGGGGGCTTCGAAAACCGAGGCACCGGCCTCAGGGTCTCAAGATTCGGGCGTTTCATCGACCGCTCCCCCAAAGCGCCCCAAATCTTCGCCCAAGTCCGGTCGGCCCACCCAACCAGCGAAGTCTCCGCAGTCTCCTGAGTCCAAGCCTGCGCCAACCACTCCATAAGCTATGACCTCGCTATTCCGCCAGATCTGCACAGTCCTCGGGGCAAGCTTGCTTGCTCTCGGGATGCTTGTGCTCGATCCGGCGGTTTTCCGGCTCGGCTTTTCCGATTCTCTGGTGAACGAAGTGCGGGCGGAGCCAGTCCCCAAGAGCGAGATCAAATCGAGGACGGAGCAGAAGCCGAAGCGTCTCGAGGGCGTCGACATTGCGGAAAACCTCGGAGGCGAGGTTCCTGGTGCTCTGGCATTCAAGAACGACCGCGGCGAGGACGTGCTCTACGACGAGGTTGTCCGCAGCGATTTACCGACGATTCTGACGCTCAACTATTCCGACTGCCCGATGCTGTGCAGTCTTCAGCTCAATGCTTTGATCAAGAGCCTGAAGCAGCTTGATCTGACACTTGGTGAAGACTACCGGATGGTCACTGTTTCGCTGGATCCGGACGAAAACAGCGTATCGGCGAGAAAAACGAAGCTCAGCTATTTGTCTCAGTACGGACGCCCCGAGGCGGACGCTGGTTGGGCATTCCTGACGGGCAGTGATGCTAACATTCGTGCGGTTGCCGACGCGCTTGGCTTTTCATACAACTACAATGAAGCTCGTGATGAATACGTTCATCCCGCCGCATTGGTTATCGCGACGCCCGACGGCGTTCTTTCCCGTTATCTCTACGGGCTCGAATATCATCCCAAAACCCTCCGGCTCAGTCTCATCGAAGCGTCGGAGGGAAAGATCGGTGATAGCATCGATCGATTGGTCCTCTACTGTTTCCACTACGACGCGAGCGAAGGTCGTTACGCGCCGGTGGCAATGAACATCATGCGAGTCGTGGGCGGGGGCTTTGCCCTGGCTCTCGGCATCTTGCTCGCCTTCTTATGGCGGGCCGAGCGTCGGAAGAAGGTTTCTGGCGCTCGCAACCCACATCTGGTCGAGAGTACCAGCTAATTGCGTATCGCCATGATCACCTCTCTCCTCGCCAGCCTTGCGGATCAACCGCTCCCGAAGAGTCCTGCCTCGAATGATTACTGGATGCCTCTCGACGCATCCACGTTTGCAGAAGGTACGGACGGGCTCTACGATTTCCTGTTTTGGGTTTCTGCAGCCTCGACCCTGCTCATTTATGTGGTGATGTTCTATTTCATCATCAAATATCGAGCCAAGGGGCGTGAGGCGAACGAGCTGGCAGACAAGACGTCGCACCACAATACCGCTCTGGAGATCACTTGGTCAGTGATCCCCTTTTTTTTCTTGGTCGCAATTTTCGTTTGGGGGTTCCGGGGCTACGTGGATCTTCGTACGCCCCCCAAGAACGCGATGGAGATCCATGTTCAGGCCCAGAAGTGGGATTGGATCTTTACCTATCCCAATGGTCATGTGGACGGCAACTTGCACGTTCCAGTGGATCGGGATGTTCGTGTCATCATCCAATCGACGGACGTTCTTCACAGTCTCTACATCCCGGCGTTCCGAACCAAAATGGATGCCGTGCCCGGCCGGTATACGGATCTTTGGTTTCACGCGACGAAAGAGGGTAAGTTCCCGATTTTCTGTGCTGAATATTGCGGGACCAAGCACTCGGATATGTTGGCGACTGCTGTGGTTCACGAGCCAGGGGGCTATGAAAAGTGGATGGATGAGATCCAATCCGAGCTGCTCGATATGCCTCCTGTGGAGCTAGGAGCGATGCTCTACGAGCAGCAGGGGTGCAAGACCTGCCATTCGACCGACGGCTCACGCTTGGTCGGGCCCACGTGGAAAGGCCTGTTTGGAAGTCAGCGCACTTTTGCTGACGGGACATCGGCAAAGGCCGATGAAGAATACATCAGAGATTCGATCAATAACCCTGCCGGGAAGGTCGTGCAGGGGTTCTCGCCGTCCATGCCGACCTATCAGGGGAAACTCAACGACAGGCAGATCACCGGCATCATTGAATACATCAAAAGTCTGAAGTGAGGAACTGAGAGATGTCCGCTGCTACTACAGTCAATCCCTCCGAGCTCGAAGTCGTCCCCAGTCGGCCCGAGGAAAATTACATTACTCATGACAAGGGCATCTTGTCTTGGATCTTCACGCTGGACCACAAGCGCATTGGCCTGATGTATTTGGTGAGTGTGCTCGCCGCGTTTGCGCTAGGCGGAGTGTTCGCCCTTCTCATCCGTACCGAGCTTCTCTTTCCAGGACCCGGCATCCTGACCCATGACCAGTACAACCAGGCCATGACGTTGCATGGCGCCGTCATGGTTTTCTTGGTGATCATTCCCGGGATCCCGGCGGCGCTGGGCAATCTCATGATGCCTCTCCAGCTCGGTGCCAAAGACGTTGCGTTTCCACGCCTCAATCTGATGAGCTATCACTTGTGGATCCTGGGGGCGATCTTCTTTATCTCCTCGCTGGTGATCAGTGCGGCTGATACGGGGTGGACCTTCTATGTGCCCTATAGCACCACCTCTCCCACCGCGGTGATTCCAGCGGCGTTCGGTGCGTTCATTTTGGGCTTTAGTTCCATTTTTACCGGGCTCAACTTCATTGTCACCGTGCACAAGCTGCGTCCTCCCGGAATGGGCTGGTTCCGGCTCCCACTCTTCGTATGGGCTCTTTATTCGACTGCGGTGATTCAGGTTCTCGCAACACCGGTCATTGGCATCACGCTGTTGATGCTCATTGTGGAGCGTCTAGCGGGACTTGGGATTTTCGATCCGTCTCTGGGCGGCGATCCGGTGCTTTTCCAGCATTTTTTCTGGTTCTACTCTCATCCCGCCGTATATATCATGATCGTACCGGCCTTCGGTGTGGTGAGTGAGCTCATCGCTGCATTTAGTCGTAAGGAAATCTTCGGATACAAATTCATCGCGATGAGTTCCGTGGCGATTGCGCTCCTGGGATTCCTCGTTTGGGGGCATCACATGTTCGTCTCGGGCCAATCCGCAATT
>CAYTRQ010000273.1:5002-7985 GCA_964440025.1 uncultured Polyangiaceae bacterium | reverse complement strand
GTCGCAAGAGCCCACTATCCTCATCGTTGATCTTCCGCAGCAGGCCGAGGCCTTCACCGCAGCGCTATCCCAAGTCGGCTACCCAGCCCGCGCTATCTCCCTGTCCGAGTTAGGACAAGCCTTCGACCATCTCTTCCCGATCGGCATCGTCGCAAAAACAAACCAGACAGACGAGATAGCCAGTCATATCAAAGCCGCAGGGGCCGATGGAAAGCTGCCTTTCATCGTTCTGACTCCTCAGGTGACTGGCTCAGGCTCCATGCGTCCCACTCACCCAGATGTCACGGCAAGCGTGGCCGAAGACGTGGATGCCGGCATCCTGGCCATGCGCGTCAAAATTGCATTTCAAAAGATGGGCGGGCCACGACAACCAACCGCAGCGGCTAAAACGTCCACCAGCGGAACACAGGCGCATTCTTCGTCCGGCGCCGCCCGCGTAGGGACGCAGAATCAAGTCGCCCCCCGCTCGACCGCTCCTCCTCCGCCACCCCCTCAAGAAGCGAGCACCGGCTCCACAGCCCCACCACCGGTATCACAGCCACCGTCGGCAAAAACAGCGGAGGCCTCTGCTCCACGAGCTACCCAGGACAGCGCCAAGACCGCAGCACCGCCAACCTCCTCCCTACCGAACACCCCTTCCCCATCAGTGGCCCCCTCCGAGCAGACACCTCCCCCACCACCGAGCTCTGCGGCTCCATCACCGGCCCCCTCCGCGCCTCCGCGTTCTGTAGCTCCATCACCGACCGCCTCCGCGCAGGCGCCTCCAACACCATCAAGCTCCCCATCGCCAGCCTCCTCCCCCGCGGTTCATGCTCCTGGGCCCGAAGCATCACATTCAACGGGCGCCGAGCCGCAGGCCTCCCAAAAACCGGTCACGACCAACAGCTCGGCCGCAACCGCTGGAGACGAGCTCGATGCAAATTTGGGCGCGCTCCGCGGCAGCTCGCCGAACACCAAGGCTCGATTCTTCAGGACGGGAGCCATCGCAGGGGGAATCGTCGTACTCGTCGGCCTCCTGTTCTTTGTGCTTCGAGGCAATGAGGACGAAGACAAGGCGATGAGGGACGAGACCGAAACCGCCGCCGTAGAAGAAACGGCCAAAAACCAGCAGGACGGCGCGCAACCCACGGGCAAGACACCTCCCCCCTCTCCTCAAAAACCCCCTCCTCGAAAAAAGGAAGAACAGCAAGCGACCGAGAAAGTCGACAAAGAGAATGCTAACGAAAGCAAGGGAGACAGGCTTTTTCGAATCGAAAACCCAGTTCAAGGCAAGTCCTGCGAAAATCTTCTTGGAAAAACCCAGGAAGACTTTGCTGGAACGGTCAATTGGAAGGGAGCCCAGGAGTGGAAACTTTCCCGCCGTAGCCTCATGAGAGGCAAGTCACAAAGTGCCCATGAACATATGTGCAAATCTGCATTTATTGATCCGAAAGGGCCAGCTCTCGCTGGTCTCGTCAAGCTGTACCTGAGTGACCGTGCTCTCGAAGAAGCGCACAAGTGGGCCAAGCGGGGAGTGGAGACCAGCGAGAGCGCTAGTGCCACCCGAGCCGCAGAGCAACTCCTCGGCGATGTGCTCAGCCAGATGGGCAGGATGAAAGAGGCGCGCAAGATTTGGCTAAAAAGCTTCAACCTCACCGCAGATCAAACCGACAGGCTCGAAGCCGTCTCTCGCAACTTCGTCAAATCCGCCGTCGCTGCGCGACGGGGAGGAGATTCGGCGTTGGCAGAACGTCTGCTCCGCCGCGCTGCCGCTTTCAATGCCGACGACCCCTATACGGCTGCCCTATTGGCCGCCACTCTGGCTCAAAACGATCAACCGCAGCTAGCCAAAATATGGGCCAAGAAATCCCTGGCGGAAAATCCCAAACGTGAAATTGCCGGGATTGCCAATTCGGTCATGGATCGACTCGATTGAGCTCGAAACGAAAAATCCGCACTTCACGGCGGCTACCGCTCGAAGGCCTTCCCTGGAGGCCGTCGTCCTCCAGCCTGGCTCCGTTGCTGCTCGGTTTCCTTTTTCCGAGCCAACCCTAGAAGAGCCCGCATTTCGGCGTTTGTCCGTTCAAGCCACGCAAGGCGCTCCGCAGGAGTCAACGAGAGCCCCATGCGCGCCTGACGCCGCTGATGCTCTGCATCGTCCTCCCGGACGGAATGTGATTTATTCATCATCACCTCTCGCTTCAGCTTCCTCAATCGCCTTGAGAGCGGCAATGTCTTCGAGATCTCGTGGTCGACTTGCGCTCTTTTTGAGCTCGATCAAGTCACGTAGAGCAAGTACGCATGCACTGCAGGATGCCAGCTGGACTTCTACGGACCGGGCAAATACTTCTTCGAAATCGAATGGTTCTTCCAACAGCAAGTCGAGCTCAAATCCCAAAAGGTCGGGATGCCAAAGCGACAACATCGCCATGCCTTTCGACTCAATCCAATCCTGTCGGCGCTCGGCGTCGGCAAAAGCTTCGAGCCAGACCGGCGCTTGCGGCCGAAAGCCGTCAACGCTCAACGCACGCACAGCGCGGCGCAGGTTCTCCTCGCTCATTTCCAGCACCAAGTCCAAATCGGCGGTCGTGCGCAGGTGACCATGTAGGACCACCGCGACACCTCCGACAATGAGAAATCGGACTTGGGCCTGTTTCAGAACGGACAGGACTCTTTCGATACTGCCTTGCACGGTGAGGCACCGTACCAAAGGTAAGGAACCAAAGGTAAGGACCTTTTACCTGCCAAGAAAGCAAGACCGATGGGAAATCCTAGGGACCACAGATCCGCACAACCGAACCAGTGCCCTTCCCCCTCGATTCCTTCTCGCAGGCCGCCGGTCATTTGCCCAGTTGCTGAACGCTGCGGGGGGTGTCCGCAGATCCAACTTCCAAAAGCCACTCAGCGTGCCCTTAAGCTGACCGAGCTACGAAGCAGAACCTCCGATTTTCTGTCGGAAGAGCTCAACGTTTTTAACCCGGCCATCTCACCGCGCGACTACCGT
>CAYTRQ010000273.1:0-4992 GCA_964440025.1 uncultured Polyangiaceae bacterium | reverse complement strand
CAAGGTCACGGCTCAGGGCGAGCTTTGCTTCTTCAACCCTGAGAAATCCACTGCGTGCGCAGTCGTGAAACGGGAGCTCAGAGAGGTCTTAGAATCTCTCCGCGTCATATTTTCTCGCTTCCCCCACCTGCTCCACGGGATGGCCCACGTGGAAGTGCGCGCGCCCGATCTGGACGGTCGTGCCGGACTCTTGATCAGTCCCCGATCCGACCTGGGGCCCTCCGAAATGGTCAGGCGCATCGATCAATTGCGCCAAGCACTCGGCCCCGACTTTCTCGTTGAGATAGCTCATCTATCGTCCGTTGAAGCGACTGCAAGCCAACGCTTCGCTCTTATCAACAGGCTCTATCAGCGGGTTCCTCTGGAAGGATTCATGCAGGTCAACGACGCAATCAATCGAGCCTTGATTTCATCCCTCATCCAAGAGGCCCTGCGTAGGCAAGTGCGGTCGGCGTTCGACTTGTACTGCGGCTCCGGCAACTTCCTGCTACCACTAGCCGATGCAGGACTGGAGCTCATTGGCGTCGAACAAAACTCCACGTCGGTCGAAGCCGCGCGACTTGCAGCCTCCGAACAAAGGTTACCAGTACGGCTCATCACCTCCGATGTCGCCACGTTCCTTCGATCATTGCGTGAAGGCTCACGAATCAACACACCGGATCTCGTGGTGCTCGACCCGCCGCGAGCAGGGCTCGGGAGGGCACTCGAACCCCTTCAACTGCTCACGCCCCAGCATATTGCTCTCTGCTCTTGCAATCCAAGTTCCCTGGAAAAGGATCTGCGCGCTCTTCATGCAAGCGGCTATACCGTACAGTCACTCGAACTTTTCGACATGTTTTGCCATACCAATCATGTAGAAGTCCTGGCTTGGCTGCACCGGGACTCACGGCCACACCGGTAGTGAACCTGAGGCGATCTTGAATTCCAAAGCATTATTTTCCACGTCATCCCATCCGGTCAGGCCGCAGCCTACTTCGGTCTGACAGGGAAAAATAGGCAGCAATGCAGGCATCTCGGCCGTTCGGCACATGCCTTGCATAGGCACCTTGGAACGACAAGAGGAGGTCGCAAAGTGCTTCGTGGGAATTCATCAAGAGAACAAGGAATAGGTCGAGAACCGTTGCGTTCGGTTCTATTAGGCGGCAGTGCCTGCTTGATAGCCGTTGGCTGCAGTAGTGATGGCATGAGTGGTGACGGAACCGGTGGGGCCAACGCCACTGACGGGATCGCTAGCGGCGGCAACACGTCGAGCGGCGCTGGTGGCAATCAAGATGGCGAGCCCCCCGATGCGCAAATCGTCGACTGCGCCGGCACTGTACCAGCTGTCACTGTCGCAACAGAGCTGCCCAACTTCGAACCCGCCGATCCCAACGTCTCCGAAGGAGATATCATCGAGTTCGAAAACACTGGCAACACCGAACATACCGTCACTTCGGGAGCAGGCTCACCGAGCGGGCTCTTCGATTCGGGAGCGTTCTCTCCTGGCGAAAGTGTCTGCGTGCAGTTCAACGCGCAGGACAACTATGACTATTATTGTACCCTGCATCCCACCCAAATGGCTGGAACCATCAGCGTATTTTGAAGCAAGCTGACCGGTCCCACCCGACGCGGGCCGACAGTCGTGCGCGCTTGTCTACCCTTCCAATTCTGGGGGGCGAGAAAGAGGAGGAGGAGCCACACAGTCCCTCAAGACGGACAGCCACTTTCGCAGTTGAACAAAGACCAGAAACTCGTCATGCACACGGCGCTGCGCACTCTCTCCGTAACGTCGCCTGGCTTCCGGCCGAGTGAGAAGCCACTCGAGGTCGTCGGCCACGCTCTCCGAATCTTCCGGATTGTGCGCTAAATGGCCGTCGATCCCATGACGGATCTGCTGGCGAATTCCGCATGCATAGGTCCCCAAGACGGCGATGCGCTTCCACATAGCCTCTGTCACAGTCAGGCCAAACCCTTCGCGCAACGAATTCTGCACGACAACTGTCGAACAGCGCTGCAGCGCATTGACCATGAGGGAGTTGTCCTTCCTGGAATTCATCGGCAAGCTGATCAGCGCAATCTCACTTTGAATCTCTGGAGGGAGTTTCACGTAGTAGCGACGAAGTTGCTCGAGCACTTCTTGAGCTTCCGGGTCGTCTTGAACGGCCGCTGGTTCCGGACCAGCCAAGACCAGCCGGGAGAGCTTCATTCGCCTTTGAGCTCGCTCCCCGTAGGACTGGCATCGCTCGGGGATTTCCTGTTTGAACCTCACAAAAGCTTCCATCAACGGCAAAAACCCTTTGAGGCGGTCCCATCTCGAAACTTGCGTGACTAAGGGCCGAAAGATAAGACCCAGATCTTCTGGTAGCGTTGCAGGAGCAAAGGATCCATCGGTCTGGAGACGCTCTGCTTGCCTATCAAATGGTGGGGTCACGACGGGTGAATACTCGGTAAGCAACCCCGAGTTGCACAAGATCCCAATCAATTTGTGCGTCGTCAGCTCCCGATTCTTGTGGGTAAACGGATCAAGAGCAGGATGAATGATCGAAACACGAGGTCCAAGATAAGGCGGAATATACTCCGGTGCCGTAAAAACGGCATGATCGTAGGCTTTGAGATAAGGTTCGAGAAACGCCCACGCTGCTTGAGTCTGCTTGGTTGAGTCGTCTAGGCCAATATGGCAGCGCCATATCGCAGTCACTTCCAGTCGTTGCTTCAAAAGAGCGCCAGCACCAGCAGGTTGAGGATCGTGAACCACCAAGAGATCTCCGGGAGAAATCCACCGAGTCAGTTCGTCGGCCACCTCCTCGCTCACCGTTTCATAGAGCTCTCGATCCGATGCGTTCAGATGGGGCTCCCCACTACCGTGGATGAGATTATGGATTCGTTTTGTAAGAGAAAAGAACCCTTGACGTTCCGTACCGATCACGAGCCACCGGGTCTCGACGCCCAAAGCCCGCAGCAGTGAAACCATGCGCGGCAGCATTTCCGCTACCCCTCCGCCGTGCACGGTAGAGTTGATCATCCACACGGTTCGGCCCTCCAAAGCTCCCAAGGCAGTGGAGGCCTCCGCTCTCAATTCTTGCACAGCAACGCTCAGGTGGACGACTGCTGAGTAGTCATCCAACCCCGGTCCCTTCACGACTTCGACTTCGTCCACCCGCCCCACAATGCTCTCCTTTCAAGTTCCGCTCGGCGACCGGCGCAAGGAACCTCCCGGCACCCTACGCAAAGACTTCCCGGGAAGAATGACTGCCCTTCGCTTCGCCGAGCATCTGCAAATCTCCATCCAATTGAGAATAACCACTGCTCTCGACCAAACGGCAAGACAAGCAAGGGACTTGACGCCGAGGCCGGTACCGTTACGATGCTCCTCGTCAACGAGCAGGTGCCTCAAGATTCTGTCTGATTGAAATTCCCTCGGAGGCCGTTTTTGGCCCGTCGCCCCGATCCGCTCTCCCTTTTTTGGGGGTCGGTTTGCGCCGATCAGAGTGCGCCCAGCCAGCAATAACTTGCTGGGGGTGCAGTCAGCCCGGCAACGAACTGGTTGCAGTGGACCGTTCCGCGGCGATTGTTCCGAGGCTATTTCCGCTCATGTCGGGTAGAACTGGGGATAATCGGGAAGTATGGTACGGCCAGCAATTCGGCCCATCCCATCGCTGCCCCCGCATCGGTAAAAGAGAGTCGCCTACACAGTGCCACTGGAGATTTCTGGGAAGGCGTAGGCAGAGGAAGTTCCTTCTCTGAGCCCGAAGACCGGCCTGTTTCGTCAACAAATGTCCTTCACAGGTACGGTGGGTGCCAAAGGGGTCTCTGATGGTTTTATTCGTAAGGCAGCGCACTGCCCAACAGGCTGACACTTCTTCGAGTCATGCCTGATTTTCCGTTCGTCGCCGTCGCCGGCCAAGCGTCGTTGAAGAAGGCGCTCATTTTGGCTGCGATCAACCCGCACGTCGGAGGGGTGCTGGTCAGTGGTCCCCGCGGCAGCGCCAAGTCGACGCTCGCCCGGGCCATGGCCGGCATCCTGCCCTGGCAAGACGGCAACCGACCGCCTTTTGTCAATCTTCCATTGGGGACGACAGAAGAGATGCTCGTGGGAACCCTCAGTCTCGAGGGAGTGTTGAATGAGCGTTCTGTGTCCTTTCGCTCCGGCCTTTTGGCAAAAGCTCACGGTGGCGTCCTTTACGTCGACGAGGTCAATCTTCTCCCCGATTCACTTGTCGACCAGCTGCTTGACGTTGCCGAAAGTGGTGAAAATCGTATCGAGCGAGACGGAATCAGCCACAGTCACCCCGCCAGGTTTCTTTTGGTCGGCACCATGAATCCCGACGAGGGGGAACTCAGACCCCAGCTTCAAGATCGTTTCGGGCTCGTCGTGCAACTGGAAAACCACCACTCGATCGACGAGCGCATCGAGATTGTCCGTCGAAGAAAGGATTTCGACGCAAATCCCTGGGAATTTTGCCAGCGGTTCGAAAAGCAACAACAAGAGCTCGTCGAACGCATTGAGGCCGCCCAAAAAGTCCTTTCAGACGTCGACTGCCCTCTGGCGCTCAGTGAAAACATCGCGGAGCGCTGCCACGCAGCAGAGGTTGAAGGGCTCCGGGCGGACATCACATGGTCTCATGCCGCCACGGCTCACGCAGCCTGGGAAGGACGCTCGTCGGTGGCCCTTGCCGACGTCAACGCGGTAGAGGAACTCGTGCTTGTGCACCGCCGAGGAACCTCCTCCGAGCCTCACTCGACTCCGTCCTCCGGGAGCGGAGATGGCAGCACCCCGAACAGAGCTCAGTCAACTTCGCCACGCCCTGCTCGCGCAGACAGTCAGGGAACGCCTGGTCAATCGGACGTCCGGGGAGGGGCATCACAGCACCAGCAGCCCCCTCGTCCGCAATCACTCGGTAGTTGGGGAAGTATGCCTCCCGAGAGGCAACAGACCATCGCCCCTCCTTTTTTTAAGGCATCCCAGATCTCGACACTGGCTCCCCAATCGGCAGCTTCCCCGAGCGCTCGCAA
>CAYTRQ010000272.1:6223-8026 GCA_964440025.1 uncultured Polyangiaceae bacterium | reverse complement strand
TTCATGTCGCTTGCACTACCACACCGCAGCTGCGGCGCCCGTCTTGTCGACAGGGCGCCCACTCTCGTGGGCAGACCCATGTCTCAGCTCTACTTGCTGATGACGAGTTCCACTCGTCGATTGTTAGCTCTTCCTTCGGCCGTCTCGTTGGAGGCAACAGGTCGAGACTCACCACGCCCCACCGCGCTCATTCTCTTCGCCTCCACACCTCGGCTTTGCAAGTACTTCATCACCGATTCGGCCCGAGACAGAGAGAGCTTCTGATTAGCGCTGTCCTCTCCTCGAGAGTCCGTGTGCCCCTCGATGACAATCCTTCGGTCGGTAGAAAAGTCCATGAGCGCGTCAGCCACCCGAGTGAGACTGTCTTCGGCTAGGGGAAGCAAGGCGCTTTCTCCCGTCTTGAACAGCACTGACCCCGAGAGGGTCACGACGGTCCGGTTCGCCTCCTCCTTCACGTTTGCCAGAGTACTGAGGCTCGCAATCGCGGCCGCAGCGCGCGCGTCGGCTTCCTTCCGAGCCTTCTCGGAGACAGCCAAAGCAGAGGTGGATGCCGAAAGTTCGTTCGCCATCCGTTGCTGGGCGGCCTCCAGCTCGCTCTTGCGAGCGCCGAGCGCCACGAGGTTGGCATCCTTATTTTGCATTTGCGTTTCGACGTCTTCCAACTGGCGCTGCATTTCTTCGATCTTTCGCTCCGCCTCGATGCGTCCGTCCTCCTGCAATTGGTTGTAGCGAGCGTCGTTTTCCTTCGTTTGTTCGACGAAGAAAAGGGCGTTTCCGTGCGACTTCGCCTGTTTTGCAGCGCGGTCGGCGAGATAGGCGAATTGCACTTCTTCCGAAGAACCATCCTTCTGACGTTCGGCGTCCGCGAGGATGTCACGGGCCTCTTTCAGTTCGCTGGGGGCGTACTCGGGCGCGTGGCCAGCGTCGGCCTCGTTCATCGCCTGACGTGCATCCAGGAGCTCTTGCGAGGGCTGCGCCGCCGCACAACCTGTGAGAGAAATCGCCGCAAGGGCGCCAACAATTTTCGTTCGCTTCATCATGATCCACTTCCTCGCGCCGCGGCGCCTTGTTCCAAAGTTTGAAGTCGCGCTAGAGCCGCTTCTGCCGCCCGTTTCTTGGCGGCTTCGCTGGTCAGCTCCCGCGCCAACTCGGCATCGGCAATCGCACGCTGTAACAGAGGCTGAGCCTCTTCGTTCTCGCCGTCGGCGATGTGTTTTTCCGCTTCGACGATGCCGTCCTGGGCCATCTTCAGATGCAGATCCGCCTGCGGTTCATCCTTCGCGCCCACGGCCTCGGCTGCGCTGACCGCCTCCTTGGCGGACGTCATCGACTCACTCGGGAGTGCGGCGCTCCCACAGGCCACCGTACCGGCAGCAAGCGCAAGGACCAGAGTGAGGTTCGTTTCCAGGGTATTCATCGTTCTCTACTTTCTGGGGAAAACTTCGTCCCCCACGTCGACTGCAGAGCAAGAGCCGTGCCGACAAACGACGTGTGGCCGTTTCGCAGACGATCACGAGGTGAAAACTGTCGGGATTCCAGGCGCACAGCACTTCATTGCCTCGAGGTTCGGCTCTGGCTCCCTCGAAACCATCATACTGATGTGCCGATCACTCAAAGTGGGATGGGGGCCGGCACGGCGTCCATGCCCCGCCCAACTGTTCATCATTCGGCACTCACGTGCTCCCGGGCGAGTCCACGAAGCCTCACACGCTGAACCCAAGCGTCCAGGCTGTATTTTCCACCACCGCTGACGGCAAACACCGACAGCTGTTTCTCGAGATCGGTGCTCGCGCAGGCGGGGCA
>CAYTRQ010000272.1:0-6213 GCA_964440025.1 uncultured Polyangiaceae bacterium | reverse complement strand
ACGCGAGAAGCAGGGTCAGCGGATATTCCCAGCCGCCGTTTGCCCCAAAGATCCCATTGCCCAAGTGCACGGCGAAGATCGCCCCGAGCATCGTGAACACGGGGCCAAGGGCGGCCAGACGGGTGAAGGCGCCCAGCATCAGGCCCAAACCACCAGCGAGTTCGCCGCAGGTGGCCAGGGCCATGGCGATGCCTGGAAGAGGGAACCCAAGCGCCGCCATTTGCTGAGTCGTCTCCATTGGGTCCGCGAGCTTCATCGTGCCATGGGCTACGAAGATGAACCCCACAAAAGCGCGAAGAAAGAAGAGGACGAGGTCCTCCGCCTTGCCGAGCTGTTGATGGATCTTCTTTGTGACGTGTCGTCGTTTCATGTTCCTCACCCACTGTGTCGCAAATGCCATGCCACTTCGTGGGCGGGCCCCCACGCGAGTGGCTCGCGGCCCTCATCCTTGGCTCACCCAAGAGATGAGGGGCTTCTCGGTTTTTTTCATGGTCCTACTTCGTCGCCTTTTTGAAAGCGACTTCGAGTTCTTCGTAAGCACTGTCCACACCCTTCTTCAGCGTGCTCCAGCTTTCCTTGCCCGCGGCCTTCAACTCGATCAACTTGGCTTCGAGGGCGCCTCGCTTCGCGCGGAGTTCGGCGACGTGCACTTGCTCTTTTTCGACTGCCTTGGCGCCAGCTGTCGAAGCTCTGTTGGCCAGTTCGTCGATTCGAGCTCCCCAATCCGAGAGCTGCTTTTCCATCTTTCCAACTCGTTGGTCTTTGCTTTCCATGGCCGGATCCAAAGCACGAATCACGCCAGCGCCGGATTGGTCCTGAGAAGCCAGTGAGACGAGTGGATGGTGTGCGCAGTTCTAGGTGACGACTCGAGTGGAAGCTCGGGCCCGAGGCCGATCGACTGGCACTCGTTCAAATTGACGACGTCAACCCCGCAATGACCGAAAGACCGGTCACCTCGTTGCCCGACGCGACACCGGGATTGAAACGATGACCGAAGCGATCGACCCACGATGGCTCCAGCCGCATGTCGTGATGGCGCGAGACTTGCTTTGATGGTGGTACGGCTTGGGACCGACGACTGTTCCTACGGCCTCCATCCCAACCCAACGGAGACAATCATGCCCCTTTCAGAAAGATTCCTCGTGGCCGCTTCCGCTGCATTCGCGGAAAGTGAGACCGAACGCCTGGCTGCCCACAAAGCCCAGCACCACCGACCGACTATGGGGAGGTCGTGATGCGAACCCAGCAGGGACCTCCGCAGCCCCCAGAGGTGTCTGGGGTCCACCCTTCCCATGGGGTCGAAGACGAGCCGGACTTCCTCGGTCAGCTCGCGCAGAAGCTTGCGGTGCCTCGGGAGGTCGCCCAGAAGATGCTGGGAAGGAGTCTCGTCAGGGGGAGCTCGTCTCGTCGGGCCGCCCGTTTGCTGCGTCTCGAGCAAGCAAACCGCGAGAGCGAGCCCCAACAGTGATTCTAGTCCGAAAGTCTGCAGAGCGAGTTCGAGAAGCCATCATGGATCAAGACGCTTGGCTCACCTTTGCCCCATCCGCTGAGCAACCCTTCGACCGCTTTGGCAACCTCGAGGTCCTGAGAGAAGGACGTTTCGCCCGGAGGGCGGCCGTGAGCGAAGCCCGAGTCAACATGGAGATCATCACGTACGTCCATTCCGGTGCCCTCGCGTTCGAGAATTCCTTGGGAATGACGGGGGCTCTGCTGCAGGGTGACTTTCAGCGAACGACGGCGGGATCCGGGCTTCGCTATTCGGAATTGAATCCCTCGAGCGAACACGAGGCGCACGTTTTCCAATTTCGACTGCGGCCCGACCGGCTTGGGCTGCAACCGGGCCACGAACGGCGTCGCTTCACTGTCGCCGACCGTCGAGGTCGCCTGCGACTCGTGGCGTCCCCCGGGGGCGTCGATGGATCACTCACCATCCATCAAGATGCCTTCTTGTACTCGGCCATCCTCGCCCCAGGCCAACACGTCGTGCACTCCATCGGGAAGGGACGCGGGGCCTGGCTCCACGTCGTCAGCGGTTCCCTGAGGGTGGGCTCCGAGGTGCTCGAAACCGGAGATGGCGCTGGGCTGACTGGGGAAGACGCCGCGTCGATGCGGGTCACCGAGCCCACCGAAGTACTGCTTCTCGATCTGGGAAACTTCGAGTCGAGAGCCAGGACGGGCAACGGGAAGCCAGTCGTCTTACCGGCAAGCGTCTCGGTGAAAACGGGCGAGCACCTCGTCTAGCCCGTGAGCCAGGCACTTGACCAAATTGATGGCACGCGCTGCCAGTCTGACTGCTTGACGGGGAAGGGCGCCACGGGTCCCCGCACGGGTCGCACCGACAATCGCGCCGAACCTCGGCAGTTCGGCTTGGCCCGAGTCTTGCTCCTGTGTGTACCAATGCGACACTTCATCCACCTCACGCCCGAGGCGAGAGCGGCTGGACGGCCAACGAGCTTCGTCCAGGATTTTTGCCCCGTTCGCTCTCGCGCGGCAATCCCGGGAAGGACTGCGTGAGCGATTCAGAGAGCGGAAGCGACTCCGGCGGAAACCTCCACGGCCTGCCGGATGTGAGAAGACGCCTCCAAGGCTTCCGCAAACGTTGGATGGGCGACCCACGCCACCTGTGGATCTACCTCTCTCTCCTTCTATTGCTGGGCGCGGGAGCTTGGTCCGCCGTCTACACCGTCCCAAGCGATTCGGTTGCACTCGTCCAACGATTTGGAAAATACGTCGTGACCGTTCCTCCAGGCCTACACGCGAAGCTTCCTTTTGGGATCGACACGGCCACGGTCCTGCCGGTCAAGCGGCAACTGAAGCAAGAGTTCGGGTTCACCACGCCAGGGGCTCGAGACCCTTCTCAGGGAGGAAAACCGGACGAGGCACAGTTGGTGGCCCAAATGGTCACGGGCGATCTCAACGCAGCGCTCGTCGAATGGGTCGTTCAGTACAGAATTTCCCACCCCTTCAGATTTCTCTTCGAGGTCAGGATGCCAAAGGAAACCCTCAGATACGTGTCTGAGTCCGTCATGAGAGAAGTCGTCGGCGACAGAACGGTGGACGAGGTCATTACGGTAGGACGTCAGGAAATCGAAAACGATGCGCTCATCAAGATGCAGGCACTTTCACGAAAGTACGCCATTGGCGTCAGCATCGATCAAGTGCAGCTCAAGGACATCAACCCGCCAAAACCGGTACAAGACTCGTTCAACGAGGTGAACCAGGCGCAACAAGAAAAGGAGCGACTCATCAACGAGGCGCGCCGCGCCTACAACAAGGTCGTGCCGCTTGCCCTGGGTGAGAAAGATCAGCGGATTCGGGAGGCGGACGGGTACCGGATCCGACGGATCAACGAAGCGGAAGGAGACGCCGCCCGGTTCAACGCCTTGTTCGTCGAGTACAAGAAGGCTCCCGAGGTGACGCTCCGCAGAATCTACATCGAAACGCTCCAGGGGGTGCTCCCCGGGGTGAAGGAAACCATCATCGTCGATGGTGCGTCGTCGCAAGTTCTCCCGCTTCTGAACCTATCCCCCCATGGGAGTGCGCAGTGAGCAAGGGCAAGCTTTCTCTCGTGGCGCTGCTTCTTCTCTCGGGCTTCGTCATCAGCAGCAGCCTCTACGAGGTGGATGAAGTCGAGCAGGTCATCATCACCCAGTTTGGCGACCCTGTCGGGCAACCCATCACGTCGGCGGGAATCAAGATGAAGGTCCCCTTCATTCAGGACATCAACCCCATCGACAAGCGCATCCTCGAATGGGACGGGAATCCTTCGGACATGCCGACCAAGGACAAGCTCTACATCTCGGTCGACCTCTTCGCCCGTTGGCGGATCACCGATCCACTGCAGTATTTTCTTCGTCTACGCGATGAAAGAAGCGCCCAATCTCGCTTGGATGACATTCTCGGAAGCGAGACGAGAAATGCGGTAGCGAAGCACTTGTTGATCGAGTTGATCCGCACGACGAAGAACCGAAAACCGTCAGTCGTTTTCGTCGAGCCCGACGACGACGACGAGAGCAAACAGGACGTCGGGTCGCTCGTCCCGATCACGAAGGGTCGGCTCTTGGTCGAACGAGAAATCTTCGAAGCCGCGGCCAAAAAGGTGCTCGTGTTCGGGATCGAGCTGCTGGACATTCGGTTCAAGCGCATCAACTACAACGAAAGCGTTCGGCCGAAGATCTACGATCGCATGATCAGTGAGCGACGCCAAATCGCCGAACGGTTTCTCTCGGAAGGCAACGGCGAAGCCGCGCGCATCTCGGGAGACCGCCTGCGCGACCTCAACAAGATCCAGTCCGAAGCCTACAAGCAAGTCGAAGAGATTCGCGGTACGGCAGATGCGAAGGCCACGGAGATCTACGCCGCGGCCTACAACCAGAATCGGGAGTCCGTTCGGTTCTACGAGTTCAGTCGGACGATGGAGGCCTACAAGACCGTGCTGGCCAAGGAGTCGAGACTCGTTCTTTCGACCGAAAGCGAGTTGTTCAAGTACCTGAAAGCGATGCCTCGCAGCGGAGGATTCGCGTCGGCGCAATAGGAGTCAGTGGACGGGCCGAGCCACGCGACCCAGGCCGATTCAGAGTTCACTCTTGAACGACTTCTGGAGTTCGCGAAGCGAAAGCTCGAGCTCTTCTTTGAAGGCCTCCCAACGGTGCTCACCTGCGCCGCGGAGAGCCTCCAGTCGGCTGTGAGCGAAGTCGAGCTTCTTCTGCAGTTCCACTCGGCGATGTTCTAATTTTTCCGCCTGAGCCGGATCGGCGGAAAGAGCGTTTTGCGCCAACTTGTCGAGCTCGCCTCCCCAATGCTTCAAACGTTTCTCCGTCTGGTGCACATAGTCGTCGAGAGCGCTCATGTGTTTGCAATCCAACGTGCTCGTTCAATCTCGTTCATGTCGTCATCGGTAGCAAGACGAATGCCAGCGCGATTGCTTTCGAATCTGCATCACCTCACGTTGGATCCAGCTGGGGGCACATCAAGATGAATGGTCATCTCGTCGATATCGATGGACCGAACACGGGGTCGGTGCGATCTGCCGCCGGAATCCGATGCTGCTGGATTGAACGTCTTTAGAGGGCCTGGCCTTTCTTGAGCGCGAGAAGGGGGTGGTTGTCGAGCTTCGCAACCCGCAGGGTGAGGCTCCGCCCACGACGTCACGAGGGCCCTCGATGTCTCTCTGTGTGCAGCCCGCTGCGTCGCCCACTCCTTTCGGGGTGAAGGTGGGTGGCTCCGTTCGTGGGCTGCCGGATTCCCGGGTGGACTGATTCCATCTTTGATGTCCCGAAATCGCGGAGCTACTCGAAATACTGGGTCCTCGTCGGAAACGCCGCGCGGCCGCCAGGATACCCATGCCTGGCGGCCATTTGATGACAGGAGAAGACGGCTGCACGCGCCCCGTCATTCTGCAGCGACCGGTCCACTCTTCTCGGGATCGACGGTCTCGAGTCGATCGGAAACGGCGGCTTTCTTCACGGCGTCGGTCTCCGAGTCTGATTCATCATCGGTTTCTTCTTCAGTGTCTTTGGCGCTGCTCGGACTGTTCAGGAAGCCCATCGACCGCAAACGCCGACGGTCCTTCACGGCAATGCGAGCGATGGCGCTCCATTCGAGATACCAATCCCAAAGGTGAGCGAAGGCCTTCTCTTCTCGTTCTTTCGTAGTCCATTCTGACTCGTCCACCTTCACGGTGGTTTTGACTCCGGCGATGAGCTTTTCTGCTTCGACGACGACATCTTCAGTGAGGCCTCGTTCGGCGAGCAGTGCGCGTGCAGCTTGACCTTCTTCCGAGTAGGCGCCCTCTCCGGCCTCCATCTCGCGGACGCGCTTCAAGAAAGTGCCCACGGTCATGGCCACGTCGCGACCGGATGCTTGAGAGAGCTTTGCGAACAGAGCGTCGTGAACGGCAGGGAAGTTGCTCTTCAAGGTTGCCTTGGTCACCCCGAACCAGACGTTTTCGAATTGATCGAGCTGTTCTACAATCTTGGGGTTGGGTCCCGCCGAAGGCTCTTCCATCATCGCGAGCTCGGCGGTGGCTTCGAGTCGTGCCCAACCTTCCCGAAGGACATCATCGGAGAAGCCGAAGCTCTTCATCGCCAACGCGACCCGCTGAGCCCCTTCGTGTGGCCCGAGGGGGCGTCAAGAAGGCTGGAACGTGAGTCGAAGGTGGAGCATAGGAATTCCAAAAGGATTCAGGGCGCACAGGAGGGGTCGAGGGAGGGA
>CAYTRQ010000271.1:0-8046 GCA_964440025.1 uncultured Polyangiaceae bacterium | reverse complement strand
ACGGAGTTCCCATAGGGTCGGGAACGGTGCTGAGAGCCAGGAGCCAGAACGCCGACCTTTGTTGCCTTCGGCGGAGAGGAGCACCAGCAACTTGGCGTGTTGGGCGGACTGAAGAGAACACGGGGCCCTACGTGGACGGAGAATGTCGCGGTGGTCGGACTGAGTTGGCATGAATTTGGTATGCGGAAGGTGACCGCTCATCTTCGGTCGAGATTTTAAAACCTTTCTTGCGAAGGAGCCGCTTTAACGATGCATTTCAATCAGGCCTTTTTGGGCGTCCTTTCTCTCGTGGTCGCCCTCTTTCAGACGGGGTGCTTCGTCGACGTCGACTCCGATGACGTACGCACTTCCGGCTATTTTGCCGATTATGCGGCTTACGCCTATGGCGACGGAGACACACTCGTCCAGGCTCGCTTACGAGTTGGTGGAGGTTCCAGCAACACGTTTGCTGAGCTTGATGGCGATGACAGGCTACTCGCCTCCAAGAACCGCGACATACAGATCATGGCGAAACGACGGAGCGGCGCTGGAGCTCCCTATGAAGCCGTGATGCAGGGTGATGAGGAGGGAGCAATGAGGATTGCCTTCGAGCGCGGCGATCAGGATTTGGATGCTTCTGACTCCGAGGTCATACTTCCGCCGCCGTTTTCCTTGAGGCTGGTGGGTTTCCAGGAAAGAGACGAGGTGCCGCGCGATAGTGATGTGACGGTGGAGTGGGAGAACAACGATTCGGGGCAAATAGGATGGGAGATAGACGGCATTTGCATCAGAGATCGAACTGGGGTCACGTCGGACACGGGATCCCATACTTTTCTTAGCAGGGAGATTCAGTCGCTCTCGAGCGAAGAGGAAAATGACAGTTGTGAGGTGTCGCTCAGGTTCACCAGAACCAACGAAGGCTATGTTGATCCGGCCTTCCGCGAAGGGGGTACATTCCAAGCCGTTCAATCGCGAACGATCCGCATCTTCTCGATTCCCGCCGATGGCTCCTCGATCGGCGCCGCCGGCGCCTCGGGGAATTGAACGGCGCCTGACACCTCCGCCGTTCTAGGCAATGATGCCTTTGAGCGGTCCCTCGCCTTCGCTGAGGCGGGGGTCGCCGAAGACATCCACGTCCTCGAATCCCATGTAGTGAAAGCAGGCAACAAGCAGATCGCTGAAACCTCCTTTTTGCTCATAGTCGATCATTCGGCCTTTCTGGAAGAAGCCGTCGGCACCGCCACCGATGACGGTGAGCGTATCATGGACGCTGTGCGTGTCCCCTTGTCCCAGCTCGTTCCAGTGGACGACGGCAGTGCTGTCCCACAGTGTACCATCGCCTTCGGGGATGGCCAGAAGTTCTTCGTAGAGCGGCAAAGTGCTTTCCCAAAGATGTTTGTGAATGGACCGAATCGAGGCAAAGGAAGCCTCGTCGCTTTTGTGTGAAATGTCGTGGTGCCCTTCTTCGAGGCCGAGGTTGCGGTAGACGCGCTGGCTCGTATTGCCGTGCCAATTGAAGTTGACGACTCGACTCAGATCACAGGCGAAGGCGAGCGCAGTGATTTTGAAGAAGGCCAGGGCGCAGTCCACGTGCATTTCCGAGTTGTAGACGTCGAAGGGATCCCCCAAATCGATCGCCTCGCATCCCGCAGAGAGTGGGCCCCGCTGTAAGGTCCTTTCCAAATCGCGGATGGCTTCCTCATGGATCTCGAGACGTTGGCGGTCTTGAGATCCCAGTTTTCGACTCAAGGAGTGAGTTTGCGAGCGGACGAGATCGAGGACGGAGCGCTCCATTTTGAGATGATGCTCGAGTTCTGCCGCGCTTCGCTCGTCCTCGAAGAATCCGAATAGCCGCGTGTAGGCGGCGAATGGATCAGTCTCAGGCAGCACGGGATTTTTGCTTCCCACTGGGCCCGCATGGGAATGCAGATTCCAGATATCATTGTGTCTTCCGCCGACACGGAAAACGAGGTGTCGGTAGGGGACCTCGGAATGCTCTTGAACCACCCGATCGCCAATCGCGTAGTCGGCGCTAGGGCCCAGCACATAACCTACGGTTCGCTCCTCGCCACCCACGGGGAAGTCGCCTTCACCGGCAGGCCAGGGAGCGAGCGAGCTCCCTCCTTGTTGATGCTTGTCTGCTTGTTCGGTGGGCTCAAGACGGTGAAAGTTCTTATCCAGACGATGAACGAACAACAGATCGTCCCGATAAGGCTCGAGAGGTGCCAAGAACTCGCCGAGTACGAAGTCCCTCTCGTGCTCGGTGGCGAATCTGCGATCGACCTCGTCGCCGTTGGGTTTGAATTCGAAAATCAGACGTCGAATCGACGCGTCTTGGGCACGAGCGCGCTGGGGGCGCATGGCATCGAGAAAAGGAAGCGACAGGGCCGCTCCGGCGGCTCCACGGAGCACGGTTCGCCGGGGAAGCACGCGGCGAGTACGAGGGTTCATCATTCACCTCCGATGGGGCTGGATCCCGCTTTGTAGAGGAAGGCGTCGGTCTGAGCGAGGCCAAGGAAGAGATCGGGGAGATTTTGCCCGCTGTCTTGAAAATGCTTGGTGAACTGAGCTTGGGTGCAGAGATCGCGCTGAGCGGCGTCGCGACCGAAGAAAAACCGGAAGTTCTGAAGCAGATAACACTGCTCCACTTCGCGACTACTTGCGAGGGCCTCGGCGAGCTCACCAACGCCGTCGACCTTGCCGTCGATGTCCATCGTCATCGTGAGCTCGCCTTCCGTGGTGATCGGAGCTCCATGTTCGTCTTGGGTGCGCTGTCTCCCCACTGCATCGAACTCTTCGAAGGCCACGCCAATGGGGTCCATCATTTGGTGGCATCCCAAACAGCTAGCATTTTCGCGATGTTGTTCGAGGCGTTCTGCTTGGGTTGCCTCTGGCCCGATCCCCTCAAGCGTGACGTCGACGTCGTCCGGTGGTTTGGGCACCGTCTGGCAAAGAAAGTCCGTTCGGATTTTTAGGCCGCGGCGCACAATAGAAGTTCTTGTGGGACCGTCATGGACGGCGAGCATTCCTTGAGTGAGGACCCCACTGCGACCGGGAGCCTCGACCTCCACGAAGCTATTTGTGAAATCACCATCGATGTCATAGTGCTCGGCAAGAGCGGCGTTGACGAAAGTGCGTTCGGTGGTCAGGAGCTCCCCTAGATCCGAGTCGCCACGCTTGAGCAACCCCGTGACGAAGGCGCGGTTTTCGGCCCGAAGCAGTCGAGCGAGATTTCCGGGAAGATCGGGGTACAGTTCCGGGTTGCGCTCGATCTCGTGAAGTTCGTCGAGGTCGAGCCATTGTTCGAAGAACTCGTAGAGGCGCAGAGCCTTTTCATCATTCAGAAGGCGCTCGACCTGAACTCGAATTTGCTCATCGGTCTGCAGCTCCCCAGCTTCGGCAGCTGCAAGCAGTTCTTGGTCTGGGCCGGAGCGCCAGAATGTGTACGATAAGCGACTCGCCATTTCGTAGCCGGTGACTCGACTGACCGATTCTTCAGGGATCTCTACACGGTAAAGAAAATGGGGGCTCTGGAGCATCGCTTCCACAACCCAGCGAAGGGCCCGACCGAAAGAGTCTCCCCCCTCGGTAGCTTGATCGAAGATGGCCAAGTGGGCTTCCACTTCGCTGCTCGTCAGCGGCCTGCGGTAGAGGCTCAAGCCGAGTTCACTGACGAAGTCCCGAGCGCAGGCCCGGGAGTCATTCACACTCGAACAGTCGGCCCGAAAGTATCCAGCTAATGCCTGCGCTGCTCGTGAATACTCCTGCGCCAGAAGTGCGTCGACGTTCAGGGCGCGAGCTCCATTGCGAAAACCTAGAGAGATAGGTTCGCTGGGTAAGGAGTTGGCGACCTTTGCCACCTCGGCGGCCGGAACTCCCAAGTCTTCGAGAGTGTTTCGGTACTCGGCATTGGTGAGTCGGCGGAGAGGAGTTTCGCCAGGGCTTGGCGTTGAACAATTTTCATGAGCAAGGACTGCTCTGGCCTCGACTTCATCGAGTCTTGCTCCCTCCGGCCAGATGCCCTCGACCGACTGGCAGCCGGCACCGAAGAGGGCGCTGGAAAGGAAAAGAAGCATCACAAGAGGTTTGATTCTGAGAGTCTTCATACACATTTGGACGGCTGTGCCTCCCAAAGCACCCATTTGATCATTGTGGCAGATTTTCGCTACGCTGGCTTCCGCCGATCGAAAATGCGAGTCGAATCATCTAGTTTGAGAAACGGGAGAAGTTGAGAGACGGGAACAGTTCTCAACCACCACCGGCACCGCCAGCGCCCCCCATGCCACCCGGGCAAATCTTCTCTTCCGCTGGTGGGTCGCCTTCGTAGAAGCTCAATTCGTCGATCCAAAGATCGAAGTTCTGGTCCTGTGCCACGGAGAAGCTCAAATTGACCAATTCAGAGAGGTTGAGATTTTCATCAGAATTGCCAAATCCATCGGGGGCAAACTCACTGATGCTCAAGGCGTAGCGTTGCCAGCACTCGTCAGGCTTGATGCGGACGCGATGTGCGTCCCAACAAGTTCCTTCTTGGGGATCGCACCTACCGCCGTCCTCGATGGGAATGACATCCTTGTCCGTGAGGATGACGATCAATGCTCCTTGGTCCCGATCGATGAGATCAGCGTCTTCGGTGGGCTCGATGGTCCCTCGGACCCAGAAGCTGATACCGTCGTAAATCGAGGCATCGAGCAGGCAATTTTCGCCGCTTTCGTAAGCGAGCACGGCTGATTGACCAGAGCCCCAAGTGGTAAAGCCTCCTCCTTGGAGGTGTAAAGCGTAGCCACTCTCGGTGACTCCGCCAGGCTCGGGAGCCCAGTCGTTGTTGCTGTCGGGACTCTGGGTTCCGTCAGTCTCGTCATCATAGGAAAACCACTGTCCGATCACACCGTTTCCAGAAAACCGATCGTCACCATCATCGAAATCGTCGATGAGAGGGCTGCCGCCAGATTTCGCACGTGTTTCCATGCCCCCGAGCGTGCAGACCTCTTGCTCGGGGGGCGTGACTTCCATCGACCCGCCCGTTCCCCCTGTTCCTTCCGTAGAGTTGCTCCCTCCGCTGGCTAGCCCGCCGCTGCCGACGATCACCACGCCGTCCGAGCCTCCCAACCCATCGCTCGAGGTGTCGGGTTCTTCGCTACAGGCTACGGGCAGAAAGCCAAAGGCGGCGAGAGTGGCCAGTCCCCGACGAAAAAGAGCGGTGGGACGAGGACGGCTGGCCTCCCCGGTGAGCCAACTCTTGGTCTCCAAACCGTGTCGCTGCGTTGGGGTCGGTGTGCGCCCAAAAGGGAGATCGCGGCGTGGCATTACTCTCCCGATGGCCGCTCCTGGCCGGGAGCTTCCCGATTTCTATGTTTTGTGTGAAAATTCTCTCGTCGATCTCGCTGTCCCGCGTCTGGCCCTGCTGATCGCCCTTTGAATGAGGAGCCGAGGAACCGGCATGCGTGGCGATTCACTTTTTTTATCCTCTGGCGATTTATTGGGAAGGTTGAGATGGTCGAAGGCCATGCCAAGAGAAAGTGTTCATTAGTTGGAACTACTGGCATTGGCCTACTGCTCTCGATAGCCTTGCTCCCCGACTGGGGCGCCGTGGTTGCCGCGCAGTCATCAGTGGTTGGATGGATTGTCTGTCGATCGACGAGGTAGTGAGGCGTGATCTAGCCACGGTGTGGCGGGTACTTCGTCGTGCGGGAGTTGCCGAAGCCGATTGCGATGACCTGTGCCAGGAAGTGTTCGTGACCTATGCGTTGCGAGAAAAGGCGGTGCAGCCAGGTTCGGAGCGTGCTTTTGCCGTTGGCATCGCGATGCGCAAGGCGGCCGAGTATCGGCGCTCGCGTCGGCGTCGCCGCTCGGTCGTCTTGGACGAAATTCCTTCTTTGGCGCATTGGCGCACTGACGTAGAGGCGGTGCCGGAGCCCGTGAGTCGAGAGACACCGCCCGACCGAGCCGTCGAGCAGCAGGAAGCCGTTCTATTGCTGGAAGAGCTCTTAGGGACATTGGCGTTGGACTTTCGAGAAGTGTTCATTCTGGTGGAGGTTGAGCAGCTTGCTCCGAAGGAGGCTGCGGCGGCACTTGGGATTTCGGAAGGAACACTCGCTTCACGTCTACATCGGGCCAGAAAGAAGTTTGATATGGCGCTTGCACGTTGCCGATTTGTTGAAAAGGTGGGCAATGACGGAAGATGAATCCCGGGTTCGCGCAGAACTCTTAGAAAGGGCTCGGGCGGAGCATCCACCGGAGTATTTGGAGCAGTCGATTCTCGGCACCATGAGAGCTGTTCGTCAGCGCCGCGTTCGCCGGCGCTCGATCGCCTTGAGGATTTCGGTGGCCGCGGGGCTCACTGGAATTGTGGGAATTGCGCTGTCATGGTGGCCCTTTTCGAGGGGGACCACGGTTGAGGTGGCTCCCGAGGTGAGCAGCGTTCAATCCGAGACACCCGTTGTGCCGAAAGGGGACTCAGTGGAAACGATCCAGCAGAGCTTGGGTTCCTCGGGCGAGGGTTCCTCGGGCGAGGGTTCCTCGGGCGAACGCTCTTCGGGCGAGGCGCAACGAACGACGGCACCATGTTCGGAACCTGCGGTGGCTCGCGGCAATGAGCCGTTGGTTGACGACTTCGAGCATGATCGGTTCCGGCCAGCGCGACGTGACGGACGTCGCGCTGTGTGGATCTATGTGACCGATCAGAGTGACACGGCGAAGGACAACTTCATTGTTCCGAGCCAGTTGCCGGAGCCGGAGAGATCTGCGGAAAATCAGAAGGCGATTCATCTCAAGGAGGGATCGCTGCGAGAGTGGGGAGCTTCACTAGAGCTCGTGCTCGAGGGCGGGTGCTATGATGCCAGCGCGTACCGAGGGGTGACGTTTCGGGCAAAGGGAGGCGTGCGCGTTCAAGTGAGCGCTCGTGAGCCGCGTATCATTCCCGTGTCGGCCGGCGGAACCTGCAAGGAAGATTGTTATCTGGGTCACCGAGCAGCCATCGATCTGAGCGACGAATGGAAGACCTACCAGGTGCACTGGGAGGAGTTTCGCCGTCGTGGTTATGATGCCAAACCGCTCGACCCTTCCAGGTTGCATAGCATTCAATTCTTGATCGAACCCGACGACACGCCGTTCGACGTTTGGATCGACGACGTTCGACTGCTCGAGAAGGAGCGATAGAGATCCGTCGAGATTACGCGTTCGTGATCCGTACGGTCTGGGGCGACATGCGCTGGAGAGGTGAAACGGCGCGCTCTTGCCACGCCAGCTTTTCGTCTGTCAGAAACTCGATCATCGGTTGATGCGGCGTATCTTTGAGAAAGAAGACGAGGTTGACAAATGCTTTTAGGCAACTCGAGTTGATGAAAAATAGCTTTCTGAGATCGAGAACGAGTCGTGATATCTGGAGGCGCACAGCGTCATCTCGAACCTCTCTCAGGAACGTACCGAGAGGTTCGACCGCAACGAGGTCGCCAGTACCAGTGAAGGTGACGTGAAGCTCATCGCCTTGTTGGGTAGGCGTGAATGTGAAGCTGGGTGCCGTGATTGCCTCGACGTGAAGTGTCACCTCATCCTCCTAGAACGCCAGCGCATCGCTCCCGAAGGGGGTGTGCCGGCATTTCAGCAAGTCACCGGTTACTTCGAACAGACCCGACCGAGAGGCTCTGACAATGCTCGTCTCACCCGCTCTCGGGTCAGCGGCGTCGGAGTGCTCCGACGTGATGAAATGCGGTCTAGAACACCGGCTCATCATCCTGAGGACTCCGCACTCCACTCATAGAGTGTAGAGTAGCATCCGTTGCCGGCACTGTGCACGAAAATATGGACCGCGTCGGAGCAATCGCGCATCACGAGGAAACTGCCGTGTCGGCCGACGAAGCGCTCACAACGGAGATGGATGTGGGCATCGGCGGGGCTCGGGTGCATGACTTCACCGTCTCACCCACAAGTAGGATGGCTGAGGTTCGATCGGTGGGTTCGGGCTCCGGGTGCCAGGGCCCTGAGCTCGAGTCGTTTGGCGAATGCCAAAGGCGAGTTCGTTCGCGGCGCGAAATGGCCACTTCGTCGCCCGCCCCTTCGGGGCGAGGGCGG
>CAYTRQ010000270.1:0-8093 GCA_964440025.1 uncultured Polyangiaceae bacterium | reverse complement strand
CTTCTGGGAGGGCTTCGAAACCGCTCGAAACGTGAGTTGCCGAGGCACTAGTAGGTGAGCCCGTGCCCGTACGGGAAAAGGGGAGTGAAGTCCGGATCGTCCTTGTTCAAGGTGACCTGGTCTTCGGTTTCGGGCCAGCTATGGGAGAGCTTCCCGCTGAAGTTGTAGTCGCCGAACAGTACCTCGGAGATTCCATCTCCCTCCGTTCCAGGGAGCCAGGCAGCAACCCAAGCGTCTGCGTCATCCAGGTGATCCGTGATGAGCACAGGACGCCCGCTCACGATCACGGCTACAACTGGCTTGCCCGCGTTCCTGGCCTCCCTCAAGAACGCGAAGTCCTCAGCTGGAAGCGTGTCGATCGACGCGACGTCGCCACGCCACTCGGCATAGGGAGGCTCACTGAGCACAACGATAGCTACGTCGGCTTCGTCCACGGTTGGGACCACATTGGCCACCGCGGAAATCCCCTCGAAGATGGTCGTCCCCTCTGTCCTGTTTCCACCGTTCTGCCAGCTGATGGTCCATCCCCCGGTCTGGCGCCCGAGCGCATCGGCACCACTTCCCGTGACCCAAACGTTGCTGCCTTTGGTCAGGGGGAGCACATCGTCCTTGTGCTCGAGGAGCACGAGGGACTCCCGAACGGCTTGGCGTCCCACTGCGCGGTGCTCCTCCGAGCCCACTTCGGAGAGAAGGGAAGGGTCGCGAGTCCAGCCGAAGAGACCAGCTTCGCACTTGACCGTGAGGACGCGTCTCACTGCGTCGTCAATACGCTCCTGACTGATGTCACTACCAGCTGCGGCAATGATTTGGTCACGCTGCCCCGTCCAATTGTTTGCGGCCATGAGCATGTCCACTCCGGCGTTGATGGCTGCCACGACACCAGGCCCATTTTGATCGGGCATGGCGGCGTCCCAGTCGGTGGTGACGAACCCCGCAAAGCCAATCTCCTCCTTGAGAATCGTGGTGAGCAGTCGCTTGTGGCCCGTCATGTTCACTCCGTTCCAGGTGGTGTCCGCTACCATCACCGAACCGAGTCCTGCTCTGATTGCAGGGATGTAGGGATTGATCCCGTAGGTGAGCATCGTGGCGTCATCGATGCGCACATCGGCACGGTCGACAAGGCCGCCGGGGTCCGAGCCAGTGGGTTCTTTGCGGGACGTTCCGTAGGTTGCTTGCCCATCACCGGCGAAATGCTTGGCGCAAGCGATGACGCCCGGAGAGCCGGTTCCCAGTCCCCCTCGTCCCTGCAGACCCACCACCTGAGCAGCCCCGAGCAGCGCCACGTCAGCCGGGTCTTCGCTGTAGCTTTCGTACGTTCGCCCCCAGCGATCGTCGTGGGCCACACTGAGTACGGGGGCAAAAGTCCAGCTCGCGCCTGTCGCCATCATCTCGAACGCGGTGATCTCACCGATCCGCTCCACGAGCTCGGGGTTGCGTGTGGCTCCCAGTCCAATGTTGTGGGGAAAGATCACCGCCCCCGTGGCTTTGCTGTTGCCGTGGACGGCGTCGATACCGAAAAGAATGGGCACCCCGTTGGGCGTACTTTGGCTGGCTGAGATGTAGCCATCGATCAGGTCTGCCCAATCGTCCGGGCTGCTGGAACCCGGGATCGCCGACCCAGACGCGAAGACCGTGCCCGTGACCTCACCGGAAACGTCGGCATTGGTGACATCCTCGTACTGACCCATGACCATCTGTGCCGCCTTTTGCTCCAAAGACATCTGGCTCAAGAGCGCGCTTACTTGGCTCACACATGCGTCACTCGGCCAGACCACCTCTGGCGATTCGTAGTCGCCCGGAGCACCTCCAAGAGCACTTCCACCCAAACCAATCTCAGGACCGATTGCTCCAGTCGCACCACCGGTGTTGCTGGCTGCTCCGCCGCTGGAACTCGTTCCTCCAGTCGCACCACCCATGCTGCTGGTTGCTCCCATCCCGGGAGTTCCGCCACTGCCCTGGGGGTCTACCCCCGGAGCCGATCCATTGGAGCAACCCACGACGAGAGAGAGCAGGCAAGCAGTGGTCAACAAGCCCTTGCGTCCTCGGCATATCTCGTGCGCGCCGCCCAAACCGAGGTCGATCGATGAAACAGGAGTGGCTTTCATGTTGGGAGCGTCGCACGTCGGCAGCGCTTTGACTTCTCGGAAACGTGCGAGTTCGCACTCTTGCTCATTCATCGGCCCCCTGAAACGGCAACTCCATCTAAGAAACCTCTGGAAATTTTTAGTGATACTGGCCTACAACCGCGTGTGGGCCCGGAGCCGCCTGACGGCCTGTTCTTCCGACGTCAGCACCATGAAGCCCGCCTTGGACGGGGCATCGGCGGTCCGTAGCGTGCGTTCCTTCAATCCGTTATGCCGCAAGGGAAGTTCCGTTCCAATGGTGGAAAGCATGACGGCTGCGGGCCGGACCAGAAACATCAAAGCTGCAACCGTCAACAAACCAGTCCATCCCAAACGGACCACTTGGTCCAGATCCACGTCAGCAGCGAGCAGCACGAAGAGCAGGCGGACAGCGAAGGTGAAACCAGGGTTTTCCGTCATTGGCATAGTTCCTCTCCCTTGCCCTCCTCCCTTCGGACGCCACATGCCATTTAGCGACACTCCATGCCATTCAACGACAGGTCATGTCCTTCAACGACAGGTCATGTCCTTCAACGACAAAACGGGTTTGGGGAGAAGAAGTCAGAAAGTGGGGGCGTTTAACGGGAGGCCGTTGGGTGCGTGGGGCAGGTCTGGGCCGCCCGAAGGGGCTTCCTGGACAATCCGAGCAGGCTAGCACCCGGGACCGCAGCTGGTCTTCTTCCGAGTGAGCTGCCACCAGACGAGCAGAGCTACACCAATTGCCAACGCTCCGCCGGCAATTGGATCCAAGAAGGGCATCAGACCCGCTCCCCCGGCCACCAATGCAGTCATGCCCAGGGCAGGAGCGAGACAACAGGCCAGGGACAACAATCCGAGTCCGGTGAAGCCTACTCCGGCGCGTGCGAGCCACGACTTGGAGCCTCGACTGCGCCCCTTCGTTGACGTTGGTTTTTTTGCTTCTAGCCCGGCGGGCAAGATCTGGCGAAGTTCCTCTCTCATCGCTTCGCGCGCCTCCTCCGGCCATGTGAAGTGAAGCCAGATGTCTTGCTTTCCCCTCGGAACTTCTACCCAATGATCCATGAACGCGCAGCAGGAGGTCTCGACGACGAGGAACTCTCCAAGTTCTCTGATTCGGTTGGCGTCCCAAGCAAAGCGCAGCGACGCGCCATCTTCTCGCGGTCGAAGCTCAATGGCATGCCGGAAGAGCCCGTTCTTGTAGGCCTCGGAAGCCCGAGCTTGTTCCGAGGTCGTCAAGGTACATGCGACGGGAATATTCGTTCTTTGATTCATTCTGGTCTCCTTCGGAGGTGGAGACACTCTCGTACGATTTGAAGTTGACTTTAAGTCAAGCGTAGCTACGAAGAAATCATGCCGAACTTGAGCATTGGCCAAATCGCCGCCCAGTCGGGGGTCCCATCTTCCACCATTCGCTACTACGAAAAGATCGGGTTGCTCCCCGCCCCCTCACGACGAAGCGGACGGCGTGTGTACTCGAACGAGGTGTTCACTCGCCTCCGGATGGTCCGCCTTTGCAAGGAGCTGGGTTTCGAACTGCCGGAGGTCAAGGTCGTCCTCGATGGCTTGACCAAGGGAGACCGCTCTACCAATAGGCTCAAGGCTCTCGCGGCTGAGAAACTTCCCCAGCTCGATGAAACGATTGCTCGTGCCCAGGTGATGCGGAGCCTCCTCCGTAGCGCCAGCCGGTGTGCCTGTCCCTCGCTCGAAGTCTGTGCAAAGCGAGCTGAGGAAGCGGGAGTGCTTCTGTGTGACGACGGCGCCACTTGAGGGCGCCGCATCGCTCAGCGGCTTCCCGGAGCTGCGGACTACGGCACGAAGAGTCCCGTATCATGTTCATCATCAATGCTGGGCAAAGAGGAGCTTCCCGGAGCTGTCGCATCGCTCAGGGCTTCCTCTAGCTCGGCACATTGAGCGGCTGTGGGGTGCCAGGGAGGACGGTCTTCTGGTGACGGGAAAGGCGTGAGCAATTGCAGCTCGACACAGCCACGAACGTAGCCTGCATCACAAGATGCTTGCATCCAAGCTTCGCTTTCCGCAAAGAAGCGAGGGCCTTCCACGAAGACGCAGCGCCACGCAAGGTCCGCGATCGAGTAGCAGCTCGCCCCTTGGCCCAGTTTGCATGCTTGCGAGTAGAGGGAGATGGCGCCCGCCAGGTCGCCCTGCAGATCCAGTTCTTGGGCCTGTTGATGAAGATCGCTGTGGCTGAGAGAAAGCTCATGCACTTGGCTGGAATCGTGAGCAGACGCGTGACTCCGTTCGGAAGGAGGCTCTTTCTTCGGGAGTGGGGGGGCTGATTCTGTGGTGTCGGCTGAATCAGGCGGCTCGATCGTTCGACCGGGAGAGGCGGAGCAGGCACCAAAGAGCCAGGAACTGAGTAACAGCTTTGAAGGCAGGCGATTCATTGTGGTGGTCTCATGATGGTGGTGACCGCGAGGACAAGACACCTGATGCAGGCCGTTTTCTGCCTGGCCAACGGCGAAAATCGCTAGGCCCTCTCGAATGCCCGGCTCTTGACGAACGGCGCCGGATACTGCAATCTTTACGGGAGGCGGCGATTCCACGCCTAACCCTTTTGGCCGGCCCCCAGCGCCGGTCCTAGCGGGGCAACTCCCTACCAGGGCAAAGGAGGGTAGACCTTCGGATCGGGTTCATTCGAGCTCTTTCGCGTCAATTTTCGTTGTGTCTGCTGGGGAGTCACTCGTTGTCGACGCTCGAAGGTAGGATCGAAATGACCCGCAACAAGGACAAAAAGCGCCTAGTGCGCGCTCGCATGACGAAGACCGGCGAGTCTTATACCGCCGCTCGGAAGAGTTTGTTTGGCGACGGGCACGCTCAGAACAATTCCGGCAAAGAAGCCCCCCCGGCCGTTGTTCCCAGCGACGAGTGGCCCAAGCTTGTCGGGCAGTCGGATGCCGTTGTTTTCGACAAGACGGGATCAACCTGGGTCACCTGGGTGAAGAGGCTGGACGAATCCGAAGCCTACGCGCTCCCTCACCCTCAGATTGTCAAACTGATCCTCAAAGAATATCCAGTTGTGAGTTATTGGTGGGCGCAAACCATCACGGTGGGCTACGAACGAATCCGTGGTCTGAGGGACGTGAGTCAGCGACGTGGTGGATCATACGTAGCTAACAAGAGTCGAACATTTCCAGTGAGTGTCGAGCTGCTCTTCTCTGCATTCTTTGACACGAAGCAGCGAGCAGAATGGCTTCCTCGAGGCATCAAAGACCTGAGGACGGCAGCGAAGAATCAGTCCCTGCGCTTCGATTGGGAAGACGGAACTCAGGTCAACCTTTACTTTGTCTCAAAGGGAGCCAACAAATCGAGCGTGGCAGCGCAGCATACGAAACTCGCCGACAAGGCAGCGGTAGCTCGCGCGAAAGAAGACTGGACAGCGCGCTTCGATGCACTCGCTCGCACGTTGCACGGTTGAACAGATCATGAAAGAACATGGTCGACGAAATGGTGGGGATTGGCCTCGTCTCGCCCCAGCCCTCTTCAAGTGGCTTCTGGGGACGAGTCTTTGCTGCCTGTTTTTGGCCTTCGAGAGGCCTGCGCAGGCCACGGTCGACGGGGGCAGGGAAGCGCGGCTTTGCGGAAGCTTCGAGGGACAACGCTACGCATTCGTCGTGGAGACGGGGCTGCAAGAAGGTTGCGCCCACCGTGATTGTCTGGCGTACGCATTGGACCTTGAGCAAGCTGAGTTTGCTCTTTTGTGGCCTCGGCGCCTGGAGCCTCGGCGAAAGGTGCTGGAAAACGAGCTCTGTTCGAAGCTTTCGAAGGAGGCATGCGACAAGTCTGTCTCGAAACGCTTGCTGCAGGAGGAAGTCCGCAAGGACAATGGATGCCCTCTATTAGCGAAGCAGTACCTCGGTGCCCTGAAGGGCGAGCAACGCAAAGCTTTGGGTCGTTTTTCGAAGCCTCCTAAACCGCTAGAAACATCGGCGGACGGTAGCCATGCTCCCCAATTCGAGATCGCTATTCCGGCCGTGTCGACAGGCGGTCGGTCCAGAAGCTGGACCCTTTTTTTGGAGGAGCGGTGGACGGTTCCGTCCTATCGCGCCTATCATGATGATGAAGCCTGCCGTCCGGAACAGCGTTCAAGTTGCGGGAAGAAGGAGAGGTGGGAAGATGGGGTGCGTTCTCAACGCTGGGTTTGTCAGGGCCCCTGCGCAGGCTTGGCGTCTGTCGTGCGAGCCACCGCGAAGACTCAAGTCGGAGACCGGACGATCCGGCGGGTGGGGCGCACCGTTTTGGTCGAGCCCGGAGCGATCGCCTCTTACGCCGTTGGCATGGTGAATGCTAAGCGCGTACCGATCAGGTCACTGACCTTTCCCGACTACGCTCAACGAGCCTACCTTTTGGGTCGTAGTGCGGTCGTCGTGGGAGCCTTCGTTGAAGGAGCAGGACACAATGGGACTTGGTTTCCTTTGGCCATTGCGTTCCAGAGGAACCCTAAGAAGAGGGTCGAGTCCTCGACGAAGTTGGCTGAATCCGCTGACGCTGCGAGCAAGAAGCGCGCAACCAACAAGATAGCGAAAATCGACAAAGAAAGGCGGGCATGTCCTGGCGACACAAAGGGTAGGAACCTCAACGAGGTGACTCCCCGCCGGGGCGGGAGCAAGAGCTGCTGTTCCCTCGCTCTCCTGCCACAGGGGCTCCCTCGCACTCCTGCGGTATTTTGGTCTTTCCTTGTTTTGGTTTGGATGCGCCGTTGGCGGGCCTGTCTGTGAGTACATCGAACGAACTCTGGAAAGTTCGGCGATGCAGCATTCCCCCGTTGCTCGGTCTGTCCAGAATGAATTTGGCAGAGCCCATTCACCAAAACAATCGCAAACCTCCGCTGAGCCCCTGTTGGATGCAGTTCGTACGCACTACAGCTCTACCAAGCCGCCCGGAACCCGTGCCGTTCCCGGGGTGTTCCAAACCCGCCCTTTTCCCGACGAAGAACCTGCATCCTTTCGGAAGCACGTGAGCTGTTGTCAGAAGACTCCTGGCAGCTAGAGGAATGTTTCGGTCAAGGGCGGAGAGATTCATGATTTCCTCTTTTGTGAGAGGAGCAGTCGCTCAGCAAGGTCAGTCACTACCCATTCCTCTGCAATTAATCCTTCACGAAACCGGCTTGTCACCATATCGCGCCACACGATCTTCAGTCCGGTAGCGGGAAATCCTTTGAAATTTCCTTTGTGCGTACCCTGGAAGGTTCTTTGCCATGCCACTCGCTCTTTGCCTTCGACAAGGATTTCTACGTCAACGTGGATATCGGGAAAGCTTTTCCGAAGTTCGCTCAAAGCAGTGCGTGCTATTTTGTGGCCGCCTTCAAAATCATGGCCTGTTATATGTACTGTATAATCTGAGGTAAAGAAGTTGCCAACGGCATTCAGATTTCCGTCGGTAACCAGTGTTTGATTGGCCTCTTTGATTATTTGGGACTTGTTCATCAATGGCCCTTTCCGTGTGTCGGTCATGCAATGCTGCAGAGAAACTATTTTCTCACGCGTCGACTTGCTGACTGACGTCAGCTTCTCCAAGGTTACAGTATCGAGCGGCTGGGACTAAGGGCTCGTCACGAAACAATGCGATCGATGACACGCTTGACGCCCATCGTTCGCTTCGGTCGTCTCGGAGCGAGCCCCTGGAGCTCCACCTTCCACAGACGAACTCTGTACCCGTTGCTTCCGCCCCCATCGGCTGTGAGCAGGAGCTCGGTGCATCGTCGATAGCGTGCTTGTCCCTCGCCGTTCCACCAGCGTCGGATGGACTCTACTGCGAATTCGGCGGTGTCTGCAGTGATGCCGACGTTTACCCAGCCAGTGTTCTCCCCGATGTCGTAGATGCCGTACGGATTGGCGCGGCTACCCGAAGACGCCCCCGGCCGGGAGGAACTTGAAGAGATACGTAACGCTGGCGAACGGGCGAGCACATTGACCCGCCAACTCCTCGCCTTCAGTCGCAAACAGGTATTCAAGCTCCAGAAGCTGGACCTGGACC
>CAYTRQ010000269.1:2079-8094 GCA_964440025.1 uncultured Polyangiaceae bacterium | reverse complement strand
GCGATTCAGCTAGCGCTCTGACACAGCGCCTCGACTTCCTCCACCTCACGGGGACCCGAATTCGTCAGCACCTCTGGAGCCCCTCCTGTAATCAAGACATCATCTTCTATCCGAATGCCGATGCCCCGATATTCCTCGGGGACCGAGTCGTCGTCTTGCTGCACGTAGACACCAGGCTCCACTGTAATGACGACTCCCGGCTCAAGAGGGACAAGTTCCCCTTTTTGGTAGTAGGGCCCAACATCGTGAACGTCCATGCCTAGGTAATGGCTCGTCTTGTGCATGAAGAAACGACTCGTGCCCTTGTCGAGCTCCTCTTCATCGCCGCCAATCAACTTCAGTTCTGCCAGCTGCCTTTGGATCACGCTTCGGGCTGCTTGATGAACATCGCCCAGCGTCTTTCCTGGAACGCACAGCTCGAACGCCGCTGCCTGAGCTCGTAGCACGACTTCATATAGCTTTCTCTGAGCTGGAGTAAACGTACCGCTAACCGGAAACGTTCGCGTAATATCGGCGGACTGGTACGCGATTTCGGTCCCAGCATCAATCAAAACCAAGTCCCCATCTTTCATGGCACGGTTGTTGTCGCGGTAGTGCAATATGGTCGCGTTTTCTCCGCTGCCCACAATTGGCTCGTACGCTTCGCGCCGAGCTCCAGCTCGCCGAAACTCATGCTCCAGCTCCGCTTGGAGCTCGTATTCGGCCATTCCCGAGCGACACCGACTCATCGCCCGACGATGAGCCCTCGCCGTCACCTCGGAGACGGCGCGAAGACATCGCACCTCGTAGTCAGTCTTGATTCTGCGCTTTTCATGCAGCAATTTTCCTGCGTCGACCAGTGCGGTGGGAGCCTCCACCCTCTTTCTCCGACGCCTTTTTACCGCAGAAACGGCCGAAAAAATGAGCCTATCCCACTCCGTTTCCACTCCGAAGTGATAGTGGACGCGCGGTACGTCCTCGAGCAGGTCGGCAATCTTGTCGGCGAAATCGGAAATCGGAAACGCCTCATCCGCGTTGAAGATCTCCACAGCACCAAGGGTGCCAGCTCGCCGTCCCTCCCATTGTTCCCGGTCGGGATTTCGTGGCCTGACGAACAAGACGTAGGATGGCTCTCTTCGACGAAGAACCAGCGCAGCTTCCGGCTCGTCGAATCCGGTCAAATAGAGGAAGTCCGAGTGCTGCCGGTACGGATGCTCGACATCTCCATTGCGTAAATGGACGGGGGCCGAGAAAAGTACCAACGCGTCATCGGCGAGCTCCGCCAACACCGCATCTCTGCGCTTTTTTAGGTCCTCCCGCAGATCTTCGTCGAGCATGTCCCTGACCTAGCTTCGTCGCACCACGCCAGCAACTCTTGCGTCGTTCGACGGGACAAGTCCCGTGCCAGCGCCGCGTCATTGAAAAGCCGCATGGCCGTTGACGAGTTTGTCGGTCGGCGCTTAGCTCAAGATGTGGGCGGTACCGAAGACGAAAGTTCCGATCCGGAGCGCAAGGACTCCGCGGCTTCCGGAGAGCCACGGCGTGGACAGGCGGGGCACGAATCGACTATCCCTGAACCACTGCGACGTCTGCTCGAGGCTGGCCTTGGACGCTGGGGGGAGCGACCAGAAGCCCTTCGCCAGCGCCTTGCGGATTTGAAACTTCCACGAGAAGCGTGGAGTGCCATCTTGGCCCAGCTCGACGATCGCAAGAGTGGACTTTACCGCCTGATCGCCAAAGAAGTGAGAGATCTTCTGCAAAGCACCAACTTTGCCGAAGAACTTGTCAAGGCCCTCACAACCCTTTCCTTCGAAATGAAGACCGAGGTGCGTTTCATTCCTAACGACGCGGGCGGAGCGAAGCCGAACATCCGATCGGCCGTTAAAGTCAAGCCGACTGGAAGCGACGAAAAAAAAGAGGACGCCCCCTCCGCCTCTCAAACCGACGCCGAAGCGCAACGGGCGCAGCGGGACGTCCACGAAGAGCGGACTAGCCCAACGGACCCGGTCCCCCCCAAGCCTTCACCTAGCCCGGAGGACAACTTCGCCCCGGACGAAACGTCAGCGGAAGGCACTGACGATGACGTTGCGGAAACGCATGGGACTGCTACGAGGGCGTCGCCCCGCCAACCATGACTTCTCCTTCCGTACCGACAAAGAAACCTCTGAGCGCAGGCCACGAAATCGACGCCTGGTGCACCCGTTGCCGACTCGACCTGGGACATCGAATCGTCGCGATGGTCGGCTCGATGCCAAAGCGAGTGATTTGCCTGACTTGCGGTTCCGGCACGTCCTGGCAAACGCTCCTCGGCGGGCACAGCTTCTTCGCCTCGAGGGGCCTCGAAAGCTGCGGCAACGAAAAAGGCAGCCAAGGCTCGACAAGAGTGGGAATCTAAAGTCAGGAGCGGACGACCGATTCGTGACTACACAACGACGAAGCGATTTGAAGTCGACGAGCTGGTCCGCCACAAGAAGTTCGGCGAAGGTTTCGTCGTTGCCCTGGCAGGCCAAAAGAAAGTGACAATTGCCTTCGCCGATGGAGAGCGAACGCTCATCCACAACGAACAGGACTAAATGACCGAGCACGACTGTCGAGCAGCGCTCCCGGCGGTTTAGGATCTTGTCCTTTTTCTTCCGGGACGCGTCGCGGATCCGGTGCGACGTGCTCTGGATTTTTCTTTTTTACCCGACGCTCGGCTAGCCCTTTCACCGTCCACGAGGGCCCCACGGATCTTCTCCGGAACCCCATATTTTTGGCGCAGGGCCTTGAGCTCATCGACCGTGAGAAAACGCCACTCTCCTGGACGCAACCCCTCTGCCGAGATGCCCGCATGGCTCAGCCGAGACAGGCGCACCACCTTGGTGCCGGCGTGATCGCCTAGTCGACGGACCTGCCGATTCTTTCCCTCGACCAAGGTCACTTCTAACCACGTCTTATTGGCCTCTTGTCTCAGAATCCGAACCTGTGCCGGACGAGTGATCTTGCCGTCGATCTCGATGGACTCTGCCCAACGGGCAAGGTCGCGCTCGTCGAGTCGCTGCTGAACCTTTGCAGAATAGACCTTAGGAACTTTCTTTCTGGCTTGCGTCAGCGCCTGAGCAAAGTCCCCATCGTTGGTGAAAAGCAGCACGCCGCTCGTATTGAAATCGAGCCGACCGACAGGAACAACACGCCTTCCTACTTCTTGCAAGATCTCGCTGGCGGAAGGGCGCCCCTGAGGATCTCGAAGCGTTGTGACCATACCTCGAGGCTTGTGCATCACCCCATAGCAAAGCCGTTGAGGTTTGATGATCCGACCATCCACCTCGACCCGCTGCTTGTTCGGATCGATCTTCGTTCCCAGGGTCGTCACGATAGCGCCGTCGACCCGCACGCGTCCCTCGGTGATCAACACCTCGGACTTGCGGCGTGCTGCAACGCCTGCCTGAGCAAGTACTTTTTGGAGCCGCTCGACAGCCATTATTCGCCCCCCTGACTCCCCTGATCAGCTCCTGAACTATCGAGATTGCCGCCGCCTGCGGACGGCTTTTCCTTGGCTCCCTTCTTTCCGGGGAACCGATATTCGTCTCGTTCCCATCGGTCGACCCGACCATCGAAATCTGCGTCGATCCCTCGGCGTTGCAGGCGGCCTTCGTGATAAACTTCAAAAGCGTCAGGCACTCCGTCCCCGTTCACATCCTTCTGAATCCGAGCTATCGAACCCTCGACGAAGATTCGGACCTCGTTTGCGGTGCCATCTCCGTCCGTGTCGATCTCGATCCTTTTCACCTGATCCGCCAAAAAGGTGATCCACGTATCGACCTTTCCGTCATAGTTCGCGTCGGCAAGTTCCAACTGCTTCTTGCCCTCCTCATCATACTTCCGAACGACGTCCAGCGCCCCGTCGAAATTGGTATCCGCCTTGCGGCAAATGAGCACGCGCCGCTCTTCTTCCTTCGGGCCAACAAAAGCATAAACACGCCGCACATTGTCAAACGGGGCCGCCGGCGCGGATGTGTCGACCACTTCATAGCGCTTTTCCGAGTCGACATCGCAGCGAATTTCCTGCGGCGTCGAAATGGGCGGGACGTCGCTCGAAGCTGAATCCAACGAGTTCTTGCCGCAGCCCCCAACGGTCAGAGCCCCATAAAAGAGCACGGCCGCCCCGAGTGCTCGCTCAACTCGATGCCGATGCACAGGCACTTCCCCAAGAAAGGACAGAGCTTCCCAGACTGCCCGCTCGCCAATCACTGCTTTTTGCCTGCCGGCTCGGGGGGAGGTTGAGTCGACGCTTCAGGATTGGGAGAATTATTGGGATCCTCGAGTAAGTAGCCGGCTCCTGTATCCTTACAGTAGTCTATTGTGGCAGCAGAATCGGGGCGGCCGTCGGCGTCCACGTCCACATAGATCAGTGGACAGTCGGGCGTCCCGTACTCCCACCATTGATCGATCACTCCGTCCCCATTTTCGTCGCGTTCACTTCGGGCAAGCTGGCCCGATTCATAGAACTCCCAGGTATCCAACTTGCCATCCAAGGTTGTCGCCCTGTGTTTTTCTCGAATGACACCACCACGATAGATGGCGATCTCGTCGACGCGCCCGTCCCGATCGAAGTCACTTTCTATCCGACGCACCTGACCGCTCGAACCAAAGAACGTCGTCCTATCTGCTCGGCCGTCAAAGTCCAGATCAACCCAACGGCATGTTTTTCGCCCACCGTTCGTGACGACATAGATTTCTGGAGTTCCATCTCCATCAGCGTCGAGCTTTTCGGAAGCGTGCGCCGTATCACAGGGCTCCCGAACAATCTTCGTCTCCCGAATCGTGTAGGCATCATCGGCAGCCTCCGGGGGCTTCTGACAGCTGAACAGGAATATCGAAGTCACTAGAACGTATCTCATCACCCCAAGGGACCTATGAGGTACGTTCCAATCAGAAACACGACACATCGAACAAAGCTCGAGAAAAGGCTCCGCCGAGGTTCGCCTCAACCGCCCCCGGCGAGCGGCGACGGAGAAGCCTATCACTTAGCCCAATATACAGATCCTGCAATCGAGCCGAAACTAGAACACATCTCAACGCCTTGAAAGGTCTTGCTGGCCCCGCAGGCCAGTCAACTGGCAAGCCCCTCTGAGCGTGGCGCCCGTTTAATGCCAGTATTCGAGCGCGCAGCGCTCATCCACGTCACTCGAAGCTCTGCAGCGATGCGAGCCCAGCGATCGATGCCTCGGGCGCAAGCAACGGGCAGGCGCTCCGGCTCCGGAATCACCATGCTCCGTCTTTCACATATATTCTTGTAATTTCAATTACTTAGCAGACCAAACCACCCCTTCAAGGATTGACGTTGCACGTATTTTAATCTATGGCAATGACTGGTCATTCGGCCGTAACCTCGACAGGAGCAAACCTGCACCAGCCGCCAATCCTCCTTTCCCGTTTGTCTGTTCTCTGGCTTCAACGCCGAGCTTGAACAAATGGGGGCGCACCCGGCGGCACGTATTTTTGGCAACGTCATGGCGCGCAAGAAGATCTCAACGACGGTCTATATCACGCCCGAACAAAATGAAGCGCTCCATGTGCTGCATGAGCGAACCAAGGTTCCGGTAGCAGTGTACATTCGGGAAGGCATTGATCTGGTCCTTGCTCGCTATGCGGATCAAATGCCGGGCCAACTCAGTCTCGTCGAAGCCACGCCAGAGACCGACAAGAAACGCTAAACCAGCCCTGGCGAAAGTCGAACGCGGCAAATCAGCACTCAACCATGACTCGAGCAGGCTTCTCACTCGCCTCGTTGGGCTCGCGGGCCCGGGGGCAACGAGGTGCGCTTGAGCGGACCCGGCAATCTGCCATTTTTCGCAAATCCTTTCTATGTCGACTCCTCTGAGCCACATTCGCAACTTCTCCATTATCGCCCATATTGATCATGGAAAATCGACGCTTGCGGATCGTATTTTAGAAAAAACAAGTGCATTAACGCAGCGTGAGATGAAAGAACAAATGCTCGATGCAATGGACTTAGAACGTGAGCGAGGCATCACCATTAAAGCACATCCTGTA
>CAYTRQ010000269.1:0-2069 GCA_964440025.1 uncultured Polyangiaceae bacterium | reverse complement strand
AAAGCACTCTTGCCGATCGAATCATGGACGTCACCGGGGCACTCGAAGCCAGGGAGCGCAAGGAACAGTTCCTCGATCGGCTGGAGTTGGAGCGAGAACGTGGAATCACGATCAAAGCACAGACAGTCCGCCTAACGTATCAGGCCGAAGATGGGGATACCTACCAGCTTCAGCTTATCGATACCCCCGGACATGTCGATTTCAGCTATGAAGTTTCCTCGAGTCTGAGGGCTTGTGAGGGAGCTCTTCTTGTTGTCGACGCCACTCAAAGCGTCCAAGCACAAACCGTCGCCAACACGTATCTCGCTCTAGAGAACGATCTGGAGCTTCTCCCCGTCCTCAATAAGGTCGATCTACCGAGCGCCGACGTCGACCGAGCCGCAGAAGACATCGAAGAGGTCATTGGTCTCGACTGCAGTGGAGCCCTCCTGACGAGCGGAAAAACCGGCATCGGGGTCAAGGAATTGCTCGAAGCCGTCGTCACTCGGATCCCCCCTCCTCAGGGTCAATCCACCGGGCCACTTCGGGCTCTGGTCTTCGACAGCTGGTACGACAGCTACCGGGGGGCGATGGTGATGCTCCGGGTCGTCGACGGCACCCTCAGAAAAGGCGATAAGGTGCAGTTTATGGCAACAGGGAAGAGCTTTGAAGTCACGGCGCTCGGTTGTTTTAGCCCTCACCCTGTGCCCCTCAAGGAACTCAACACTGGCGAAGTGGGATTCGTCGCGGCCAGCATCAAATCAACAGAAGAGACGAAAATCGGCGATACCGTCACGCACGTTCAGGGTGGCGCGGACGAGCCTTTGCCAGGCTTCAAAGAAGTCAAACCGATGGTCTTCGCCGGTCTCTTTCCAACCGACTCGGCGGACTACGAAAACCTGCGGGAGGCGCTCGCCAAGCTTCATCTCAATGACTCCTCCTTCAGCTACGAGCCCGACACCTCCGAGGCGCTGGGATTTGGCTTCCGCTGTGGCTTCCTCGGACTTCTCCACATGGAAATCATTCAAGAGCGTCTCGAACGCGAATACAATCTCGATCTCATCACCACAGCGCCGAGCGTCGTCTACCGAGCATACACCAAGACAGGAGAGTTGGTCCTGGTCGACAACCCCAACAAGCTACCGGCGCCAGGGAACTTGGAATATGTGGAAGAACCCATCGTCCGTGTCAACATTCACGTGCCCCAAAGCTACGTAGGCCCCGTCGTCGCCCTCTGTGAGGAACGGCGAGGCATTCAAAAGAATATGAACTTCGCCACGAAGGACCACGTCGTCATCACCTACGAACTCCCATTGGGTGAAGTCATTCTGGATCTTCATGATAGGCTCAAGAGCGTCACACGCGGGTTCGCCTCGATGGACTACGAACTGGCAGGCTACCGTTCCGACGACTTGATCAAGCTCGACATGCTGGTCAATGGGGAACCGCTCGACGCGCTCAGCGTCATCTTACATCGCGACAATGCCTATTTTCGAGGCCGAGCACTTGCCGGGAAGCTCAAAGAATTGATTCCTCAGCAGCAGTATGAGGTCGCCATTCAAGCAGCCATCGGCTCGAAGATCATCGCTCGAAGCACCGTGCGCGCCCTTCGTAAGGACGTCACAGCAAAATGCTATGGAGGTGATATCAGTCGCAAGAGGAAGCTACTCGCGAAGCAGAAGGAAGGAAAACGCCGAATGAAATCGGTCGGAAGCGTCGAAGTCCCACAAGATGCATTCCTAGCGGTATTGCGGCTCGAGGAAAACAAGTGACCCTAGGCTCCGCTCGAAGAAGTCGGCTCGAGGCGATCAACGACGAAGCTCCGAAGTATGGTCGCATCAAACACGTCGAGAAAATGGCCTTCGGTCCATTCCTCTCCATCGATCGTTTCCAGATGGAGAACGGTCTCATGATCCTTCTCTGCATCGATCGCTCCGCTCCAGTGATTGCCTATCACACCTGGTTTCGGGTCGGCTCCCGTCATGAACATCCGGGGAAGACAGGGCTTGCTCATCTGTTCGAACACCTGATGTTCAACGAGGTCGAGGGCTTGCCTGCCGGGGCGTTCGACGAGCTCATGGAGCAAGCCG
>CAYTRQ010000268.1:0-8095 GCA_964440025.1 uncultured Polyangiaceae bacterium | reverse complement strand
ACTCTTCGTGGCCGACGATTCCGCAGCTCTACGTGGGCGGGAAGTTCATCGGGGGAGCGGACCTCGTCATGGAAATGTTCGAATCCGGCGAGCTCCAAAAAGCACTCGGTCTCCCTTCAGAAAAGCCCAAGCCCCCAGAGCTCTCGATCACCGACCGCGCAGCCGAAGCCCTACGCCAATTCATCGCCGATTCCGGAGAAGTCGTGCTTCTGGAAGTCGATCGCTCATTTTCGCCGCGACTTTCCGTGGGTCCCGCTCCCGACAAGGCGCTCATGGCAGAATCAAAAGGCATCAAGGTCGCCGTGGATGCCCTGAGCGCTCCCCGCGCTCAAGGCATCGTGATCGATTACGTCGAGACCCCGGAAGGCTCGGCATTCCGCATCGACAATCCCAACGAGCCTCCGCGCGTCGAGCAGATGTCCGTCCAAAACCTGGCCCAGCGTCTGGCGAACAAGGACCCCTTGCGCCTCATCGACGTACGGACTCCCGGTGAATGGAAAACGGCCCACATCGAAGGGGCGGAGCTATTGGACGACGAGCTGATGGAAGAATTGACCGAACTTCCCAAAGACACCCCCCTGGTCTTTTTGTGTCACCACGGACATCGCAGCCAACGGGTCGCCGAGCAGCTCTGCGCCCAGGGTCATTCCAAGATCTACAACCTCCGGGGCGGAATCGATGCCTGGAGCGCGGAGATCGATCCCGAGGTGCCACGCTACTAAGCCAGTTCGCGGCGAAAAATGGCCGCATCGCCCGCCCGCCCCTTCGGACGAGCCTCACGAAGGGGGCTCCGGGCTGGAAAAGGCCTCACCGAGGCTCTCCTCACCCGCCCTTCTCCACGAGCGCCGCGGCCGCGAGGAAATCGGGGGCCGAGCGCTCCGAGGCCGCAGCAATTGCCTCTTTCAAGAGCTCCGGGCTGTCTCGCAAACAAGGGAAACAATCTGTCTGCGCCCGCGGTCCACAGCCTCTCTGAGAACGCAAAGCTTTGAGTGTCGGTAGGCTCCGCTCATCGGCATATTGGATCACCCGGGGAAGCAACTCCCGATACTCCGCGCACACTCGGGCTTTCTCCAAGTCCATCGCAATCAACAGGGCCGGCGTGGCCTGCTCTCGGAGCTCGCCCCCTTTGACCAATCGCATCGCTCGAGCCACGACTGCGGTCATGCCCGGCCGGCCACGATGCACCGTCCAAATGTCGTAGATCATGTCCGCGCCGGGAGCGCCCAGTTGAAGAGCAAACTCGAGCCCTTTTTCAACAGCATCCCGTTGTGCCAGAGCGACCCGGACATCGACCAACAATTGTGAGTCCTTGGCGAGTTTTGGATCGAGTCTGACGGCATCCTCATAGGCGGAGAGCGCGGCAGAGTGATAGCGGATGACACTGTAGCCACGGCCCAGAGCCATGAAACGCCGTGCCTGGCGACGAACGATGTCCGCAGCACTCAAAGGCTGCCCGTCCTGTCCTTCCAGGGCCGGTTCGGGAAGCGTTCCCTCAGCCGCTTCTTCAACCAACGCTCGCTCTTGTTCCACGCGCCGTCGCAACTCTCCGAGCGCGTCACGGTCCCCCTCTTGGGCACTCGCGAGGAGTTGCCGCCGCTTGGATTCGCTGGCGGGCCGCTGCTCCACCGTACCTTCGGTCTGCGTCTGAGCGGCAGGCTCTCTCAGAACGAAGAATGCCCCCACGCCCAATCCGGCCAACAAGGCGGTGAGTGGCATCCAAAGAGGGAGTCCACCAGTCGCAGCCGGTCTCATCGATAGAGCACGAATCGACGCCATGGCGGTGCTCCCCAAGGACATCGGACCACCCCCCGGAAAGAAGCGCCGCGTGGCAGCCGTACGCGGTGCCGGCATCGAATAGCTCGTGCGTTCCGACACCTGCAAAAGCTGCTCGAACAGCTCCTCGGCACTCTGAGGCCGCGCCTTGGGATCTTTCTCGAGCAGGGAGTAGATGACTCGCGACAGGGGTTCAGGCACCGAATCCGGCAACGGAGGCGGAGGGTCGGCCATTTGAGCCGTGAGGATCGCCATCATGTCCCCCGCACGAAACGCGGAGCGGCCCGCCAACATCTCATAACCGATCATGCCGAGCGAATAGAGATCCGTTCTGTGGTCGACCTGTGCACCCCGTGCCTGTTCTGGAGACATGTACTCCGGGGTTCCAAACACGAGCCCTGCCTGGGTCAGCCGCTGCGCTTCCGATGGCGACTCGCCAGTTTGGATTTTGGCAATGCCAAAGTCGAGCACCTTGACGACATCATCCTCCCCAGCACTCACCAACATCACATTGTCGGGCTTCAGATCGCGATGAATCACCCCTTGGGCGTGGGCAGCGGCCAGAGCGGAACAGATCTGCACCATGATGCGGAAAGCACGCTCGACGTCGAAGGCGGGACTCTCCTTGAGGACCCGAGCCAGACTGACCCCATCCACGTGCTCGAGCACGAGATAAAAGGATCCATCCGGAAGCCGACCAAAGTCGTGAGCGGCAGCTACGCCAGGGTGAGTAATTCTTCCAGCGGCGACGGCTTCGCGCTCGAAGCGGGCTTGCACCTCGGGTTTGACGGAAAGGTGACCATGGAGCACTTTCAACGCGACGCGCTTTTTGAGCTGGACGTGCTCAGCCTCATAGACAGATCCCATCCCCCCATGCCCCAGCAACCGATGGACCAGGTAGCGGTTGGCTACGATGATCCCAATCAGGTTCTCTTGAGGAGCTGGAGCGGGCCGCGGTGGGGGTGCTTCGCTCGGAAACTCCAGTTCGGCACCGGAAGTCGCGTCGGGGGGATCCTTCAATCGCCTCCTCCTGCGCCCAAAAGCCGCGGCGCCCCGCGGCTGCTGCCTGCCTCGACCCCTCGATGCAGCACGATACGTCCTCCGGCCCGATGACCGGCAGAGTAGGCCTCCTGACGGTAACGAGCCGGATGGCCCACGTTGCGGATATGAGGATGACGGCGCCGAAAGAATGCCTGAAGGGACGGATCCCCCATCCAGACGAGCCCCTCCTGTTGACCTCGCTGGGCCTCACGCTCGAGCTTGTCACGGAAGCCGCACATCACTCCGTAAAGAAAGCTCTGCCGATCACGATTGGCGCGGATCCCCATTTGCTTCTTGTGGGCGCGCCACAGGCGCTCCGCCGTCGTCTCCAGAAAATCGTGCACGTACGAAGCGATGGCCAGATTGCTTCTCGTTCCACATGCTTCCAAAACGCTGCCTCGCTTGCCCTCCTGAGGACGATAAACGGGAATGACGAGGATTTCGACAAAGAAATGCTCGCTCAAGATGTTGGCCAGAACGCGCTGCCACCCCATACGACGTCCCGTCGGCCGGCCAAGATGACGAAACGAATAGTCACGGTGAACCCCCGCCTCAGTCTCGGCGAGATTGTATTTGAGCATCAAGCGACGGGCCGTGGCCATGGCGACCTCTGCCTCGTTTTGATTGTCGCTCGTAGCGAGGGCCAAAAGGTTCTCGATACGAGAAAGCTGCCGCTTTTGCTGCTCGGACAGAAGCTCCGTCCCCGCCTCCGGCATCCCCTGGGAGCGAGCGTCGACCCCACGCTCCCGGCAAACCCGAGTAAATGTCGGACCATGGGGACCTTCGTCGTGCACCCCAAGCACTTCGAAGACATATTGATGAGCCATCTCATGCTTGAGCACCTCGACGAGTGATCCCCAGGGAAGAGAAAGAAGAGCTACGGAGAGCCTGAGGGTCCGCGTCTGCAGGGAAAAGGAACCCAAGCGCGAGTCGCTTTCGGACCATTCGAGCAGAGGAAGCTTGAGCTTTCCTCCGAAGAGCCCGTGGTTGTGCCACTGATAGACCTGCCGCACTTGGTAAAGCGTTTGCCGAAGGATTTCCGGATCCAAGACCACGACCCGGGCCTAGTCGGATTGCCCCATGGCGCAAGAGAGCGGCGCAAACGCCCCACAGGCGACAAAAACGCACGTCGGAGGAGAACCCCCGACATCGTGGAGTTCCAGGGGGCGGCTCACAACCTCGAGAGCCGCCGCGGCTCACTCGGTGGAGGGGCCGTTCTAGAGTCCGCGCTCGGCTAGAGGTACAAGAAACTATGCAAAGCCGCGAGGACGCACTGCGCTATCACAGCGAGGGCAGGCCGGGGAAGATCGAAGTCGTCTCGACCAAGTCGGTCGCTTCCCAGCTCGATCTTTCCTTGGCGTATTCGCCGGGCGTCGCCGAGCCCAGTCGCGCGATTCATCATGATCCCGATCTCGTCGACACCTACACCGCGCGGCGCAATCTCGTCGCAGTGGTGACCAACGGCACCGCGGTTCTGGGGCTCGGGAATATCGGCCCCAAGGCCGCCAAACCGGTGATGGAAGGCAAGGGAGTCCTGTTCAAGCGATTTGCCGATATCGATGTCTTCGATCTCGAGCTCGCCGCGCCAGATCCTCAGCAGTTCATCCAGATCGTCCAGAGTTTGGAACCGACCTTTGGAGGAATCAATCTCGAGGATATCCGTGCTCCGGAATGTTTCATCATCGAGCGGGAGCTCCGACGGACCATGAACATCCCGGTCTTTCACGATGATCAGCACGGCACTGCCATCATTTCAGCCGCTGCTCTCAAAAACGCCTGTGAGCTTCAAGGACACCGTCTGGAGGATGTACGAGTCACTTGCATCGGCGCCGGGGCCGCAGCGATCTCCTGCATGCACTTGTGGATCCGCATGGGAGTCGAGCGAGAAAACATCACAATGGTCGATCAAGACGGCATCCTTCACGTGGGCCGTCCCGATCTCGACGAGTTCCGAGAATACTTCGCGCGGGGTGAACACGATTCTCGTCGCACGCTTTCCGAAGCCATTTCCGGAGCGACCGTGCTCATCGGCCTTTCGACTGGGGGTATCGTCAGCGCAGAGATGGTCAAAAGCCTTGCCCCCAATCCAATCATCTTTGCCCTCGCCAACCCCGATCCAGAAATCGACTATGAGGTGGCGTGCTCGGCGCGACCCGATGCGATCGTCGCTACCGGGCGCAGCGACTTTCCCAATCAAGTCAACAACGTCCTCGGCTTTCCCTATATCTTCCGGGGTGCGCTCGACGTGCGAGCCAAGGAAATCAACGAACAGATGAAACTGGCCGCCGCTGAAGCCCTAGCCAAGTTAGCTCGAGAGGATGTCCCGGATGACGTTCTTCGCGCCTACGGCCGGCAAAAGATGAAGTTCGGTCCCCAGTACATCATCCCCAAGCCCTTTGATAGCCGAGTTCTTCACTGGGTAGCCCCCGCGGTCGCCGAGGCAGCCATGTCCTCGGGTGTGGCGCTCGAGCACATCGATCCCAAGCCCTACAGCGATCTTCTCTACCGCAAGCTCTCCCCGGCCCGCCGCGTTCTGTGGAACGTCATGGCCGCTGCGCGGAACCACCCCGTGCGCATCGTTTATCCGGAAGGCGACTACGACAATATCATTCGAGCGGCCCGCCGCGTCGTCGACGCCTCGATCGCCCACCCTACGCTCCTCGGTTCGCCGAACAGAATCAAGGAGCGCGCCAGATCGCTCGGCGTGCATCTTGACGGAATTCGATTCGTCGAACCGCGAAGAAGTGAGGAGCTTCCCCATTATGCCGAGGCCTACTTCAAAAAACGTGGAAGAAAGGGAGTGACGCCGGACGGTGCGACCGCGGAATTGAGGCGATCCAAGACAACTTATGCAATGATGATGCTGGAGATGGGAGATGTCGAAGGAGTCGTGGCCGGAGCCCAGCAGGACTATCCAGCGACGATTCGACCGGCGCTCCGCATCATTGGTGTCCGCAACGACGTGGCCAGTGCCTGCGGCATGTACATGGTGGTTTCCAAAAGAAATGTCTATTTCTTGGCGGACACCACCATCAATATCGAGCCGAGCGCAGAAACCCTCTCGGAGATCGCCCTTCTCGTCGCCGAAAAGGTCGAGGACTTCGCCATCGAGCCGCGTGTCGCCATGCTCTCCTTTTCGAATTTTGGAGACGCTCCCCATCCAGAGTCCAAGAAGGTGGCCGAAGCCGTTCGACTCATCAAGGCACGCAAGCCCCAACTGATGGTCGATGGCGAGATGCAGGCCAACGTCGCTCTCAATCCGGCGGATCGCGTCAACTATCCTTTTAGCGACCTCAAAGGTTCCGCCAACGTCCTGATCTTTCCGAACCTGGACGCTGGAAACGCCGCGTACAAGCTACTCGCCGTAGCGGGTGGGGCCGACGCGATCGGTCCAGTTCTTCTAGGAATGCGAAAGCCCGTCAGCGTGCTTCAGCAAAACGCGTCCGTCGATGCCATCGTGCACATGACTGCGCTCACCGTGGTGGAAGCGGCGCATGATACCCCCCCGTCGCCCAAGACCCGTTCGTAGAATGCCGGCGTGGGAGCGGTCATGGCCTTCACCGCTCGACGTCGGTCAAGCGCTCTTTAAAAGGACACCGAAACGGTCAGCTCGGGATAGATTTGCGTCGTCTCACGAAAGACGTCATCAGACAGAAATTGTTCGACCATCACGCCACCGCCCAAGTAGGTGTTGCGGGTGATTGGAAAGTAGACCCCCGCTCGACCGCCAACGGAGTCGGTATCAGGAAGCCCAGCCGACAGAAAATAGTGGCGATACAGGACCCCCACGTAGGGCTTCACGCTACTGACCTGATGAAACACATAACGAATACCAGGAGTGAGCGTGAAAATGAATGGCTCACCAATCCACGCAGTGACGTCGGTATGAAGCTCTAGACCGGGGAGAAGAAAGTAGCCCGCTCCCGCACCAGCCACGAACCAGCTGACACTTTCCCCGCCTCCAAAAGAGCTGGCCCAACCGACGTTGCCACCCACGCGGATGCGATTGCGGGCGAAGGGGCCGGCCGATTGCTTGTCTTCGGGGGCCGCGGAGCCCTGGTTCACCTCCGCCGAGGCGACCGGAGCGGCGGCCGTCAGCGGAGCCGACATGGCCAGAACGGAAAACAACATGCACGCCCCGATTTTTGGCCTCTCGACCAGCATGCTGAACAACTAGCATAGTTCCCGTCTACAAATGGCGCTTCGTCGCCCGCCCCTTGCGGGGCGAGCGCGTTTCATGGTCCCGACCAGACGTAGCGGGCATCGGGAACCTTTTCTTCGTTGTGCGAGCCGTCGGTTTCTTCTTCGCAAACGAGGCCGTGTCGCTCGAAGAATCGCCGGGCAGTGAGATTGTACTGAAAGGTCCACAGCTCGAGATCTCCCTGAGACTGTGCCTTCACCCATTCGAGCAGAGCCGAGCCAATTCCTTGTCGACGGTGATCGGAGCGCACGTAAAGGTGATGCAAGACGTGTTGCTCGAAGATCACGAAGCCGACAATGTCTGGCTCGGCAGTGACGACGACAGAATCATAGGTCTGAAGTAGGTTGGCGAAATAGGAGAGCGTTTCGTCCCGCGTGTGTAAGACCGGGAGATAGGTCATTTCCGCGCGAGCCGTCTCGTAGATCGCTGCTACGTCAACCGCGTCTTGGACACTCCCTTTCCTGAGCTGGGTTCTGTGTCGACGTTCCATGCGGTGCTAGAGTTCGTCGTATTTCGCTGCAAGAACGAAATCGCTTTCGGTGAGCCCGTCGATCTTGTGTGTCCAGATTTCGACCTTGGCGTGACCAAATCCCACCGTGATCTCCGGATGGTGCCCTTGTTCCTCGGCGATCTCCCCGGCGCGATTGACGAAGTCGAGGGCCTCCTTGAAGTTGTTGAACTTGAAGTCTTTGGACAGGTGATGCCCGCGGATGACCTCCCAGCCGTCGAGTTGAGCGAGAAGCGGAGCTTGTTCCTCGGGAGTCAGCGGGGGAACTCCTCCGCGGCAAGGAACGCAAGTTTTCTCGGCTAACTTGGTGTCATCTGTCATAAGCAAAGAGTGCGCCGCTCACAGCGTGACGACAAGTGCGCGCGGCTGGTCCTTCTATTGGGGAGGCTCCTTCTCTGGGGGAGGCCGGGAGCAGGTTGGGAGCCTCGCCCCATCTGCATTGCGAGCAGGAGCTGGGCGCAGCACCACCTGAGGTCCTAGTGCCTCGGCAACTCACGTTTCGAGCGGTTTCGAAGCGCTCCCAGAAGTGGGTGAGGTCGGCTTCGAAACCGCGCTCGGCTACGTCTTTGCCT
>CAYTRQ010000267.1:0-8102 GCA_964440025.1 uncultured Polyangiaceae bacterium | reverse complement strand
GAGAGAAAAGTGGTCTCCCTACCGACCACTTTTATGTGGTCGCAGCACTAGGTAGTTCCCGTCTACAAATGGCGCTTCGTCGCCCGCCCCTTGCGGGGCGAGGGCGGTCGACTTCGCTTTTTCGCCTGGATTGTGACGCTAAACGCTTCCTTGCTTGTTGGTTCGCGTCCATTTGTGGACGCGAACTAGGTGAGCGGGAGACGTTTGCCGGCATCGAGACGACGGATCTCTTGGTAGGAAAAGGGGGCGTCCCTCCAGCTCTCCCTGTCTTTTTGCTGGGCCTCTTCCACAAGCTCGACGATGTAAGCGCAACGCCCTTGAGCATCCCCCAAGCTTTCGATGTCTCCCCGGTCGAGACTTTCGATGTCGTTGACGGGGCTCGGAAGAGAGTGCTTCACGAGCAGCCAAGGCGCTCGCTGACGCCATCTGCTCGAAGCGGCTCGAAGGTACTTCGCCCCCAAAACGGCGACAACGAGAGTCCCCAGCAAAGAAAAAAGCGGAGGGAGCCGCTGACGCAAATGCCGAAGCACTCGATCCCGCAGCGAAGCGCGCATGCTGTTTTCTAAGGTCGCCTGGAGCGAGAATTGCTCCGCGCGAAAGAGCCGAGCATTGCCGAGCCGAATCAATTCCTTCCGTTTGGACTCCTCCACGGCTCTGCTCGCTTCGTAATAGTGCTCGCAAGCTTCACGGATGAATCCACCCGCACTCGAAAGCTCAGACCTGTGCTCCACGGTTGCCAAAAATCCATTGATCTCCTCCTCGGAGGATTCCCTTTGGAGCAGATCAATAAAGCCGGAGATAGCGGGGCCGAAACGCCGAAGCGTATCGATGAAGCCATCGCTCAGGACCTCTTCCAGTTGGCAGAGATGATGCTTGACCGACTCTCGCAAGGGTTGAGTCAACCCCATGGCGCCGAGAAGGGACCACGCAAAAGGCGATATCTTGGGGAGTGAAGCGTCGTGATCGAGCTGCCGCGAAACGCTCTCGGCAAACTCGGCACGGACCAAAGCCTGGGCCCGACGCCGAGAAATCCATGCCGAGAGGCCCAAAAATGACGCTTCCTGAGAACCGACACTTGAAGCCAGAGCTTCGGAAAGACGCAAATAGGTCCGAGCCAGCCAGAGGTGGCGCGACGACACCCCCGTCATTGAATCGAGCCGATGGAGGTCGAAGGTCAGTGCCGAACCGCTCTCACCCTCATCGAGAAAAAGCTTCGCCGGTGGGCAGCGCAACGTCCCGCTATAGCGTTGGTTTCCGGCCCCGTCGCTCTCCCCTGCAACGAGAAGCACACGTCGCCGCTCCGGAGTGCCGTACAGGTACGTCGTTGCCACATCCGGCTCCATTCTTTCCGCGGTTTCCTTCAGACGCCGAGCCTCCCCACGAGCCAGGCATTCTCCTTCCTCTTGTTGACCAAGGGCCACCAAGGTTTCGGCCTTTGCCAGTTGCACGAGCGTCTGCCCCATATGGGGGTGGCGGGGTTGTGATTGTCCCGACGAGAGCAATTCATCGCTGGCTTGAGAGACCTCTCCCGCCTCGAGGAGGATCAAAGCAAGAAGCGCCTGGGCCTTCACTCTGTGAACGGGCAGCGTTCTGAAAATGGTCACCGCCCGTCGAGCGGCGTCCTCTGCCAAATCCAAATTGCCCCGTGCGAGCTGCGCTTCGGCGATGGCCAATCGCGCCACCCCCGACATCCTCATATTCCTATGACGATCTAGCTTGGTCGCCGATTTTTCGAGAAGGGTCATGCCCTCCTCAACGTGACCACTCCGACACAGCGCTCGTCCCCAATGCATTCGCGCTACGGGAATCGAGTTGCTCAAACGCATCTGTTCAGCCACCTGCGCAGCGCTACTCAACGCTTCGATGGCGCCCGGCACATCGCCGAGCTCCAGACGGGCCGATCCTAGCTGAATCCGTTGTATGCAGGCATTCCGTAAATCCCCTGCGTCTTCGAAATGATCTGCCGCCTGCTCGATATTCTCCAGCCGGCCCAAGAGATCACATGTGGCTTCGCAAAGCTCTGCCCGTGCGGCGTACACGAAGCCTCCCACCGCTGGAGCAGGCTGCGATCTCCTGCCCCCCCCGCCACAGAGATCGAGGAGGCGTTCGGCGAGCTGCAGCCGATCCGATTCAGCGAGCTCACCGGCGAGACGAACCAACGCGATTGTGCGCTCTTCTTCATTTTCGGCTTGTTCGGCATCCTTCACGAACGCTTCTTCAAGCAACTTTTCTCCTATTTGGAGGCATCGACTCCGTTTCCCCAGCTTCGCCGCCGCCCCCCCCACTTCGGCCATTGCTCGATACCAAAACGCTTCACCTGGATGGCACCACTTCAGGGCCCTCTCAGCGGCACGCAGACAGCGCAAGTTGTCCCCCAACCAACGTGCCGCTTCGGCTCCGACGAGTTCTAGCTCGACGGCCACGGGTCCTTGAGAGCTGCTTGCGAGTCCTTCTTGGACGCACGAGAGCGCCTCTTCAAAGGCATTTTGAGAAAGCGCCTCCCACGCCGCCTGCAGGTAGTGTCGCTGAGCTCGGTCGGGCTCGCCTCCCAAGGTGTAGTGCGTTGCGATGGGGAGGGCCTCGGCGTGGCCGCGCGCTTCGAGCCATTCTGCCGCACGACCATGGGCACGTTCGCGCTCTTCCTCGGAGAGAAGCGAGTATGCAGCATCACGCAACAAACCACTAGCAAATTCGAACTCCTCCTCATCAGGAAATCGAGAGACGTCTTTTTTGACAATCAGACTAGCATCGACAAGCTGGGTCCGAATTTTCTCCAATGCGTGTCCAGGCACGCGCCCGAGGACGTGGCGTAAGGCTCCGCTCCAGAAGTGCCGGCCAAACACACTTCCCGTACGGACGACACCTCGCGCGTTGGCTTCAAGCTGCAAAATACGTGATTGAGCTAGGAGAAGGATCCGATCGGGAACCTCCTCTCCCTGCCCTGCATCTTCTGCTTTCAAGAGCTCTTCAAGCCAAAATGGATTCCCTTGCGCTCGAGTAACGACTCGTTCCAGCACGAATTCATCCGGGGGCTCGCCGAGGATCTCGTTGACCATCTCCCCAGCGGCACGTCGAGACAGACCTCCGAGGCGCAGCTCGGTCACCCCCCACCACGGCCACTGTTCGGTGAGAACCTCGTGAATTTCGGGTCGTGCCAGGCCCACTAACATCAGAGGAAGCCCCGAGTGTTGCCGGAGCAATTCGTCGATGAGCTGGACACTTTCCCTGTCCGCCCAGTGCAGATCATCCAAGACCAAAAGAACCGGATCCCTGCGACATTCCGCGGCTAGCCAACGGGAAAAGGCTCGTTGGATCTGCTCTCCTTTGACATTTCTCGCTGTGGGCCGCGGCGCCGGAGCTCCCTCCCCTCCCTCCAGAGAAAGCACTTCACCGAGAAGCTGACCGATCCTCCCCTCGTCTGCTTTCCCGAGAAGTGAATGAATATAGGCGTGAATCCTGGCCTGCCGAGCAGGCGTTGCTTGTGTTTCATCAATTCCACAGGCGTGTTGAAAGGCCTGGGCAAACACGAAATAGGGCACACCGCGACTCATCGAATCTGCACTGGCCCGCAAGACGCGCACCCGAGTCCGGCCCCGTCGCGCAATCCGGGAAACCTCATAGCCAAGCCTCGACTTCCCTATTCCGGGAGGACCCGTGATCAGAACCCCCCCGGAGACCTCGTCTTCGATGCATTCCTCAAGCATCGCCGAAAGCATGCTCAGTTCTCGTCGCCGACCGACGCAGCGGGTGCGACGGCCGAGCACGGTGCGCGCCGGCTCGTAGCTTGCACGAACACCGCACAAGAAATACCCGCCATTTTCTCGCCGAACCTCGTACCGCGAATCGATGAGAGACGCCGTGCTCTCGTCCAAGAGAATCGAAGACCCTGATTTTGCTTCCGCAGGGTGGCGCAGAAGAGCGGTCGAGGCGGCATGATAGGCCCTCCCCCTCGAACACGGCTCATGAGCCCCCGAGAGCCCCGTAGCCACCGAAAGCTGAGCGCGTGTGACTTGCCGCACGCACAGAGCGCAACGAGCTGCCCCAATGGCATGGTCGACGGCGGTTCCACTGCCCGAACAGCAGATGGCCACCATTCCCTCAGCGGCTTGGACAGCCGTCAGACCATATCTCTGGGCCGCAAGTCGCGCTCGCGCGAAGGTGTCTTCCTGCTCGCTCCGGAGTACGATAGCGCTGACGATCTGCAGTTCCCGCCCTTCCACGAGACTCAACGATTCCGCTCCACGTCGTGGAGCTTCTTCCGCGATCTCGGGAAGCCGCGAGAGCAGCCGGACTACTTCACGACCGTCCTGAGGACGCTTCGCGGGATTCTTTTCCAACAGACGGAGGACCAGCTGGGAGAGCTCTTCTGGAACCGCCGAGTCGAACTGACGGGGGCAAGGAGGGGCATCGCGAACGATGCGGGCCAGCACCTCCTGAATGGTCGGGGCGTAGAAGGCGCGCTCGCCCACGATAAGCTCGAAAAGAAGGCAACCGAGGGCAAAGACGTCAACCGCTGGGGTCACTTCCCGGTGCCCTTCGACTTGTTCGGGAGCCATGTACCCAGGAGTTCCGATCTGAGTGCCCTCCCCCGTGACCGGGCACTCCTCCTCGAGCCAACGGGCCACTCCGAAGTCGAGCACGCGAACCTCGCTCGGGCTCCCTTCCAAGAGAAAAATGTTGTTGGGGTTCAGATCGCGGTGAACGATCCCAGCCTCATGGGCGGCAGCCACGGCCCTGGCGACCCCGCTGGCGATGGAGAGGGTCGAACGCAAGCTCGGTTTGTGGTTTCTGAGCTCCTGCGCAAGAGTCCTTCCCTGCAACCACTCCATCGCGAGGAAGGGCTGCCCAGCAGAAAGCGTCCCATGACTCACGTAAGCGGGAATCCCCGGATGTCGCAGACGGAGCAGGACCTCCACTTCTCGTCGGAAGCGAGAGCTCGATGAGAAGCTGTTTCGCAAGGTTTTGATGGCAACGAGCCGTTCCGTGACCGTATCTCGCGCCCGATAGATATCCCCCATCCCCCCGGATTCGGCGAGGCGCTCGATCTTGAACCGCTCCGCCACGAACTCACCGACAGCAAGCCCTCCAACCGAGGCTCGCAGGGAAAAGGAGCTTTCTCCCCCGGGGCGGATGGACTCCGCGGAGGAACGTTCCTCCGAGTCCTTCAACGCCGAGGACGCACTTTTTCTCCGTTCACGGGAGATGAGCGTCTGGAGCTTCGGATCGGTGGACATTTCAGGCGCGAGAGATCCAAACGGGCCGGGCAACGGCGAAACGTTCCTTCTCGCGAGTCGTCCCCCAACGCATCTTATCGCCCGAGGAGATGCGTTTTAGCTCGCTTGACTGGCGCCGAGAATCCGGGACAGCTCGCCGCTTTCATGCAGCTCGTTGACGATATCACATCCGCCCACCAACTTCCCATCGACATAGAGCTGAGGATAGGTGGGCCAATTCGACAGCTCCTTGAGCCCCTGGCGGACCTCCATGTCGGCCAAAATATTGACGGTCTCGAAATCGACGCCGCTTTCTTTGACGATTCCAAGAACATGGGCGGAAAAGCCGCACTGAGGGAACATCTTGTTGCCCTTCATAAAGAGAACGACGCGGCTTTGGTTGATGAGCTCTTTGATTCGTTCTTCAAGCTGTGGATCCATGAGTTCACTCCTTTGATGGAGACGGGTTGGGGGAGGCGGTCGCGGGGGTCATCGTCTTGAGCGACAGAGCGTGAATCGGGCCCTTCATTTCTTCAGCGAGTGCTCGATACACCGCCTGATGCTGCTCGATCGGTGTCTGCCCTTCAAAAGCACTGCTGACGATTTCAGCTTGATAGTGGTCTTTGGTCCCCGTCAGATCTTCGAGTCGGATCTGTGCATCGGGGAACGCCTCTTTCAGGCGCTGCTCGAGTTCGCTGGGCTCAATCACGATCACGGAGATGGCGCAGGCTAGCTCCTCTGTCAACTTCTGTCGCCACTTGGACGGCCGTAGCGAGGCCTTCGATCAAGCCGGAACTGGCCTCCAAGGTCGGCACCCGCGTCCACCGGAGGCCAAGCTCCTGGGCTAGGTCGCGGGCTTCGATGTCGAGATCATAAAGGGTCTCGATGTGCTCCGTCAGGAACCCTATTGGCGCCACCACCAGATGCCGCACTCCTCGGGCCTGTGCAGAGCGCATTTGTTCTTCCAGGCTAGGGCCTAACCAGGCCCCAGCCGCCGCACCCTGGCTCTGATAGGCGGTGCGGGCGACAACCGGAAGACGCTGAGCCACCATGCGCGCCGCCCTTTCGAACTGATCGGCATAAGGATCACCGCTGTCGATCACTCGCTGGGGAAGGCTGTGAGCGGAAAGAATGACCTCGCAGCCCTCCCGATCCACCGGCAAGGCCTCGAGGATCCCCCTCGCCCACGCCTCAATGACGGCGGGTTGCTGCCCCCATGGCTCCACGCAGCAAAGTTCCACTCCAAGCCCGGCATCGGTGAGCTCCGCTCGCGCGGCCGACTCGTAGACGGGCACGCTGAAAGGCGCCATGGGCACAAGACAAACGCGGTGCTCGGAGTTCAGGTCGGAAAGGACCTCGGCAACGCGCGGGCGCCAGAGCCTCATGGCCACCCGAGCTTCGAGCCCCAGGCGAGCCCCCAGGGCCGCCGCCTGACGGCGCGTCCCCTCCAGAAGAGGAGAGCCGCCGACCAATCGATACCGCCTCTCGACCTCGGCCACGAGCTCTTCAGAAGCAGGCCGCCCCCTTCGGATCTCAAGCAGGAAGTCGGGAAGGTCCTCCAGCTTTTCCACGGTGCCGTGGGCGACCAAAAGGACCTTCCATGGTGAGCTCTTCGTCATCGGAACGGGATGAGACTTGGCTTTTCGCGACGACGCAAGCTAGCCGAACAAACGCCTCTACTTGCCCCCACACCTCCGACATGCTCCCCCAAAAACCACGCGTAGATTAGGCATTTTTCGCACGAGGCACTAAACTTCCGGTTTGCCCGCCTCATGCGTCTCCGTTCTTCACCAGCTGATCTGCTCCTGGCCTTGCCGCGACAATCCAGCTTGGAGGACCAAGAAGCAAGCTTTCGCCAGGCGCTCACCGCTCTAGCGAATTCGGCGGGCCACCTTGGCCCCCCTCCCCTCGACGGCGTCGACCCCCATTCCATCGAAATCGCTGCGTCCTTGGCAACCGAGCGGGGTTTGGTGGACAAGCTCGACTTCCTGCAGCCGGGCCGAGCGGCCCTGGCTCTCTACGAGCTTTCGTCGGCGTGTCCGACCGGATCGGTCAAGCGCGAACTGAGGCGCAAAGTCTTTGCGTTGCTCTACCGAGGCAATGCCGGAGCTTTCCTTCCCGTCGCCTCACGCATCGCTTTGGGAGCGGCAGGACCACTCGGTTCCCAACCCCTGCGCGCGCGGGTGGCCCTTTGTCTCGACCTCCCTTTGGGGAGCGAGCAAAATGTGGCTCCGCTCGCCTTAGCCCTTTCAACCAGAAGTTCCACGAGAGACGACTGGTTGATTCGACCATCCAGGCTCGCCCTCCCGGCGCGTCGAATGGCCGCTCAGCTGCTCGAACATGCTGCCCGTGAAGCGGTGCTCCGCTTCCAACTCGGGGATCTCCAACCGCGCAACCTACTGGTCTCCAAAGCGCTCCGTGAGGTCTTTTCTCGGCTTCTTCTCGATCGAGAGCCGCTCGTTTGGCGACATGCCGCCATTGCTCGAGGTCTTTTGGCGGCCATTCATCCCGAAACCCGCATCATGGTCGAGCAAGCTCTCTCTCCGGAGGGCAGCGTCACGGAGTGGCGCAGGGGCATCGTTTCCTTGGTCGCCTCGATGGTGCTCGGTGATCAAGAAGCTCATAGCTCGGTCCACGCTGTCCTCAGTAGCTCGTTGCCACAGCGAGATCCCGGACTCGTTGCTTCTCTGGTTCCGGGCTTATCGAGAGTCATCGAAGCCGAGCCCGATCGCGCCGAAAATGTTATCGATCGCTTGGCAACGACGAAGCGCTCGGACGTGGCTATCGCCGTCGCCCAATTGCTCAGCCAGGTCAAGGATGAATCCTTCGCCGCTCCGGCGCGAGCCAGCCTGCGCGATGCCCTCACTCAGGTGACGAAGGACGAAGGCC
>CAYTRQ010000266.1:0-8110 GCA_964440025.1 uncultured Polyangiaceae bacterium | reverse complement strand
GCGGTGGATGCGCTTCTTGCCGGGCAGGATCCGCCACAAGACCAGAAGCCGAGCATGGGCTGCAATATCAAATGGCGTGACGCGGGATAAAGCGCCGGCCGAGATCCGTGGCGATCAGTTTTCTGTTTTGGGCTCGTTCTTGCGTGGTTCCTGGTGAGGGCTTTGCTGCTCATCTATCTCGTGATCGTTCTCACGTCTTGTGAAAAGTCTGTTGAGCCCCCAAGCGGCGCCGACGATCAGTGAGGCAATTAAAAGAAGCGTAATCAGCGCCATCGCCACGGCGGAGAGCCGTACGAAAATGGGAAAGAGTCCCCAGGCCGCAACGAGCAAGAGGAGTCGAGCCGATGTTGTGCGGGCACCGCTGGTGGACTTGGGAACGAAGGGCTCGACCAAAAGCGCCAACGAGCCGATCATTCCCAGGAGCAGGCTGAATTTGTCGGGCCTCAGTGGGATGGTGTAGCTGGGCGACGGGCCACTGATGTTCCATGGGTATTGTCCGAAAAAGTTCTCGAAGAGCCCTTCGTTTCCATAGAGCAATATCCAGGCTCCGATCATCGACAGGAGCAGGAGTAGAGAAAGAACCAGAGGCAAGAAGTTGCGCATCGCCCTTGCCACTATAGCGTAGGGTGGAGGGGCGCTTCTATCTCACCACCGAGAAAGGCTCCGCCGCCGCTCACCCGGGGGTGGGAGAGACGAGCCGGCGGTGAAGCCAATCCACCGCCGTTCAATGTGTCCACGTCGTTTTTGGAATGGTTTTCGAAGTCCTTGGGAGTGGGTGGAGAGACGTTAGTTTTCAGTGAGGACAATGTTGTCAAAGCAAACGGTGCCCTCGTTACCTTCGACGTTGAAGGCGATCCCCACGCTCTCGCCCGCCGCTTCAACGCCAAAGGAGACGTCGTGGCTGGTGCTTTCGTCCACCCCAACGCCCTCTTCCACGTAGACCGGTTCGAAGGGGTCCTGGGAATGCGCCACTTTCGCCCACACTCCTGGAACCGCTTCTCCCATCAATGAGGTATCGAAAGAGAGTGTGTAATCTCCTGGCTCCAAGTCCAAGCCATCGCCCTCACTGGGCCAGCCCAAGGTAAAGCTGGTGTCGCTGACACAGGCCTGACCACCTTGAATCATGGGAGGCCCCGAAGCGGCCCCCGAGAGGTTCCACAGGCCGGTTCCGTCGGAGAAGTCCTCGCTGAGCAGAGCATCTCCGTTGTTGGGGCCTCCCGGGCCATCGCCGTCCACGCACTCGGCATCGCCATCACCGCTGCGGCAGACGTCGCCTCCGCAATCCTGGGGCTCCAGGTAGCCGAGTCCGTCGTTTCGGCACGTGACAATGGCATTGTCGAGGCACTGGCTCACTCCTGGGGTGCAGACTCCGGTGACGCACTCGCCGCCTGGCGCGCAGACGTCCCCGCTGTCGCAGTCGTCGTGTTCTATGCAGGTTGTGCAAAGCCCCGCGTCCGGATCGCAGAGCATACCTGCGTCAGTGCATTCGTTGTCCGATTCGCAGCTCACTCGACACTCACCACCAACGCAGGTTCCGCCGTCGAGACAATCGACGTCATCACCGCACTCTTGGCAGACGCCCGAGTCAGAGTTGGGCGGTTCGACGCAAACCTGATCGGTGGAGCAGTTTAGAGAATTGTCGCAGGTGGTGAGTTCTGTGCACGAGCCAAATTCACAGACACCACTCTCGCCGCAATCATCGTTCGTGATGCATTCGGCACAGACGCGGCGGTCGCTGTCACACAAGAACCCCATGCTCGTACACTCCTTGTCGGACTCGCAGGGCTCCTCTCCAACGAACTCCTCGTTCATTTCCGACAAGCCACCGGCGCCACCAAGGTTCGACGCTCCCCCCGGAGACATGTTCATGGCACCGGCGGCGCCGCCCTCCATCATAGAAGGGTTACCGCCTGCGCCACTTCCGCCTGAAGCGTTTCCGTCTGTGCCGCCATCGCCATCGTTGCCATTGCCGTCGGAACCGCCTTCGTCGGTGAAACTCTCGCCACAAGCGAGAGTCAAAGCGAGAGGCGAACAGATAGTAAGTCCAAGCCCAAGAAGATAGTGTGCTCTCATGGGCGTTTCCGTATCACGGTTGAAGGGGAGCGTCACCTTCTGGCATCGCTCGAAGCGAGCGTGCTGCACTGTCTATTGATTTGTTCAGGAAGGGTTCAATAGAGGGCCGCCCCTCTCCCTTTCGAGGTTTCTTGCAGAGGGAGGATTTCGGACGAAGGTCCGAAGCGGATCCGTTTTGAACTGAAGCTGTCGGCGACCGACTCGAAACGGATCAGAAACCTCCAGCGTCGCGACTTTGACCGCTGCGTCGGGCCTGCGTGGGGTGTCGGGCGCATCAGAGGGCCTGGCTCGACCGGGCTGGCATTCAGGCGACGGAGTGGCTCCGGAGAACGAGCTGTGTTGGCCTCATCCGGATCGGAACCGGATGGCAAACGTCCGGCATTGGGTAATCAGGTGAGCAGAAAGGTAGGAGTACACGTGAAATGTCGCTGAAGCAGCGAGGTGTTCTCTCATTGTGCTTACGAGGTTTTTTCTGGACCGCGCGTCATTGCCAGGCATCCTGTATACTCGAGAGGAATGAAAGTCTTGGCCGTGAGGATGAAGAGTGACGCAAGGAAGCGGCGGCGCCGAGCGCTTCGATTGGCGGGACGGGGACTGCTGATTTCTCTCCTCGTTGTCGGAACGTGTTGGGCGGAGGATGAGCAGCGTGGGGTTTCCGTGCAAGATCACTCCTCAGGTGATGCGATTGAGGCGGCAGATGAGGCGGAACCTTCCGAGCAGCAACTCGCCGAGGCCCGGATGCATTTCGAAAACGGGGTAACCCTGCTCGAAGCCTCTCCTCCCAACTATCAAGACGCGTATCGGCAGTTTCTACTTGCCTACGAAAAAAGTGGGCATAGCTGGAAGGTGCTGGGTAACCTTGGTTTCTGTGCGTTGAATCTCGAACGAGACGGCGAAGCTCTCCAATACTATCAGCAATATCTCGATCAAGGTGGCGATGAAGTGACGGCGGAGGAGCGAGCGGCCATCGAGAAGGAGATGCTCCTCATTCAGGGGAACATGGCCCACGTGACGATTCAATCGCCTCTCGAAGATGTTCGTGTGAGTGTGAGTCGGGAAGGCTCGAACGTGCCTGCTCAGCTCTACGAGCTTGAGGACGGAAAAGCAAAGTTGGGGCTCCGTGCTGGAGAGCTCCACTTTGTCGCCTATGCGGGTGACCAGGAACAGAGGTGGGACATCGTTGTCTCTCCGGGAGAATCGAAGAGTCATACTTTCGACTTTGCTGCTCCGGAGCCAGACGCGGTTTTAGGGGTAAAACCGGTAGGGGAAAACACGGAGCCGAGCTCGTCGGTTACGCCCTTACGCGCTGTCGGATATGGCGTGGGAGGTGTGGGTGTCGCGGCGGTTGTCGGCGGTGTCGTGACCGGGCTGCTTTCTCAGAACCAAGCGGATTCAGCAAGAGAGCAGTGCGTGGGCAACGTGTGTCCGGAGGCGGTCGAGTCCGAGTTTTCGGCGGCTTCCGATCTGGCACTGGCAACGAATGTCCTCTTTGTGGGAGGAGGGATCTTGGCCGCGACGGGGGTGACTCTAGTGATCATAGGAGGCGGAAAAAAGGAGTCTGCGGAGCCGACGGCGTCGCTCACGGTCGTGCCATCGGTGAGCTCAGAACGAGCGGGGCTGGTGGCGCAAGGGAGTTTTTAGGAGATCTCTGACAATGTCTTACTTTGCTTTAATGAGTGCCCGTCTACAAAAGGCGTTTCGTCGCCCGTGGACGATTTCGCCTTTTTCCCTGTATTGTGACGCTAAGCGATTTGTTGCTTGTCGGCTCGCGCCCTTTTGTGGACGCGAGCCAGCTAGGAAACTAGCCGTCTCACTCTCGCTGCTCTCCGTTCTATGGGCGGTTGGCTGTAGTGTGGATAGAAGTGGGCTCATCTTCGATGATGTCGAATTCGAGAAGGTGTCTGGAGCCGCGGGCGCTTCCGGGGAAGACGTGCCGGAGCTCGATTGCAAGTCCGGAGAGTTGAGTTGCGATGGTCAACAAGTGCTGGCATGCGTCGGAGGGGAAGAAGTCGCAGTGGGAGCTCCATGCGAGTTCGCGTGCGTCGAAGGAGAATGCAGCGGAGTCTGCGAAACGGGCGCAACCGAGTGCCTGAGCGATATCGAAGTACAAGAGTGCGATGATGCCGGGCAATGGAGCTCTTCCTTTTGCCAGTACGTCTGCGTGGACGGGGACTGTGGCGGTTCCTGTCGACCCGGCATGAGTCGCTGCGGCGGTACGGGCGGGCTGACGGTAGAAACCTGCAATCTCATGGGAGAGTGGGAGGCGACAAACACGGTTTGTACTGGCAGCTGTAGCATGGGGAAGTGCACGGGAACCTGTGTGAATGGCGATACCCAATGCGTGACGACAGAGAACGGGGAGCCAGCAGAGGTCACTTGTGAGGGCGGCACCTGGGAAAATAGCTCTCCACAGCCCTGTGATTACACCTGCGTGGACGGAGCCTGCTCGGGGGTTTGTTCACCGGGATCCAAACGATGTGCCAGCGGCAGCAACGGCGAACCACTCAGTCAAACCTGTGATTCCGAGGGGCAGTGGATCACCCCCGGCGTCGAATGTGATTTCATTTGCCAGGATGGCGAATGTGCGGGTGAGTGCTCGCCTGGTGCCCAGAAATGTGAGGGCTCTCGCGTCCTCCGCTGCAACGCCAATGCCCAGTGGGAAACCGCAACGGATTGCTCGGAAGAGAATCTCATTTGTGTGGCGATAGGGGACGAAAGACGTTGCGGACAGTGTAGTCCACCAAAGGGAACGACGGAGCCTTCTTCCTGCTACTTCACCAGCGTTGTGTACTGCTCCGATGACGGGATGTGGGAGGAGTACGAGGAGTGCAGCTCGACGGAACGGCCAGGGGTTTGTGCAGGTTCGGGGGATTGCCGATCCTGGGAGGAGGCCTGTGAGAATGAGGAGGATCAGGGATGCCTCGAGCCGACGAAGGGGTGGTATTGCCCCGAACTTGGCGGAGCTCCCCTGGTTGTTGAATGTGACTGCTCCGATGGGATCGCGTGTCATGAGGCGAGCCAAGCAAGGCCTGGGGACCCACCTGGCTTGGAAAGGTAATGAAGAGGGTGGCAGTCAACGATTGGTTGTGGGGTGTATGGGGTGGGCCCGCTCGAGTTGAAGAGAGAAGAGAGGAAATATGTCTTTGAATGCGGAAGAGATCATAGACGGCAAGTACAAGATCGTTCGCCTTCTGGGTGAAGGCGGCATGGGGGCCGTCTATGAGGGGCTCAATATTCGCATTCAGCGGCGGGTTGCGATCAAGATCCTTCATGGCAGCTTGGCCAAGAATGAAGAGGCGGTCACCCGGTTCGAACGGGAAGCGCAAGCGGCGGGCCGAATCGGATCCAAGCACATTGCCGAGGTGCTCGATCTGGGAGATCGAGACAATGGTGACCGCTATTTGGTCATGGAGTACCTCGATGGAGAAGATCTAACGCGACGAATCCGCAAGTTGGGTCGCCTGACGCCCGAGGAGGTCTTTCCGCTCGTCGTGCAGATGCTCGAGGGACTTGCTGCGGCCCACGAGGTTGGCATCGTTCATCGAGATCTCAAGCCGGACAATGTCTATCTGTTGCCAGATGGGGAAGAGGCGGACTTCGTGAAGATCTTGGATTTCGGCATTTCCAAGTTCAACGAAATGGGAGCCGAGCTGAGCATGACGCAAACTGGCATGGTCATGGGGACGCCGCACTACATGTCGCCGGAGCAAGCCAAAGGGTCCCGGGATATCGATGCGCGGGCCGATCTCTATGCCGTTGGCACGATCGTCTATGAGGCGCTGTCCGGCTCGCTGCCGTTCGCCGCGGAGAGCTTCAATGAGCTCATCCTCAAGATCGTTCTCGAGGATCCGCCGCCGCTGGGGCCTCCTCGGAACGAAGCGGATAAGGCGTTCTTCGCTATCGTTGCCAAGGCGATGGCGCGGGAGCGCGAGGAACGCTTTCAATCGGCCGAAGAGTTTCTGTTGGCTCTCGAGGAGTGGGCGCAAAAGTACGAGGTGGTTCCCGCTCGGGGTGTCCAGCCTGGCTCTGGGGCTTACCGTTATACGCGCGCTCAGGGGACGGATTCGGCCTGGGACAAGACGGGTTTGGGGACCATGAGCGGAGACCGGCAACGGTCCAGTCGGCCGACGAAGAGGCGGATGCCCTGGCTCTTGTCGATCGCGGCGGTCGTTGTTCTCGCCGTTGGTGGTGTGCTTGTGAAACTGCAGACCGATGAGGCGGCCCGGGCGGCGGCGAGAGCTCGACAGCAGGAGGAGCAACGCCAGGCTCTGGAGGCGGAACGGCAAGCTCGGCTCGAGCAGCAGAATCAGGAGCAACAGGCACGGCTCGAACAACGGACTCGGGAAGCCGAAGAGGCGCGTCGGGAAGTCGAAGAGGCGCGTCAGCAGGTGGAAAAGACTCGGCAGGAAGTCGAAGCCAGGAATGCTTCGGCTCCCCAGAACGCCAAGGAAGAAGATGGAGAAAAGAAGGGAAAGGCGGCAAGCGCTCCGGTTCGCCGTGCTGCCCCAGTACGGACAGCTCCTTCTCGGCCGCGCTCGCCCCCAAAGAAGCAAGAGTCGTCTGAGAGCGGCGTGTCCAAAACGAGTACGGGGCGCACCATCCGTTCCAAGCTATGATGATTCAAAGAAGTCTCGGCGGGGCCGGCGAGGATGAAGAGCGCTCTACTGGGGGATCGGCTCGAGCTTCAGCTCCACGTGCCGACCTGAAAAGAAGGTAAAGTAGGCGCCTGTGGGTGGATCCGAACCCCGGAGGCCGAAGGCTCGCACGCCTTCGGCTTGGGGGGTATCCGGATCGGCGGGCACTTGGGAGATGACCGCAGAGAGGCGCATGCGCTGGGTCCCGGGCGCTCTCGGTTCAGCTTGAGTTTGCCCGTTTTGGCTTCCGTGCTTTTGCTGCGGAAGTGCGAACCGTCCGTGGAGCAAGAAGTTCCGGTTGTGGGTCACCGCTCGCTTCAAGTGCGGTGGCGCCGTCTGCTGCGGAGGCTCGAGTATCTCAATGGGAAGAAGGTGAGAACTTTCGTCCAGGCGGAGCACGAACTCGAGCTCTCCCGCTGGACCAAGGGGCAATTGGGACCAGGCTACGTCGCTCTTTGCGGCCAGGGGAAGTGTTTTGAGGAACGCGCGATACAGATCGACGGTTTTGGGGGCACTTTGATCTTCCCCATAGGTTCCAGGGGGGCCCGAGGGGGAGCCCGCGCGGATCTCTTGTCGGAGGAGGGATTCGATGGCTGCGTCGGAAGGGCTGCGGCGCGAAGAAGGTGCGGCGCCTTGGTCCTGCGTGGCTCGCCGCGGAGAATGAGCGGTGTCTGACGGGGCTTCGTCTGATTGGCTCGGGGGGGAGTGGGTTTCGTCTGACTGGCTCGAGCGAGATCGGCTCGGGGGTGACTGGGTTTTGTCTGGCCGGGCGGTGTCCAGTCTTTGGGGTGAACCGTCCCGCTTTTGCGGTGAAGAGGGATCCGACGGTAGAGGCGCGTCTTCGACAACCTCTTGGGGGGACGAGTCTTCCGTGGCGGGCGGCTCCCGGGGGGTGGGGGAAGGTTTGGTCTGTCGCGACGCCGGGCTTTTTTCGGGTGGAGACCCCTCGACGGGCGGCTTGGGGCTGCCGTCGGAGCTGGTCATGGGCTCGGGCGTCTCGCTTGCCGCGGGCGCTGCGGTTTCGGGTGCTCCGAGGAGGTTGATATCGAATGTCGTGCCGGAGAAGCGAAGCGGCGAGAGGTCCGGGGTGCTTGTTGCGGGATTGCTACCGAAGGAAGACGTCAGCGCGATCAGCAGTCCACCATGAAGGACGAGAGAACCGAGGAGGGTAAGAGCCCCACGGAATCCTCGTGTGCCCGTGCATCCCTCGAATCTTTCTTCGCTATCGATTACCAAGACTGTTTGCCTCAATCACCCGCGTGATCCTCCCAGCAAGGCTTTTCGCGCTTCCCTTGGGTGGGGGCACGATCCCTTTCTCAGAAAGCCACTTGACTACTCGAATTGAAGCCTAGTGCCTCGGCAACATAGTTTCGAGCGGTTTCGAAGCACTCCCAGAAGTGGGT
>CAYTRQ010000265.1:2399-8124 GCA_964440025.1 uncultured Polyangiaceae bacterium | reverse complement strand
GAGAAAAGTGGTCTCCCTACCGACCACTTTTATGTGGTCGCAGCACTAGAACTCGATGCCCCGCTGTGCCCGAATCCCGGCCTCGAAAGCGTGTTTGACCGGACGCATCTCGGTCACGGTATCGGCCACTTCGATGAGTTCCGGCTTTGCGTTACGCCCGGTAATGGCGATGCTGAGTGCCGGGGGTTTGTTGGATAACGTTTCCACGACATCCGCCAGGGGGAGGTGTTCATAGCGAAGGGCGATGTTGAGTTCATCGAGAATAATGAGTTGATACCGGGGGGGGGCTGTGGAGGATTCCTCGATCATGCGCCGAGCCACACTCCACCCGTGTTGTGCCGCAGCGATATCTCGCTCGCGATCCTGCGTATTCCAGGTGAATCCTTCGCCGGAAACGACATGGTCGATTTCGGGAAAGCGGTCGAGAACCTTCCGCTCTCCGGTTTTCCATTTTCCTTTGATGAACTGCACGAGCCCCACTCGTTGACCGTTGCCGACGGCGCGCAAGGCCAGCCCGAAGGCGGCCGTTGATTTTCCCTTTCCGTCTCCTGTGTTGACGACGATCACCCCGCGCCTGATGTTTTTGGAGCGGACCTTGGCATCCTGCTTCTCCTTGAAAGCTCGCATGCGGTTCTTGTGATCGGTTGAGTGCTCCGTGGATTCGGGGCGTTCGTCTTCCGAGACGACCCTTGGCTTTTTGGTTTCGGGAGTTGAGGCGGATTTCGAAAGATTGGCGGGAGTGGCTCGATTGCCGCTCGGTTCGCCCGGAGTGGCCTTGTCCGCGGTGGCGGGAGAGGTTGTCGTGCTCGGGGGTGCGAACTTGTCCATGGCCCTCTTGATACGACGGGTCCTGGGGCCCGCCAAGGTGTCGCGCTTGCAATGACGAGCCAAACGCCTTCATCATCCGCGCTCGTGGCAGATCAGCGACAACAGCAGCTGCAATCGGAATTAGCGCCAACACTAGCGATTTTTGGCACTGCCTCCGACGTGGGGAAGAGCCTGATTGCCACCGGACTGTGTCGCATCATCAGTGACGCTGGAATTCCAGTTGCTCCGTTCAAGGCGCAGAATATGTCGAATAACTCCTGCGTCACGAAAGAGGGAGCCGAAATCGGTCGGGCTCAATACGTGCAGGCGCAAGCGGCACGGGTGGACCCGCATGTCGACATGAATCCCGTGCTCCTCAAGCCGGGTGCCGATGATGGATCCCAGATTGTGCTTCTTGGTCGGCCCTGGAAAAACAGAGATGCCAAGAGCTACTTTGCCGACGCCAAGGCGCTTCGAGAGTGTGCCTGGTCGGCGCTCCATCGACTCCGGCAAAACTACGAGTGTGTGGTGATCGAAGGAGCTGGCTCCTGTGCGGAGGTGAACTTGCGCCCCCGGGAGTTCGTCAATTTTCCTTGCGCGCACGCGGCGGACGCGCCCGTTGTCTTGGTGGCGGACATCGATCGTGGGGGAGTATTTGCGCAGATCGTGGGCAGTCTTGAAGTCATGCCCGCAGAGGATCGCGCGCGGGTGTGTGGTGTGATCGTCAATCGATTTCGAGGCAATCAGGAGCTGTTTGCCGACGGCGTGAACTATTTGGAGCAGCGTACCGGCGTTCCGGTGCTTGGGGTGGTGCCCTATGCTCCCGGGCTCATGATCGACGCCGAGGACGGTGTGTCTTTGGAGGCGCTCGTCGATCCACCGCTTGCACCAAGCGAAGCGGATAGGGTACGCATTGCGGTTCTGCGACTCCCTCATATTTCTAACTTTACCGATTTCGACGCTTTGGCCCAGCTGCCAGGAGTTGGTCTACATTATCTGTCACGTCCCCGTGACTTGAAGAGCTACGACTTGGTGATCCTGCCAGGGACCAAGAGTGTTCGGGGCGATTTGGAGTGGCTGCGGCGGGTTGGATGGGCTGAGCTCATCGAGGCCTACAGGCGTCAAGGAGGACGTCTCGGTGGTATCTGCGGCGGGTATCAGATGATGGGCCGGTCCGTCGCCGATCCCGACGGGGTGGAGGGAGAAGCAGGGACGAGCGAAGGTTTCGGCTTTTTCCCTATTCAAACCACGTTGATGCCTCACAAGATCCTGCGCAATGTGGAAGGAACTTGGAGTCGCTACCAAGCTCCAGTCCAGGGATACGAGATCCACATGGGCGAGACATTGGACTGTGAATCTGCAGCTTATGAAACGAGCCTGCAACATCGACAAGGCTCTTTTGAGCGGGCGCTTTTCAAGACGAGCGATGGATCAAAGCTTTGCGGTGATGGTCTCATCAGTGACAATGGTCGGATTTGGGGGACCTACCTTCATGGTTTGTTCGATTCGCCCGCGTTCCTCGAGGCTTTGCTGGCCGAGCTTCAACCCAGATGGGCCCGGGCCTTTCAGGAAACTGTTGGCTCGGTACACGAGCTGCGACGGTCCCGATTCGACGACCTCGCTGATCACTTGCGGGCTCACATGGATATTCCACGCATTTTGGGGTTTCTTAGTGCTTGACGTGAAGCCGTCGCTAGTGCCAGTCTCGGCGCCGGTTCTGGTTGACCTTGATCGGACTGCTGCGGCGTTGGCGATTGCGGCGTTTTGAGTGTGGTACTTCGAGTGGATGTTGCTCGAGTTCGCTGTTTTCGCCGGTTGGTTGCAGTGGGTCGGTGAGGGTCAGGAAGGGCTCCTTGGTCAAACTTTGGACAAACAGGGAGCTCTAACAGGGAAGTCGGTCGAAGTCCGACGCGGATCCCGCCACGGTAGACGGTCTAATGCTTCATGTCTACTCTCGTGAGAGTAGCTAACCACTGGTGATGGCGCCGTAGGAACGGCAGCAGGAGCTGGGAAGGTCATGAAGACACGGCCGTGAGCCCGGAGACCTGCCAGCACTATGTGTCCCAGCTTCCCCGGGTTCAGGGCAAGGGCGGCGCGAAACTCGCTACAAGGATTTGCGAACGGTAGCCGGTTGTGTCGCATGCGCAGCTTTTCTCGGGGATGAATTCCACGAGGAAATGCCGTGTCCCTTTGCTTCGTTCGAGCCTTCGATTTGCAACCCCGCATCTTTGGCTGCGTGCTGAGATGTGCCGTCTTTATTGGGCTTCTGACACCCGGGGTGTCGGCCCAGGATTCCGATGCGGCAGCGGCGACAAAGCCAAACGATGCCCATCAAGAGCACATAGAAGAGCCCCCGAACCCCGCGAACGAGGAGCAGGGCTCCGCGGCAGCTCCCGGTAGCGTCGCTGATCGCGAGTCGTCGGTGAAGGAAGGGGAGACCGCTCCGGAGCCTCCTGCAGAATCGGCAAGTGGCGCGACTCGAGAAGCGTTAGAGACAGCAGCGGAGACCGCCGAACCCGCAAGCGGTGCCGCTCGAGGAACGTCGGAGAAGGCAAGGGAGACTGCTGCTCGGAAAGCAGCGGCTCGGGATAGGTCCGACAGCGAGGAGGCTCCTCCCGCCAACTCGGAAACCGCCGGAGGTCAGTCTTCTGGAGCTGCTGCTTCTGCGGCCGCCGGTGCCTCGGCGGCCGAGTCGGAGGAACTGACCTTTGGGGCCACGGCCGAAGTTCGCCGTTCTCCGGGTCCGGGGGAGACGGCGCGAGCGGGGACGGCGTCTCGGACGGACATTCCGCTCGAGCAGCTTCCTGGGACGGTCAATGTTCTGCCGATGAAAGTCGTCAAAAAGCGGGGCGCGGGAAACCTCAATCAGGCTCTCTACTATGTGCCTGGATTGAATCCGGTGTGGCGATACGGCGGATTTCAGCAGATTAGGTCGCGCGGCTTTCGGGCGATCGTGCTCAACGATGGAAGGCGTGACGATCGGGCCACCTTCGTCAACAGTCATCCGCAAACGGGATTGTGGGATCTCGACCGCATCGAAGTATTGAAAGGGCCTTCCGCTGTGCTCTACGGCTACGGCTCGATTGGTGGCGTCGTCAATCTCATCCGCAAGCATCCCTCCGACGAGGCAAGTTACGAGCTCGATGCTGCCCTAGGCACACCGGGAAGACGACGCGTTCACGTGGGTGCTACGGGCCCGATCGCTGATGGGCTCAACTACAGACTGGATCTCGGGCAGACCCACGAGCTCAATTTTCGGTCCTACGAGGCAACGAGAAATCAAGGAACGCTGACTCTTGCCTATCAGCCGGCTGCGGATCATCGATTCGTTTTGCGCGGTTCGGTCAATCAAGACCGATACAACACCGACGCCGGTATCCCCACACGTCAGGTTGCCGAAGATCGTTGGGAGCTCGTTTCCGACGCTCCACTCGACAACCGCTACAATAGTCCACAGGACTTCCTCGACTATTTGCGCGTGGACGTCGAGGCGGGTTGGCAATGGCAGATCGGAGATCATGTCAAGCTCAGTGAGCGACTTTCCTATACCTACGACGCCTACGAGTATTTTTCTACGGAGGGGCTCGAGTACAACGATACGGTCGATCCTCCAGTCGTTGACCGGACGTTCTACTTCTATTTCTTTCATCACTGGCAACCGGTGCAGAACCAGCTGCAAGTTGAATTTGATGTGGATACAGGGCCAGTTCAGCACCAAGCACTCGTTGGTTACGACTTCAACGGGATGTTCAACGGCCATAGCGATCGATCGAGTAGTATTTTCGACGAAAGCATTGCGTCGATCGACTTTTACTATCCCGTGGAAACACAGGAGGAAGTGCCCATCGAGATCGATAGCACGTTGCGAGCCGAATTGATGGCTCACTCGGTCTTCGTGCAGGATCATCTTTCGCTGCCTGCCGACATCAAGCTCCTGCTTGGGGCCCGCCTCGATTCGATCTTTTTCAGTGCACGGCGTGACGAGCTCGATCCCTATTCCGGAGACATTGTCGAACGTGGTCCTACCGACAATCGCCAGGATACAGTCGTGACCTATCGTACGGGACTCGTTTACAATGGCTTTGACTGGCTCATTCCCTATGCCTCCTGGTCTACGGGATTCAAGCCGAATGCTCGTCTCGGCATCACGACGGACGAGGACGGTAGCGCTGTCGACTTGGAACCGGAACGGGGACGACAGCTGGAAGTCGGTAGCCGATTTCGTTGGGGAGACCGACTGAGCGCGAACTTAGCTGGATACCATATCTTAAAGAGCAATGTGACGTACTCTCGAGCGCAAGGGCAGATCGATCAAGCTGGAGAGGTCATGAGTCGCGGTATCGAGGTTGACCTCCGGCTGGAACCGGCAACGTGGCTCTCGCTGAGCGCTGGCTATGCCTATACAGACGCCGAGTTCCAGGTTTTCGAAGTGGATGGTGTCGATGCTGCGGGCAACACACCGCAGTTCGTTCCCGACCATACGGCTTCTTTGTGGGTGACGACGTCGCCGCTGTCGAACTTGGGGATTGGATTAGGAGGGAGGATGACCGGCGATCAGTACGCAGACAACGAAAATACTCTTGAACTGGGGAGTTATGTCTTGGCGGACGCGGCGCTTTGGTATCGGTCGGGGCCCCTGACCTTCACCGTGACCGTGAACAATGCTCTCAATCGTCAAAGGTACTTCGTTTCCTCGATCGGCCGGCAGCTGACTCCCGGACAGCCACGGCGTGTCCTCGGCCAATTGCACCTGGAGCTCTGATGGGGTGGATCAATGATCCAGGAACCTTTTCTGGCCCCATCGCCTGGGCAGGGGCCTTGATCGTGAGTGCAGGGCTCCACGGCGCGCTTGCGACGGCCGCTCCGCTTCCTTTTGCGCCCGAGTCCGCCAGGCAAAAGGACGTGCCCATCGAGGTGT
>CAYTRQ010000265.1:0-2389 GCA_964440025.1 uncultured Polyangiaceae bacterium | reverse complement strand
GCCAATAGGGCCTTCGCCCATGTTCGATTCGCCCGTCTTCTTCAGTGGGATCGGATGCGCCGGAAAAGGAGGCAAATGCTCCTGAAGAGGAGGCAAAGAACCAACAATCTGCTCTCCAAGAACTTCACCGGCACCAGTCGCTTCCCGAGCCGCCTGCGCCCGCATCGCCTGAGTCTTCGAAGACTCTCGAGCTCGCCCAGGACCCCGAGCCTGTTCCGGTTCCCGAGCCCGCGAAGGCTCCCCAAACTGCGAAAATTCCCCAGCTCGCCAAAGCTCTCGAATTCCCCAAAGCTCCCGAGCTCTCCGAATCGACTCGAGTCCGCCGGGATCGCGAGCCAGATTCGACGAATCCGAACGAGAAGAGAGCGACAGCGCGAATTGCTGTAAAATCGAAGCAGCCTGGGACCCAGAAGGCGAAGGGGAGACGCTCAAGTGGGAGCCAGGGCGGCATTGACGCCAGTTCCGGGTCATCGCGCCGAGGGAGGGGCCAGCGGAAGGAGGGTCGCGGTTCGGGGCTCCGACTCGTGCCGCTCGGCAATTTGTCACGGCCTCCGAGGCCCCCGAGCAATATGAGCGATCTTCTCCGCAAAAACTACCCGACTCACGCGCGTCGATTGGGGCGTCAGGGTACTGCAGAAGTCAGGGCTATCATTTTGCCCAGCGGGCGCGTGGGACGGGTGCGAACGGGTCAACAACGGGACGGCTTCGGACGAGCCTGTCGTAGCGCATTGAAAGAGTCGAAGTGGTTGGCGCCGTTGGATGAAAAACATCGCCCGGTAGCCGTGCGGATCCGATACATTTGTCGTTTTACGATAGCAGACTGAGCTCAATGAGAGCATTCTCTCGCATCACGATTGCTCTGCATCGCTACCTCGGTTTTGCGATGTCTCTTTTGCTTCTTGCTTGGTTTGCCTCGGGCATCGTCATGACGTTTGTTGGCTATCCCGACCTGAGCGAGCGCGAACGGCTGGCCGAAACGCCCGTCCTTCCCGAGCTTCAGCGGGTCCTGAGCCCTAGGGAGCTCGCGGCTCGAGGGGTTCGGCTTCCTCGAGGAAGCGAGCTGAAGTCCCTCGATGGTGAGCCCACCTTCTACTTCACCAAGGACGGAGTGCGTAGGGGTATTCGGGCTCGCAGCGGTCGGCCCGTTTCGGCTGTGGATGCGGCGAGTGCGCGAGAGCTCGTTGAACGCCGCGTTGGTGAGTCAGCCGTTTGGATGGAGCGAATCACTTCTCCAGACCAGTGGACGTTGTCCTCCTCTCTGGCGCCCTACTTTCCTCTTCACCGTTTTCGTGTGGATGATTCGCGGGGCAGCGAGATCTATCTTTCGGAGCGTACTGGAGAAGCCGTCCAGAAGAGCACACGTCGAGAACGTTTGCTGGCTTGGATGGGCCCGATCGTTCATTGGATTTACCCCGCCTTGTTGCGCAGGGAGCGCGATTTGTGGCGCTATCTGGTGCTCACTCTTTCCGGGTTGGGATTCGTCGTTTCTGTGAGCGGAATGGTCGTTGGGATTCGAATGACGTCCAAGGCCTTTCGGCGGAGGCGCAGTCGGCGAATTTCACTTTCCGATAGTCTCTCTCCTTACAGGAAACCATGGCTCCGTTGGCATCATCTCTTGGGGCTAGGCTTCGGAGTGTTGGCCAGCAGTTGGCTCTTCAGCGGTGCGCTTTCGCTCTCGCCGTTCGAGTGGAGTCCCGGAGCGAAGGTTCCCGTTGATGTCCAGACGAGTTGGCGTGCGCACGAGTCGTCTTTCTGGGGACATCCCGAGCCGGGGCGAGCCGCGTGCGGGAAAGAATTCCCTGTTCGCGTCCTGACTCTGTCATCGGAGCTGGGGCACTCCTTCTTCTCTTGCAAAGGAAAGCTCGGCCGCACTCGATTGTTTTTCTCCGACAAGGAGCCGCAACTTCGTCGCCGCTTTTCGCTGTCGGAACTGGAGTCGAACTTCGAGCGTCTTCTCCCTGTTCCTCCTGACGAGGTGCTCGAGTTGGCGGAGCCGGACTCCTACCACTATCCGACTCACTACCGTCCCGACTTGCGCGTGCCTTATGTTCGGGCAAGTTGGACGGAATTTGGAGTCTCTGCCTATGCCGATCCATTTTCTGGTCGTCTGCTCAAGTGGCATACTCGCCGGAGCCGCATGGAGCGCTGGCTCTATCATGGTCTTCACAGTTGGGATTTCTCGCCCCTCTACGAGCATCGGGGAATTTGGCGTGGTCTCATCATCGGCGCAATGCTTCTCGGAGGAGTCCTGTCGGCCCTTGGTTTGAAAAGCGCGTGGCCGAAAATGGTGGGTCTTCCCGTTCGTCGGAGTCGAAGACGTCGCTTGCGCGTCTTTCGCTAGTGCCTCGGCAACTCACGTTTCGAGCGGTTTCGAAGCCCTCCCAGAAGT
>CAYTRQ010000264.1:0-8139 GCA_964440025.1 uncultured Polyangiaceae bacterium | reverse complement strand
CCCGGAAATAGCGGAGTCGACCGCCCTTGCCCCGAAGGGGCGGGCGACGAAGCGGTCTTTTGGAGACGCGAACTAGCTAAATAGTTGAAAGCCCTCCCGATTTCTCGGAAGGGCTTTTTGCGGAGGCGGAGGGATTCGAACCCCCGGTAGCTTTCACTACGGCGGTTTTCAAAACCGCTGCCTTCGACCACTCGGCCACGCCTCCGCCGCCGCACATGCCCCACTTCTTCCCTCCGGTCAAGATGCGACCGCTCAGGAGGCAACTCGATCACAGCAGCAGGGCGCTCGAAGGAGCCCATGCAACAGCGACCGCGAAAAACCCCACCTTTCGCCGCTCGAACTGGCAAATACAAAACGCATCGCGAGCAACCTAACCTGCCGCTCGCGCAACACTTCACCTCCGAAAGCGGACTCACCGCTCTCGGCCGCACCGACGCTTGAACGCATCAACGCTTCAACGCATTACCGGCCCCACCGCACTCCGGAAGCGGACTCGCCGCTCTCGGCTGCACTGACGCCTGAACGCACTGACAATTGTACCCACCGATGGCCACCGCAATCCGAAAAGCGGACTCGCCGCTCTCGGCCGCACTGACGCCTGAACGCACTGCCTGTCCAGCGCGATTCGGTCGCTCGCTTGGCCTTCCGAGAGCCTCGCCTTCCGAGAGCTTCGCCTTCCGAAAACGAAGCCACCGCTCTCGGGCGCGCTCACGCCTTGACGTGTTGCCGGCGACGGCGATTCTTGGCTGCTCGCTTGGCCTTGTTGCGCGCGCAACGCTTGCGGTTGGTCTTGCGGGATCCTTTGGTGATTCCAAACAGCATCATGGGCCAGCCGCTATAGACCGCGGCCGGCCACCGCGCAAGTTCGCTCCTCGCCCAACGCGCGCAGGTCAACGATTGCGCTCGGTCGCTTAGCGTCGTTGAGCCAGCCTGCTACCGAATCCGGATCGCGCTCGAAAGCGCCGCGTCGGCCTTCCGAGTGTAGTCCCGAAAGGCCTGGTAGTCGCTCGGGGCGATCCGTCCGGCTTTGGTCCTGAGGTCCCGCACCAAATGCAGCATACCAGGTTCGGCTTGATCCTGGACCTCGAACCGTGACCTCGGATGATCCGCCGACGCTCTTTGTACCGTAGCTCGGGCACCTTCGGGCAGCTCGATCTTCAAGTCCAAGCTCTGTCCACTCGAATCGGAGATGAGAAGCGGCGTCGCTCGCTCCGCGAGTGGAGTGAGCCCGCCAAGCCGGGGCATGAAAGGAGGCCCCAACAGAAGTCCCCGCGAGGACTGGGTGGCCAGCTGGGGTGCGTCGACCTCGACCGCAATCACGAGCGGCCGATCGAGTTGATCCCGATCGATCACCTCATGAGAAAGCAGCTCGGCACCTTTGAGCTCCTGCCCCAGGAGCCGAGACTCGATGATGGTCGGCAGCTGATTTTCCGGGATCTGCGACAGGCCATTGCGCAGACTGGCCGCAAACTGACCCTGGAAGATGATGCGCAGAGATAGGCGAGCAGAACCGTCCTTCCGAAGTTTCCCGCGTCCCTCGTAGGAGATCACGTTTCGAGCGCCTCCCTCCGGTACGGTGGCCCGCTCGGGTTCGAGTCCGCCCAACAAGTACGCCTGCTCGCCGCGCAAGGGGCCGGGTACCGTACCAAACGGCGCAAATCGATCGGCGATCGTGAGCCATCGGGCCTGCTCACCTTCTCCAACGACGAGCAGCGGCATCAAGGGCCTCTGCGACGAACTCACTGGTCCTGAAATCGGGGAAGAAAGCCGACTTTCAGCAAGAGCCCACCGAACCGGGATCCCGATGGCCCTGCACAATGTCGTCAATGCCTTCCAACGATTGCCACTCCGGCTCACGATCACGCGCCGTCCATCGGTCTCCTCTCCCTCCTGCACGCTATCGAGCACCCAGTGGTAGAGAGCGCGCGCTCGGCTGATGTCGTCCTTCTTTTTGCCGCGCACGATGTTCTCGGCGATGCGCGTGATCCGCGGATCCACCGGTGTGAGCGACACCATGCTGCGGCTCGTCTCTCGGATCCGATCCTCAAAGGAAAGTCCCCAGCCTACCGAGACGCGCGGCAGGAACTCGCTGGGGGGCGGACTGTGAGGTTCCACCGGTGCGGCGGGGCTGTCATCGACACGGAAATGATAAAGGACCTGGGAGCCAAGATGGCGGATTTCCGGCTTGGGCACCCCATTTTCCATTTCGAGCTGGATCTCTTTGCTCGCGGGAGCAATGACCGCGAATTCCGAACGGGCATAGGCCACGTTCTGCTCCCGGAAGAACCAGCTCGGTCCCAGGTACTTTTCGCCAACTCCATCCCCCCATTGAGAGAGGATCCTCTCTTGCTCCACGTAGTCGCCCACTTCCAAATGCGGCATCGTGACCGTCGGCTTTCCGGACACGGCCTGCGGCTCCAGGATGGTGCCATCCTTCTTGATGACACGCAGATGCAGCGTGTGTCCTCGCGTATCGAGCTCGGTGAACTTCTTGATCCCTTCTTCACTTTGCACACGAACGACTTCGTGCTCCAAAAAGCGGCTGGAGCCATCGGAGCGCACCAGCACAGCTCCGTAGTCGAGCACGCGCACCGCTGTTCCCGGGTGTTCTTTCCCCGATTGCTCATACTTCTCGATGACTTCGAGCGCATCGATTCGGTAGGGTTCGAGCTCGGTCACCCCTTCGATGAGATCGATGGCATCTTCGATGAGGGATGGATCGGCATCGGCCTCCACGGCACGCACGAGAGCTTTTGCGAGCGCTCCCTCTTCGCCTCGGGCCAACTTCGCATCTGCCAGAGCAAGCCGTGAGTGCACGTCACGAGGCTCCTCTGCGATGGCTTCTTTTAGATGAGTCAAAACATGATCGGTGTTTCCGGCGCGGACCATGACATCTTCGATGCGCTGCACCAGATCCTTGCGCGAGGGCCGCCGCGCAGCCAGCCGGCGCAACTCCTTCAAGGCCGCTTGGTAGTCCTGACGCTCCAGGGCTCGCTGAACGAACACGTCGCTATCTGGATCTTCTTTGCGCAGACGCTGCAGGAGAACGTCCACCTTCTCGGTCTTGCCCTGTTCCTCTGCCAGCTCGATCCCCAGCTCGATAGCGGCAGGATCTTTCGGGAACTGCTGGGTGACCCGGGCCACCGTGCGCTCGAGCTCCGGTCCCCAGCCCAGCTCTTCGTAAACGCGCGCAAGAGTGTTGTGCAGGGTGGCCACTTCTGGAAACTCCGCAACGAGTTCCTCGAGGGGCCGCACCGCTTCGGTGAGTCCTCGCTGATTGGCATCCCAAAGAGCCACGCGGAGGCGCGGATACCAAAGCCCGGGATCATGCTCGCTGGCTCGCACCTCGAGCTCGTGGACGAGCTCCCTCGTCTGATTTTTATCGTAAATCGGATCCCCCACCACGAAGCTCGCCGCAACCGCAAGTGAAGTTCCTGTCGCTTGGCTGGGCTTTTCGACCAATGGTTCGAGGAGCACCGTTGCGACATCTGGTTCCCCTTCATGATTGGCCAAAAACGCTGCGAGGTAGCGGGTGAGAGCATCACCTGGATCCTTGACGCCCGAATCCTCGATGTAGGCCATGATCGCGTTGGGATCCGGCCCCACTTGGGGCCCCACCACGTCATAACCAGCGCCCGCATTCCGTGACGTCGCAACCCCGGAGGGCCTCCCATCCGGCTTCATGATGCGCAGAGCCGTCGCAGCGTCTCCCATTTTCCAAAGAACGCGGTGCCGTCCCGGCGCCAGCGTCACCCTGGTGCCAAAGCGCGGCCAATTCCCCCAACTGCGAACATCTCTTTCGAGGACCAGCTGGTCGTCCACCCAGATCTTCGTCGCCCCCGAGGCGGTCAAAATGAGCTCTCGTTGCTCCTCCAGCTCGAGATAGCTTTCTCCGTAGAAAATCCCTTCGCGCACCACCTCGTCGGCTTCGACGTCACAGCCGTAGCTTTCTGTCTCGATCTGTCGTGGCCTGGACGGGCCTTCCCCTTGCGGAAAGGCCTGGGGCCAAGGGCCTGGCTTCTCCGCCGGGAACGAGCGCAGGTGATCGCTCGCCTGCCCCGTGCCAAACGGTCCGGCGATCCGCAGATGCTGCGCGCAGCCAAGGCGCTCGGCAATGCGTTCCTCGACATTCTCCTGGGCCGCGGCGAAGGCTTCCTTGGCCCAGAGATCGACGATCTTCGCATAGGCGCGAAAGCCGATATTTTTCGGCTCGCGGAGCAGCAACGCAACGTCTTCCCGATGCCGCTCTCCAAAGTCGTGCGTTTGCCCATAAAGCTCGAGCACGTGAATGGCCGCATACCACGCAACGAGATCCGCCCGCTCGTCTTCGGAGGTGCGCGCTGCCAAGATGGCCAAAAAGAATTCATCGGCCGCTCGTTTGATGTAGCCATGAGAGACATCATAGAGACCACGTCCCAGGTGGGCGGTCATGATGTCTGCTCCGATCTCGTCGAGGCGTTTTCGAGCCGCTTTGGCCTGAGCAGCGGAGCCGCCCGGTTCGAGAAGCTCGGCAAGCAGCCAATCAGCCACCTCGGCCGGATCCTCGGATTGGCGCGCTTCCTCCCGCCGCACGGACCATGCGTCCTGAGGGGTCTTGGGCTGACTCGAACAACCCGCCACCAGTACGAACGCCAGAACCAAGGGGACAACAGCCAGGATCAGGAAACGGTTCATCTTGCGCACAGAAACCATCGGAAAGCGGCCCTTAAGGGGAAAAGCAAAAGTCATCATGGTTGCACCACCAAGCGACGAGACATGGCCTCATCCACGGCTTGGCAAAAGCTCCTCCATTTCGCGTAGTCTTTGGGAGCCACACGGGTCACCTTCAAAGCCAGCGCGCTCTCGACAGTCACCTCATCTTCGTTTTGCGTCACCTGCACGGAGAAGGAGCCAAACTGGCTCTGCTCATTGATGTCCGGAGGACTCGCCACGACCCTGGCGCCCTGGGGCAGCTGGATCACGGCCGTCTGTTTCCGAGAAGAGAACCCGTTGATCACGACATCCTGCGACCGCTCCGAGAGCGATGCATACGTGGGGGTCAGCTGCACATTGAGCGCTACGGGCACGCTCAGTTGACTGCCCTCCGGGCGGGCAAACCGAGAGATTTTGCCCTCGAGGTCAATCGAGACCGGCTGCTCGACGTCGCTCAGATCGTTGGTCTCGAGACTCCCGGGATCGATCTCCAATCCAGGATATTCCCGCCCCAAATCCTGAGCCAATCGGTCCTTCCGGGTTGCCTTGGCCTCGTAACGAGCGCGATAGCGCGCCGCGGCGAACCCCCGCACATTTTGGCTGAGATCCATTCGCGCCGAGCCATCCCGGGCCAGAGCAACTCGAATCGTTCTCTCGATCACGTTGTTTTCCGGCACCGACCCCGGCAGCGTCACGCGCTTGGCCTTTCCATCGAGGATGAGCAGGCCCATGGCTTTCCGATCCATCACCGGAAGCTCGAACGCGCCAGTGTATTCGGCAGTTCCATCGAGGTAGAGATCGAGCGAGGGGACGTAAGCAATCGCGTGATCGAAGGGAGCGAGGCTCGGGAGATCCGAACGGAACTTCCCCCGCGTCCGTGTGCGCACGAGAACCAGATGGGCGTCGATTCCGAGCTCACGGAGCAGTGTGACGATGACGGTCGCTTTGTCCTTGCAGTCGCCCCAACCTCGATTGACGGTCTGTACGCAGCGACGTGGTTTGAAGCCATAGATGCCGAATTCGAGAGCCACATACCGGGTATTTTTGATGACCCAGTTGTAGACAGCGATCACTTTGTCCCGTTCGGTTTCCTTGCCCTTGGTGATTTCGCGAGCCAGCTGTCTCGTCTCCGCATCGAGATCGAGCTGATCTTTGACCAGCCCCCACTACCAACGACCCAGAGCATCCCTACTTTGATAGGTCGAGACATGAACGAAGCCGAGAACCTCCGGCCAGGGCGGCATCTTCGGCTCGGGCTCGATGGCTGGCACATCCTCGGCAAGGAAATGGTAGATGCGCTGCTTCCCCTTCTCTTTGACTTCCCGCCGAAGGCCCGGAACTCGAGCGTCGACCTGGAGCTTCCGGCTTTTCGGCGTCACCAGAACGTATTCAGCGCTCATCATCGGCTCATCGCTCTGCATGCGCACGATGTCCCCGTAGTAGTCGTCGAACTCGTTGCGCGCAGTCACATCGTCGATTCGATAGCGGAGCTCGACCACGTCTCCCGGCTCGAGACGCGGAAATTGCACGTAGTAGGTCCGCGCCGAAGTGTACATGGAGATGTTTGGATTGTTGGCCGCAGCCTCCCCACTCTCGATGGCCTCGTCCACACTGCCGTCGGTCCGGTACACCTTGGCCCCTTTCAACTCGACGCGCTGTCGATCGGCTTGATATTGAAAAGCATACTGTCGAGACAAAGCTGCCGCCGCGTCGGTCAGCGGCTGGAAAACGACCTGGCGAAACTGCGTGCCAAGGCCGTTGTCGTAGACGGTGCTGACCGTGAGATCGCGCAAGGTCCGACGAGGGTGACCGCCCGCCGGCGCATGCCGTTTGGCCAAGAACTCCCGAGGCGGCATAGCATATTTCTCATCGGCCGATTCCTCTGGTGGCTCGATGTGCTCGACGTATTTTCTGACGTCCACTTCTTGAGGTCTGAGGCGCAGCACCTCTCGCAACAGTGCGAGCTGCTCCCTTTTCTCACCGGCACGTCCTTTGAGATCCGCCAGGTGCCGAAGCACTCCGATATCTTCCGGTGCGATGTTCCGTGCCTGGTTGAGATCGACCGTGGCTCGTTGGGGCTGGCCCATGGCTCGATGCACACGGGCGGCGAGTCGATAGCTCCAAACGTTATCTCGATTGGCGGACGTGATCCTATCGAGGAAGTGGGACGCATCTCGGTGGCTGCGTCGGGCCAAGGCAAGATCGAGCCGATTCGACAAATACGAGGCGTCATCGGCACGCAGGGCCGCGTAGCGGTCTTCGGCTTCCTGGGCGGCGGTGGCGAGACCCAATGCCGATCGCTGGGAGGCCACCATGTTGGCCAATAAAACCGAATGAGGTCGACGTCGGTAGGCCCGCTCCAAGGCAGCGAGAGCGGTTCGGCGAAGGCCCGCGGCGTTGTACAGATCGACCCTTCCTTTGATGGCCGCCAGGTTATCCGGATCGAGCGAGAGAACGCGATCATAGACTTCAAAGGCCTGCCGAGGATTGGGCCCCGAGCGAAGATGGCTGGCGCGCGCCAAGAGCACCTCGAGATTCGAGTCCTCCGCCAGCTCCGCTGCGGCGTCGATGGCTTCGCGGGCGGCGTTGCGATCCTCGCCGAGCTGAGCCGCGAGGAGATGTCGCTGGACGGTGGGATCTTTCTCCAAGGCCCTTGCCACCAAATTCCTCGCCTGGTGAGCGACCGTGTCGTCCCCCTCGGAAAGAACGAGGTATCGAGCGGCCGTTTCCAACTCTTGGGCGGAGGCGCGCTCGTCGCTTTCCACGTCACGCACTCGAGTCAGCGGCGCGCGCAGGCGATGCGGATGCCGCGGCAATTCGGGGTCCTCTTGGAGGACTCTCTTGACGACCTCCTGGGCCTTTTGCGTCGCCTGGACATCGATACGAGCCTGCAGGGACGGATCCGGTTTTCCTCGGGCGTCGGCGAGTCGAAGAGCAAACAGGGGTGGCTCCTCATCCCCGCACACCTTGACGGTGATGCGGTTCAATCCGGGCCTGAGCGTCACCGTGGCCGCGAGCCGGTCGGCATCGTAGAAGCGATAGGCGTCATCGACGATCGCCGTTTGCCCATTGAAATCCACACGGAGAGCACCACGAGACCCGGCCCAAAGAGTGATGGGCCGGGGTTGTTCCGAGCCTTCCACAAAGGTCGTCGCAAAACCGCAGATGTTCACGCGCGGGCGGAAGAGCGAACCGAAGTCCACCCAGCCGTAGTGAAATACGTCAGGAGCCCGGCGCCAACGGACGGGGCGCTCCTTACCCGAAAACGCTTGGCCGGGAATGATCGGAGCCCCCCGCTCCACATCAGGCTCGAAGTTCTGTCGGAAACCGGCTTTCCCTTCGTTATCGAAGGGGCCCACCACCATCCACTCCTTGATGAACCCGAGCTCGCGGAAGGTTCTCTCCGCGCTTGTTCTGTCTCCACGCCGCACGCGCGCATAAGCACCA
>CAYTRQ010000263.1:0-8154 GCA_964440025.1 uncultured Polyangiaceae bacterium | reverse complement strand
CACTTCTGGGAGTGCTTCGAAACCGCTCGAAACGTGAGTTGCCGAGGCACTAGTTTGCACTTCCTTCGTAGTAGTGTCGCGCCAAGTCAATCGCCGCTCGCCCGACTTCGGCGCCAACGATCCGGCCGTCCATGTCGTCGTGGGTGATGTGAATGCCCCCCCAGAGCCGCGACTGACCGGCCTGATCGGCTGCGTCGTAGTAGGTTCCCCACTGCAGTTGGACAGGAACCGACGGACCATATTCGAATACCAGGTAGCCTGGCTCGAAAGAGTAGGTGCCCAGGCCTCCGGGAAAGAAGGGATCCCCTGTGAGGGTTGCCAGGACTTCTGCTCCGGCTCGGCTAAAGGTGCTGTGGCCCGAGACATAGCCCGGAAAAGCAGGGGTCACGAATGTTCGCCGTTGGTAGGGAAGCCATTCGATAGCGCGGATCCAGTCGATCCCGCCGATTTCGGTTTCGCGGTCGCCCGGTTCTCCTCGCCAGGAGTAGACGGCGAGCTCGCCGACATAGCGGGCGAGATGTTCGTGACGCGCGCCGGGCGCACTGGATTGTTCCGTAATCAGCTCGATGACTCCCGGAATTAGAGGCAAGCCGTCCTCGTGATAGGAGGGGAGGGCGGGATCCGTCCTCTGTCCTAAACTGCCGAAGTAGCGGATCAGTGTGATGGGCCGAGCGGACTCGTAATGCCGTTTCAACTCCCAGGCGGCGATGGCGGCATCGTGCAGCGCACCGTTGAGGGCCAGGTAGAGATGGCTGTCCCAAGCCAGCCGGTTGAGCTCCTCTCCCTGGCCAAAGAGACGCAGTTCAAGCCCAGAGTCAGAGACATCGTTGGCAAGAGTATTCCAGTGGCCAGGGGGAGTTTCGGAGTCGGGGCCATCTGCCCAAAATTCGGCCAAGATCCTCGTGAAGTCGCCGCGGGGAACGAGGTTCGGCTCGTAGGGCTGACCGGTTACGGGGTTTTCTTGATGGCCGGTTCCATCATTGGTTCCCAAGCTGTTATTCCCATAAGCGCCGGGAGAGATGTCTATCATCACTCCATCTTCGTGGTCGAGTTCGGCCGACTTCTCGATGACCTCTACGATCGCATCGCGCATGACCTCATCGTATTGAGTGGGGGGCATCTCGGTGTCGAAATAGGGGAGGTCGGGATCCGAGCGCTCCAAGGCAAAAGGTGTGACCTGACCCCAATGGGTGCCGACGGGATCGCGGACTCCAGCCCCCTCCAAAATGCCGTTTTGAGTGACCGCCTCCGCGAGAACAATCTGCTGCCAGATGAGTGGATCGGTGGTGACCGTCCCCGGTTCGTCGACAATGAGCGGGGGGACGGGCGGAGTGTAGTGAGCGGGATCGGTGTAGTCGTTGTCCTCGTTGGAGCCGTCATTGGAGAAGTGGTCGAGGACGAGGTTGGCGACGCGATTGCCGAGAGCGCTCGGTGAATTTCCGGTGGAGGAAGTCAGCTTTGGATCCAGATTCAAGTGCTCCATGAACGCGTTGTAACAAGCAACGGAAACCTCACCTCCCACTGCGTTTTCGTAGCGAGCCTTGAGCAGGCGGTAGCTGGCATAGGCCATCGCTTCGGCGCGATCGGCGTCAGGGCTTTCCGAGTCGATCTTTTCGTCGAAAAGGACGCCTTGGGCGCTTTCGTCGTAGGCCGCCCAGATATCCCAGAGCGCGAGGGAGTGATGGTAGAGATTGCGAGCGTGGACGGTGGGCCTCGGCAAGTCACGACGCACGGAGTTGAGGAGTTGCTCGTTCCATCGTCGCGCCATCGAGCCGTCTGGGCTGGGGTCCACCAGCTCGGGAGGACATTGGGGAGGTGGTGGGGTGTCTGGAATGGTTTCTTCGTATCGGGGAGCAGCTGGACCGAGGTGGATGGCTAGCCCTTCCTCGAGCGAGCCACTGAGGACACTTCCGCCGACGGCCCACACACCTCCGCTGGGATCCGTCCAGACGGCATGGAGTGATTCCACCGAAAAGTCGATACCGGGATCGACACGACTCAGCTCCTGACCGCGTCCCTGGAACATGATTCCGTCCTGTCCGGTCAGCCAAACACTTCCATTTTCGCCCACGTGGGCTCCTTGGAGAATCCCCGCCTTGCCGGTGTCGAGTGGGCGAAGGGCGCGGCCATCCTCCTTGAGGAGCACTCCTGACTGATTTCCTCCTACGACGACGGCCTCGTCTGAAGAACAGTGTACCGTAAACAGGCGATCCCCGGTGCCCGAGTCGGCGACAGAAAACCCGTCGTGGGCATTGCCCCGGAGAAGCACTCCTCGATCCCCCACGATCCACACGTCTTCGGGCGAGCGGCCGGAAACTTTCAAAAGCGCTGGGGTGTCTCGGTTGGCGTCTTGGGGAAGACCGGCTGGAAGTTCCAGTTCGCGCCAGTCGTCACCGTTATAGTGCCAAATGAATCCGTTTCGTCCCGCTACAGCACCGACGGCATAGACATCGTTGGGGGCGCTTCCCCAGAGACCGTAGACCGTATGACGCCCCAGTCCTGGTGTCTCTTGCCTGGTAAAATGGTCTCCGTCGAAGAGCACGATGTTGGCGTCGCTGCCGGCAAAGAAAACCTGATCTTCGGACAGCGCATGAACCCACCAGAAATCACCACGAACGCCCGGATCTCGCCGGACCCATCGATCGCCCTGGAGGTGCAGCGTCAGAGGGCCTTGCCCGTCGTCGGCTCCGACCATCCAAACGTCGTTTTTGGATGTGCCATGGACTGCCATGAGCGCTGCCGAAGGCGTCGTCGCTGTGATCTCGAAGTCACTGTTGGCGGCATCGCCGACGCATCCCAGCGGAGCAAAGGGAAGAATCAGGAGGAGAAGGAAGGAGAGAAAACTCGATTTCATGAAGGCAGTACCCAGGCGCGTGAAAGCCGGATCAGTGAGCTTGCGATAAATCATGCCGAGGCAAAAAGAGAAAAGCGGAGCGATATCCATTTGGGTGAGTCAGCCTGAACAGCAACGAGCATGCCATGGATGATCTGGCCTATTGTTTGCTTACAGCGCGTTTGACTGACGTGAAGCGGGCGAGGGCAGAAAGAAGATTCAGGATAGAAACGGGGCTACCGGGAGGTCTTCGAAGCCGTTCTTTCATGAGGCTTCGAAGGGCGAAAAGCTGGTCCATGTCATTGAAAAGCCCTGTAGAGGGCGAGAGTGGAGTCATCAGAAGCGTGGATGCGAATTGAAATGGATCATTTAGCGCGAGCGGCCAGGTGGAGGCGACGAATCGGGTGGGGGGAAGTGTTGTTGGGTGCTCTTTGGTGTTCATGGGGTCCCATTGCCTGCGAAGAAGGGCCAGTTTCGGACGGCTCAGGCAGTGGCGGAGCGGAACAGGGGTGCGGCCCCGTTGAAGGAAAGCCGGTGGTGGAGCTTGGTACTTGGGGACGGGAAGAAACGACGGCGATGGGAGGCGGAGCTGGCAGTGCTGGCTCGAGTGGATTGGAGGAGAGCGAGACCCACCTGGAAGCGCCTGACACCTTCTTTGCTCTCGAAAGTCACCAAGATGTGTGGCTCCAGTTTGCCGGTCAAGTGGGGATGGGGTTGGGGATGGTTCTGCGCCTCGACAACCTGACAGAAGAAGATCTCGAGCGGATCCGAGTGCGTCTGCTCCTCGATGAGGAGCCCCTGGGAAGCGAAATCCACGAGTTTCCGGCGCCAAGCTGTCAAGCCGAATCACTTTATTTGGATGCCATGGTCATGATCGATGTCGGAGCTCATCCCGCTATCACCAGCGTGGCGCAATTGGATCGGGCTCCAGCGACCGTGGAATACGAGGTGACTCTCAGTGAGGACCGGGTCCTCGTCGGCAGTGAGGACGTGACTCTCAACCTTTGAGTGGCTCGAGAGGCGAGCTCTTCGAATTCGTGTTGATGTCTGCCGATCGAGCTTGAAGCTCTGGGTGAACAGCTCCGGACGAAGCTCTCCGGAGCAAGCCAGCGAAATTTTTCGATCTATTTGAGCGATCGTCGCAGGACCTTGCCGACGTTGGTCTTCGGAAGTTCCTTAACGAATTCGATCTTCTTGGGCACTTTGTATCCAGCGAGCTGACTTCGACAGTGAGCAATCAGTTCTTCCTCTGTCAGCGAAGGATCTTTCTTGACGACGACCAACTTGACCACCTCACCGGATTTTTCATCTGGGATCCCGATTGCGCCTGTCTCTTGGACCTTTTCGTGTGAGCTGGCGGCGTCCTCGACCTCGTTGGGGTAGACGTTGAAACCTGACACGACGATGATGTCCTTTTTCCTATCTACAATGGAGACAAACCCATCCTCATCCATCTGAGCCATGTCACCGGTCCAAAGCCAGGAGTCTGAGAGAACGGCCTTGGTGTCCTCGGGGCGGTTCCAGTACCCCTTCATGACCTGGGGACCTTGGACCAGCAGTTCGCCAGGCTCTCCCCGAGGGACGTCGCTTCCGTCCTCGGCTACGATGCGAACATCGGTGGAAGGAAATGGCAGTCCGATGGTGCCGAGACGGTCGGTGCCGTCTACCGGATTGCAGCAGACCACCGGCGACGCTTCGGTCAAGCCATAGCCTTCGATGACCGAGCTCTTGCTTTCCTTCCGCCACCGCTCCGCAACGCTGCGCTGCAGCGCCATGGCGCCTGCCACGGTGAACTTGACCTTGCTGAAGTCGATCTCGTGAAACCCGGGTTGATTCATCAGCGCATTGAGCAGGGTGCTGACGGCGGTCATCACGGTGAATGGCTCCTTCTTCATGAGCTTGATGAAGCCGGGAAAATCGCGTGGATTCGTGACGAGCACGTTGCAGGCGCCGTAGCTCAGGAACAAAAGACAATTCACCGTAAGAGAAAACACATGATAAAGCGGAAGAGGAGTAAGAATGACCTCTTGCCCGCGCTTGAGACATGGTGCCATCCAGGCGGAGGCCTGTTGCATATTGGCAACGATGTTGCGGTGAGTCAGCATCGCTGCTTTGGCGGTCCCGGTTGTGCCTCCTGTGTATTGGAGGAAAGCGAGATCCTCGGGAGATAGAGTCGCATCTTGAGAGACGCCTAGCTGTCTTCCACGCCGTAGCGCTTCACGAAAGGGGATTGCGCCGGGCAGATGGTAAGTGGGGACCATCTTCTTAACGTATTTGACGACGGCGCCAACGAGCGTCCGCTTCAAGGGAGGGAAGAGATCGGCCAGGCCGGTGACGATCACTTTGGGAGGGGCACTTCCGCCGAGCTTGGGCATGATTCGCTCGAGCTTGTCGGCGAAATTTTCGAGGATGACGATTGCCTGAAGGCTCGCGTCGGTGAATTGGTGCTCCATTTCCCTTTCTGTATAGAGTGGGTTGGTATTCACGACGACCAAACCGGCGCGAAGGGCCCCAAAGAGAGCAATGGGATACTGAAGAACGTTCGGCATCATCAAGGCGATGTGGTCTCCTTTGGTGAGGCCGAGCTCTTTCTGCAAATACGTCGCGAACGCTGCGGTGGCATTTTCGACTTCGTTGAATGTGAGAGTCACATCCATGTTGCGTAGACAAGGCCGGTGAGAGAATTCCCGGCATGCCGTCAAGAAAACGTCGACGACGGATTGGTACTCCGAGGGATCGATCTCCGTGGGAACGCCTGTCGGATAGCTCTTGTGCCACAATTTTTCTGTCATGGAGGACTCATTCGATGGGGGGACAATGGCTGTGTGAACCGAGAGCAACTCTCGAACAGGGACTTCGCACACCTCTCAATGAAATGTCGACCGATCATTGAGGCGAGAGAGAGCGAGCCCCCTTCAGAAATGGACTTTTTGGTTCGAGTCATGATTTGTTACTGACTTGTCGCGTTCGACTTGAGCCAGTGTTGATTGAGAACAGCTCGAGGGCGAGTCTACCATGCTCCCTGCGTTGTGAAACGTCCTCTCGTTTTCGGATCCTGCGATTGGAGAGAAAATGAATCAACTGGCGTGGTCAATTGCCTTTGGGTTGGCGAAGGCGCAGTAGGGCACAGAGGAGCTTGTGATAGCTTCCCGGAAATAGTCGAACCAATAGATCGAGCAGCTGGGCATCGGCGCCGATCAAAACGCGAGCACGATTCTTTCTGACGGCGGAGAGGATCCGCATCGCGCAATATTCCGCTGAATTTCTCGCTAGCTTCTTTTCGAAGGCCTCGACAGCGGCTTTCGGGTCGCTGCCGGCGAAACGGCTGGCCCGAACGATGTCGGTTCGAATCCCACCTGGATGGACGCAGGTCACCCCGACCGGATGGTTCGCAAGGCGCATCTCCAGGTTGAGTGCGTCGGTAAACCCCCTAATGGCAAACTTAGAGATGTTGTAGGCCGCCTGCTCGGCGAGCCCCATGATCCCAAAGATGCTCGAGACGTTCACCACGTGGCCCTCTCCTGATTCAACGAGAGCGGGAAGAAAAGCCTGGGTTCCGTTGACGACGCCGTGGAGATTGCAGCCGAGAAGCCACTCGAGATCCTCTGGGGTGATGTCGGGTACCGGCGCCACCAGACCTACGCCGGCATTATTGATGATGAGATTGACGGTGCCGTAGTGATTCTGGACCGCCTTGGACCAGGAAAAGACCGCTCCGCGGTCCGAGACGTCGACGACTTCCGTGTGCACATGGGGCGCGGGGGGCGTCAGTCCGGTAAGCTGTTTCCGCGTTTCCAAGAGCTTTTCTGGGTCTCGATCGGAAAGCGCCAGGCGAGTTCCATGAGCGGCGAGGGCGAGGGCCAGGGCTCTGCCGATTCCACTTCCCGCGCCGGTGATGGCAGCAACTCGCCCCTGGAATGAACGCATGCTGCGAGTTTTTCGTGGTTTTGTTGAGAAGTCACGGGCGATGTGGCCATTTCGCGCCGCGGACTAAATATCGAAATAAGTGAACGTTATTTAAAAACGTTCGATTGGATCAAACAAATGGAAGGCTTTAGATTGCTTTTCGCAAGGGGATGAGAAGACCCCTCCTCGATCTTTTCTCTGACCCAGGGCCTTCCTTCGAGGAGGCCAAAAAGAATCACCAACGCGCGAATCTCAAGGACAACTGGAAGAAACCGCTCGGCGGTCTTCCAGATCCAAAGAGGAAGCGCACAGCCGGAAAGGACCGTTACAGATGTCTCTTATCAATACAGAAATCAAGCCATTTTCAGCCAAGGCCTTCCATGCAGGTCAGTTCGTTGATGTCGACAACGACAGCCTGAAGGGCAAATGGTCGGTGTTCTTTTTCTATCCAGCCGACTTCACCTTCGTGTGCCCGACGGAACTCGAGGATCTGGCGGACAACTATGGTGAGTTTCAGAAGTTGGGGGTGGAGATATACGGTGTTTCCACGGATACACACTTCTCTCACAAGGCGTGGCACGATAGCTCTGACGCGATTAAGAAGGTGAACTTCCCTTTGGTCGGTGATCCGACGGCTCGCCTGGCGAGGAATTTCGAGGTGCTCGACGAAGAGGTGGGCCTCGCCTACCGCGGGACGTTCCTCGTCAGTCCCGAGGGCAAAATCAAGTTGTACGAGGTCCACGACGACGGTGTGGGACGCAACGCAAGTGAGCTCCTGAGGAAGATCCGAGCGGCGCAGTACGTCGCGGAAAACCCCGGAGAGGTTTGCCCGGCGAAGTGGGACAAGGGAGAAACCACCCTGAAACCGTCGCTCGATTTGGTGGGCAAGATCTGAGTGCCGGCCGTGGGTGCCCTTCGTCTGAAGGGGTGCCCACGGTTTGCCGTTACAGCCTGCTGGTCGCACAAAGGGGGAGTTAGAGACAAGAGAGAAAGAGAGCCCCAACATGGATGATGCATTGAAGAAACAGATTGAGTCCTACTTGTCCCGGCTGCCTGGGCCTGTGCAACTGACATTCTTTTCCTCAGGTTCGCCCTTGGACGAGGAAATGAACAGTCAACTGACCGAGCTGGCTCGGCTCAGTAATAATCTCGATCTGGCCATAGGCGATTCCGAAGAGGAAAGAACACCGTCGTTTGCGATTCATTCTCCTTCGGAGGAGGCGCGTGTTCGGTTTGCTGGGATGCCGACTGGGCACGAGTTGACGTCTCTTATTTTGGCAATTCTGCACGTGGGAGGCCATCCGCCCAAGGAATCGCCCGAGGCGATCGAGCAGATCCGCAGTTTGGATGTCGAGCTTTCTTTCGAAACTTACTACTCGGCCAGTTGTCAGAATTGTCCCGACGTCGTTCAGGCC
>CAYTRQ010000262.1:0-8154 GCA_964440025.1 uncultured Polyangiaceae bacterium | reverse complement strand
GATGTCGGGAATGGGACCATCACCTCGAAAACCAAGCTCGGCAAGATAGCGGCGGAGGTATTCTTTATCGAAGCTCTCGGGAGCTTGGTTTTCAGCGAGTCGTCGTTCGTAGGTCTCTGCGAACCAAAACCGAGAGCTATCCGGTGTATGGATTTCGTCGATCAAGACGATGCGGCCATCTCGGGTTTTTCCAAACTCGTATTTGGTATCCACCAAGATGAGTCCCTGCTGTTGGCAGAGGCGTCTTCCCGTTTCGAAGAGGAGCGCGGAAAGACGCGCCGCCTCATCGAAGTCCTCGGGGGCCATCCCGGAGAGTTTGAGGATTTCCTCACGAGATGCAGAGACATCGTGGCTCCCGTAAGCCGCCTTGGTGCTGGGCGTCAAGATGGGTCGAGGTAGTTCCTGGTGTTGGCTGAGGCCATCGGGCAGTCGATGGCCGCAGAACTCCCGGGCGCCGTTTTGGTAATGAACCCAAATGCTCGTGGAGGTAGTGCCTGTGAGGTAGGCACGCATGACCATTTCCACGGGAAGAGGGGTGCACTCTTGCGCGATCGTGACGTTGGGATCGGGAACCCGAAGCACATGGTTGGAAGCGATGTGCTTGGTTTGCTCGAACCACCAGTTTGCCACGAAGTTGAGGAGCTGCCCCTTGAGAGGAAGGATGCCCAACGATCGATCGAAGGCGCTGATACGGTCAGTGACGACAATGAACCGCTCACCGTTGGAAGTGGAATAGCAGTCGCGAACCTTGCCTCGGTACTTCCGGCCCAGGATGTCGAAGTCGGTTTCGACGAGTGGGTGTTCGAGCGCTTGGAAAAGAAGTTCCTTCTTCACCGCACGGACTTTATCACTTTCGTTGCCGGTGGCGATGAGCCGTTCCATCTCGGCGAAGGACCTCGGGTTTCAGTTCGAGTTCAATTGGGTACTGCCGTTTCCGGTGACCTTGGCAAGATGCCCGAGCGCCGTCTCGGTCGACATGAAGCCGCCAAAGCACTAAAGGCAACAGTGCATGGTGGCTCTCGCGTTTGGTACTCCGAGGAAACTCCCCCGTGCCGCACAACTGAGCGGCAGGGTGGTTGTCTTGGATATCGCCTTTGCCGGGACCGCAGGAGGTGGGTTCGAAAAGGTCACCAAGAAACTCATTGATCAGTTGGGGTCCCGGCTGATCGGATGGGTCGATCACCACGATCACGAACGACACCAAGATTACGCCGATGATTCACGGTTCGTTCTCGCGAAAAAGAGCGAGCATGGAGCTTGTCCAGAAATGCTCGACCCCAAGCTCGTGCGACGGCTGGGGCCTGCGGACACCGTGGTTTGCCATACGGACTTCGATGGGCTTGCGAGCGCGGCGAAATGGCTGTCGGGGGGCTACGAGCCCTATGAAGGCTGTGACGCCGATGCACGGGCCATCGATACGCGCTTGGGCACCCCATCGCGCTCGGCCGTTTTGATCGATCGGGCCTTGCGCGCTCGACCGACGGATCAGGAGCTCATGCGCACCGTCGTCTCCCTGTTTCGTGCTCACCTACAATCTGAGGAAATGTGGGAAAGAGTGTGCAAGGCGGCTCAGGAACTCATTCCTATTGAGCGGGAAACGAAAAGGGCAGCTGAAAACTACCGGCGCTTCCCGTGTCGTTGGGGACGGGGCGCTGCCTACGTCGATATCACCACCGGGTATGGGCCCCTGGACAAGACCGATCTCTTGCTGCGGGGGCAGGAGCTGGAGCAGATCGCGATCGTCGTGGACGAGCACAACGTCAGCGTGGCAGCGCCGTTTGATAGCGGGCTGAATTTTCTCGAAATTCTTGGTCTCGACGGAGGCATGCCGACGCGGGTTTCCGTGCCTAAGAAACGTTTACATGAGACCCTCGATCGGCTCGGAGTGGACTTCGTTTGAGGCGGCGTGCCGTTGAAGGGGTTTCTTGCCCGTTGGGCGCATTTTGCCAGCGGCGAATCACGGCTCGGATGGAGCTGTCGAGGACCTCGGAGAGGATAGGCGATGATATCTCCCGATCTGCTCCCGGCGGTGTCAAGGTAGGAGTTTCTTGTGGGTTCTGACGGGATCACAGGTTGACCACACCCCCTGAACTGGTAGCTGAGTGAAGGCTGTACCGGGGAGGCCGGCAGCGAGAGACATCAATCCAAAGAGAGGGGACTGGATGAATCAAGCAGTAGAAGGGGTACAGGGCATGGCAGCGACGGAATCGACCGCAAGGCGGAGTGAGGCTCTCGTCACGAAAGGAGGTCTCTCTCTTCGTTTTCTATTTAACCATCGCACCGGGGCGATGAGGATTATCGATTTTCGGGCGGGGGCTCATCCCGAGAAGCTTTCGCTCGTCCAAGAAGTGGCCGCCCAGGAAGGGATGCAGCGTGCCTACACTCTGGTGGAGCGTGAAGAAGCGCCAACCTGGACCCGAATGGGGTTCAGCAAAGAGGGGACCATCCCGGGATTTTATAAGCGCAGCGACGCTCATGTTTTAGGGGTCGTGCTGGACCAGCTTCCGGGGAAGGAGTCGGCGATTCGCATCCGGGTGGGGGCGCGGGATCAGAAGCCGGATCGACTCGACCGTATCTATCAGGCGGCTCGGAAGTCCGTTCGTGCGCGGGCTGGCGCCGCATTGCCCCGAGTTAAGGTCAGTCGAGCTCGGGACCAAGACAGCCAACGTGCGATGGCTCAAGCTCAGGCTTCGGGGCGCGATCTGACGGACTTCTCTCCCTTTGGTCGGGATGTGGACCGGAGGTTTTATCTGTTGACGGCTCGTGGTGGTTTTTCCTTGCTTGTTGGAGTGGAAATTCAGCCCTGTTTCGACAATGCTTTTTTGGAGCTGCTGACACCGCCGCGTGGAGAAAAGGAGCTCTGGATGATGGCCGGAGGTCTCAGTCAACTTTGTGAGAAACTGGTCGAGGAAGGGATCGTGTCGGTCTTCTCGACGACTCCGGCAGATTCTCTGGAAATGACCACGATTCTCCTGGGAGCGGGTTTCAAGAAGACTGGCCTTTTGCCGCAGCAGCTTGCCGTTGCTGGCAAGCCGGTGGCTGCCCAGCTCTGGTCGAGAAAGCTGTCCGAGCCAGCGTGAGCTGCACGGCATGGCACGTTGATAGATGCCAACATCTCGGGTCCCAAGAAGGTTGCTCGCCCGCTTGGTTAAGCCTCCTCTGCCCGCTCGGGTGGAATAGGGGAGCGCTGGACCAACACCAGGCATGACTTAGGGGCGAAGTCGCGCGCTGCTCCGGAGCAGTTCTATGAGGTGGACGGGCGGCCTTCTTTTCCTCTTGAAGTCGCGCGGCCTGTTCAGGAGGGTGAAGCGAGGAAGCGGCCATTTTTCGTCGTGGATGGGTTCGGTTTGCATCGACGAAGGATGCGAACCAAACAAGCAACAATGCGCTTCGTCGGCACAAGGAGGGTGAGACGCGGAAATCGAGTGCCCCCGCGCTGGAGGAGCAGGCCGCTGGGCGCTCGTTTTTCAAGAGGAGGGCGAACGGCGGCGGCCCTTTTGAGCATGGCACTTGCGGGGGGACTGCTCGCGCCGAGCATCGGTTACGCGCAGGAGGAGGTCTCGTCCGCAAAGGCGAAAGGAGTGTCCCCATGGAAGAGGACTCGAAAGCTAGGGGGGGCCACGAGGGGGGCTTTTGGCGCCGGGGGCTTTGCCGTGGAGGTGGCCGCGGGAAAGCGGCGCAAAGCATTCGTCGCCCGCTTTGATGGCCGTACCCTTTCGGTGAGTCACGCAGATCCAGCAGCATCGGAAGCCGTATCAGTGCTCATCCCGGCCAGCGCACGACAAGAGCAGGTAGAATATGAGCTCATCGAGATCGCCGCTGGGGAAAAGGTCCTTGTTCTGTCCTTTGGTGGAGCTCCTGCCTATTCGACGGTTTTGATGGGCGCCCTTCCTTCGCAGCAAACTCCGTCATTGCTATTGAAGGGTTATACGGGCGTCGAGAGCGCTTCAAGGGTGGTGCTTTCCGTGGTGGAGCTGTCTACGGAGAAACGATTGCTCCTTGGGCGCCAAGGCGAGGAGCCCAACCTTTGCGGGCGTACGGTCCTGTCGCAGACGCGGGCTGTCGATGCCGAGAAAGCTCGCTTCGTTCGGGTCGCGATTCCTGCATTGAGTCCTGCTGAGCGTGACGCTGCAAAAACGTTGGATGTGGGTGTCGGTCAGGCGGGGAGCCGCCCAGAGGATCGCAAGGGGCGCGTCGAGATCTCCTTGGCTCCTTGGCCCACGTCGCCAAAGCCTGCAGCGTCCCGCTTGTTTGACGGAACGACCAAGGCTCGCGCCCTTCCCTACGAGGCAGCCGAATTGCCGGTCTTGGAGAAAGTCCAGCCCGAAGCTCTGGTGCTCTATCCGGCGCCGGAAAGCGAGGCGACCGAAAGCGAACAAGAGGACAGGGAGGCTTGGCTCGTTTCCGAGCAGCGGGCGTTTGCTCTGCGTCTCCCGCCGGGGAGGAGAGAGGGGCCCTACGTCGTGGAGCTCCCGGCCCAGCTCCGAGGGCGCTGCTTGGGAGTTGTTCAAGGTGTGGAGCGGTGGATCGCCGAGGTGAGGGCGTTGGTCCAGGTGCCTGAATGGTCAGACCGGAGTACGAGCTCGTTGATTGGTCGACTCGCTGGTCGTCGGGGAGACCTGGCTGCGCGGGCACTGGCAGCGCGAGAGGAAGAAATGCAGAAGCTCATCGGGGCACTGAACGATCTTCCAGGGGGGGCTCGGCGTCGCTCCGTTGCGCTGACGAGTGGATTCCAGCCGGCTACCCGTGCTGCGTTCTTTGCGGAACTGGTCTCGGTGGGAACGGAGGCGGAAAGAAAGCTAGCCTTGTCCGAGCTCGAGCAGCTCGAGGAAGCGGGGGTGGACGCGTTGAGCGCGCGCCTCGAAACTGCCCGTCCCGCCGAAGAAAAACGTCTCGCGATGGCCGTGGGGCAGCTGGTTCCCGAGCGCGCCCCTGAGCTCTTGATCGATCGACTCAACCAGTCCGCGCCGGCCAGACGATTGGAGATCAGGAGAGTCCTGGCTGGATTGGTGCGAGACGAGCGAGTTTTTCGCGTCGCACAAAAACTTGTCGGGGATCCAACTCAAACGCGTCGTTCTCGGAGTGAGCTGGTTCGCGCTTTGGCGCCGTTGATGGGCGAGCTTTCCCCGGCAGCGAAGAGGGACGTTCTGTCCATGTTGCGGACGTCCGGTTTTCACGAGGCGTATCGATTGACGAATGCCTTGCTCGAGCTCTCCCGACAGGACGCCGAGGCGCGGCTTATCGTTCGAAGATGGCTTTTGCGTCACGAGCCGGAGGCCTCTCCTCTTGAGCGAGCAGCATTGCGCCGGCATGTTCTCACCAGCGCGCTCGATCGCGATCTCCTGGCGCCGTGGTTGGCCGAGCTTTCACTCCCTCTCCTCAGGAGTGACGAGATGCGAGTTCGTCAGGCGGCGGCCAACTATTTGGTTGCGATGCCGATCGAAGATGCAGCGGCGGTGCTTGCGAATCGGGCGCGCCAGGACGACTGGCCTCAAGTCAGGGAGCGAGTGTTGGTCGCTTTAGGGGAGTTACGCAGGCCGGGAGAGAATGCAGAGGAACTCACGGGGGTGATTCTTCGTGCCCTCAAACGGGATGAGGCGGCCGGCGTCCGGGCGGCGGCAGCACACGCGCTTGATCGAGAGCCGAGCAAGTCGACGCTCAAGGGGTTGCGCAAGGCGCTCGCGAAGGACGAGTCTTCGATCGTGCGTGCGGAGGCGGCGCGTTCGCTCGGGCGGGTTTGCGACAAGGACTCGATCGGTCCGCTGACGCGTGCGGCTCACAGTTTGAGATACGGGGCGACCGACGAGGCGGACGTGCGGTTGGGTCTTGCTGCCGTAGCGGCGCTGGCTCGCCTCGAGCCCCCCGATCTCGAAGAACGGCTCGCACCCCTCCGCGCTGAGGGCGTTCCTGGGATCCTGCGGGTTCGTATTGAGCGCGCCATATCCCCCGTACGCGGGCAATGTGCGGGCGACTCTCGGTGATGATAGGCTGGACAACTGATGGAAGTGCGAGGTTGTCGCACTCGAGGAGTAGTGGAGCACTCAGTGAAACCTTCTGAATCGGCAATGGTCGCCGCGATAGCGGCAATGCAGGATTATGATCGATACCGGGATCTGTCCTTCGAGGGCAGCTTTGAGGAGTATCTTCACATTGTGCGTGAAACCCCTGAGGTCACGCGCAACGCTTTTCAGCGGATCTACGACATGGTTCTGTCCCATGGCAGTGAAGAGTACGTAGATAACAAGAAGAAACTCGTCCGGTATCATTTCTTTCAGGATCCCGACGGGGGAGGGAAGGATGCCGTCTATGGCCTTGATATTCCGCTCATGCGGCTCATGAGCGTGCTCAAGGCGGCCGCGGCTGGATACGGACCGGAGCGGAGGGTGATTTTGCTCCACGGTCCAGTTGGCTCGAGCAAGTCGACGATCGCCCGACTCCTTAAGAAAGGCCTGGAACGGTATTCGGCGACTCCAGCCGGGGCGCTCTACACCTTCAAATGGGTCAACTTGAAGGAAACCGGTTTGGCTGGGGAAGGGCTCGACGTTTTCGAATCACCGATGCATGAGGAACCATTGAGGTTGATTCCTCCTGAGTGGCGAGAGGCCGCCATCCGCGAGCTTGGTCTTTCGGGAAAGAAGCACAAGGTGAATATCGGTGGTGAGCTCGATCCGGCGAGTCGCTTCATTTTTAAGGAGCTGATGGCTCGCTATCAAGGTAATTGGCAAAAGGTCATCGATCGGCACGTCGTGGTTCGCCGGCTCCTTTTGAGTGAAAAGGACCGTATTGGCATTGGGACCTATCAGCCGAAAGACGAGAAGAACCAGGATTCCACCGAGCTGACAGGCGATATCAACTACCGCAAGATCGCAGAGTACGGTTCCGATTCCGACCCACGTGCCTTTAACTTCGACGGGGAATTCAACATTGCCAATCGAGGGATTGTGGAATTCGTCGAGGTTCTCAAGCTCGATGTTGCATTCCTCTATGATCTCCTGGGTGCGTCTCAGGAACACCGGATCAAGCCGAAGAAATTTGCGCAGACGGATATTGATGAGGTCATTGTTGGTCACACAAACGAGGCAGAATACAAACGCCTTTTGAACAACGAGTTCATGGAGGCGCTGCGAGACCGAACAATCAAGATCGACATTCCCTACATCACGAAACTTTCGGACGAACGTCGGATTTACGAAAAGGACTTCGATCAAGCCAAGGTCAGAGGCAAGCACGTGGCTCCCCATACGCTCGAGATGGCAGCGATGTGGGCGATTCTCACCCGCCTCGAGGAACCCAAGAAGCACGACCTGGAACTCATCCAGAAGCTCCATCTTTATGATGGGCGCGTTTTGCCAGGGTATACGCAGGACACGGTGAAAGAGCTCCGCAAAGAAGCCGTCCGAGAAGGCATGGAGGGGGCTAGCCCCCGCTATGTCCAAGACAAGATTTCCAATGCTTTGGTCAGCGAACAGGGCGAGGGAACCATCAATCCCTTTATGGTTCTCAACGAGCTTGAAAAGGGCTTAACGAGTCATTCGCTGATTACGAGCGAAGAGCAGAGAAAACGCTATCGGGAGCTCATTGGTGTTGTGAAGCAGGAGTACGAACAGATCGTGAAAAATGAGGTTCAGCGCGCAATCAGTGCTGACGAAGATGCGATCAATAAGCTTGCTGCCAACTACATCGACAACATCAAGGCCTATACGCTCAAGGAGCGCGTCAAAAACAAGTATACGGGGCAAGACGAAGAGCCCGACGAGCGCATGATGCGCTCCATCGAGGAGAAGATCGACATTCCAGAGAACCGGAAGGATGACTTCCGCAGGGAGATCATGAATTTCATTGGGGCCAAAGCCGTGGAGGGACAGCGGTTTGATTGGCAATCTAATGATCGGCTTCGTCGGGCTCTGGAGATGAAGCTCTTCGAGGATCAGAAGGATAGCATCAAGCTCAAAACACTTGTCAGCGCGGTTGTCGATAAGGAGACACAGGAGAAAATTGACATTATCAAGTCCCGTCTCATCAAATACTTTGGCTACAATGAAGTGAGCGCCACGGATGTGCTCAACTACGTTGCCAGTATCTACGCTCGGGGGGACGCTACCTAGTGCTGCGACCACATAAAAGTGGTCGGTAGGGAGACCACTTTTCTCTCGA
>CAYTRQ010000261.1:0-8198 GCA_964440025.1 uncultured Polyangiaceae bacterium | reverse complement strand
TTCCAGAGAAAAGTGGTCTCCCTACCGACCACTTTTATGTGGTCGCAGCACTAGGGCCGGGTTCGCGCGTTCGTCTGATGGAAACACGCCGGCCGGCGCATTGTGTTTCACGAAAAAGGTTGAACGGTCAGCCGGGGCGCATCGTGGCCCGAGTTCTTGAAAAAGGCTTGCCGAAGTGACCCGCGGTCCTTAGCGTGTGAACACGAAATCCATGAAGCCCATGACCCTCATTTTCGATCTCGACGATACCATCATCGAAAGCTTCCCTGGGTACGTGCTGTTGCACCAGAAAGTGGCGCGTGAGCTCGGCTGGAGAGTTCCGGAAGAAGACGAGTTGATTGCCTACGGGCACACTTGGGAAGCCACCGTCGCAGGGCTTTGGCCGAACGAGGACTTGGCGTTGTTCTTCCGCCGCTTCGAGCAAGTCTTCGAGTCGGTTGTCTATGGGGCGATCGACGGGGCGCTCATGGCCCTGCAGCGGCTTCGTGCGCGTGGACACCGTCAATTCATCGTCACGAAGAGAAGCTCGAGACGCCTCGCCTTGCGTCTCGCGCAGGCGGGTGTTGAGACACACTGGTTCGATGGGATTTTTCCGGCGGACTACGGTCCTGCCCCCAAGCCCGATCCTCGCTGCTTCGAGCCTGTCTGGCAAAAAATCGGATGGCACCCTGCCCACGCCGTGGGCGATCAGCCACAAGCTGTCTACGTGGGTGATCGCGCGGATGATCAACTCGCGGCTCAGCGCGCGGGCATTCCTTTTGTCGCCGTACGCACCGGACCAGAAGCCCGCCGGGGGTTCCCTGCCCCGGGAGCGGCCCACGTGCTCGACTCGATCAGTCAGCTGCCTGATCTGCTCGAAAGCAAGAACAGGCTCTTTTCATGCCCATGAGGACGGCACACCGAAGTCTCGTCCAGGAGCGGCGACGGTGCCGATTCATTCACCCTTTGTCCGCTTCTTGCCTTTCGCCTCGTCGAAGCGAAAGCGGAAAAGCGAAAATGCACGCTCGCGGACCCATCGATGGCCTGGATCGTGTTGGAAGCGTTCATGCCACCCCAAGAAAAGGCGCGCAGTGGGGAGCGCGAAGGGTGGCCGTACAGAGCGCAACCCCATAGCAGCAAAGGCCTCGTTGCCCACGGGGGCCGGCGCGTTCATGAGGAGATCGGTGTTGACCAGTGCCAGGAGCGCGGCAAGAAACGACGGGACCTCGAGCCCGACGGTACGTTTGAGCTTCTGTTCTCGCAGTGCCTCTTCGATGGCGTTGGGACGCCGATTTCCCGTGACGACGATGACCTGTGGATAGGCAAGCCAACGTTTGCGCGTCACGGGCCGCTTGAAGAGCGGATGTCCGGCTCGACCGACGATCTCGAAGCGGGCATCCCCCACGGCGCGTCGACGCATAGCGTCATCGAGTAGCTGCGCTGGAACGAGCGCTAGCGAGCGCTCCTGTGCACTCAAGCGTGAGTTCAAGTCGGCTGCCACGTTCCTCACGCGGAGGGTGATCCCCGGCGCCTCCTCCACGAGTGCGCGACTCAATTCGAGCACGACCGGGATGACGAGGTCGGGAGCATGAAGTTCGATTTCGAAGCTTGCCCGGCTCGGGTCGAAGTCGCTCGGCCCTTCGATGGCCTCCTCGAGCTTTGCCAGTCCGTCTTTCAAAGGCTCTGCCATCTCCAGTGCACGAGGAGTGGGCACGAGCTTCGAACCAGTACGCACGAAGAGGGGATCGTCGAGATGTTGGCGCAGCAGGGCCAAACGATGACTCATCGAAGATTGCGTGATTCCCAGTCGACGGGCGGCCCGCGTCACCTGACGCTCTTCCAGCAGTACGTGCAGTGTGATCAAGTCTGTGAGGCCCCTTTCTACCATCGACACGAACCATGTGTACCATGAAGAGTATTGATTGGTCACATGATTCGGGAACCACCACACTGAAGTCATGTCTATTCCTCATCAACGACGACGGGTCGGTGAAATCTTACCCGCCTTCGAGCTCGACACCTTGGCGCATGGTCGCTTCGCTGTGCCTGGACCCGATCTTGTTCACCTACAGTTTCGCAGATTCGCCGGTTGTCCGGTGTGCAACGTCCACCTGCGTCGTTTTGCCTTGGCTCATGCGGACCTGAGCGCCGCTGGAGTTCGTACGGTCTCATTCTTCTACTCGTCTCAGGAGGCCATGCTGGATTATCAACACGAGCTACCTCATCCCATCGTTGCGGATCCGGACCGACGTTTCTTCGATGATTTTGGAGTGGAGCGTTCACGCTGGGCAGCCGCCCACCCGCGAGCATGGGCCACGGCCCTCGAAGGCCTGCTCTCCGGGCCAACCAATCCCTTCGAGGGGGAAGCGCAGGATGGGCTTCCGGCTGACTTCCTCATCGCGCGTAGCGATGCGCGCGACGCTCGACCGCAATGCGAGATTGTTGCACTCCACTACGGATCATCCGTCGACGACCAGTGGTCGGTCGAGGACCTTCTTGGGCTTGCCGAAGTTCATACCATTCCCACAGAGCTACCGCACCTCTCCTCCACTTCAACGCAAGGGAGAGCTCGAACATGACGGTGATGTCCAGGTCTACTCAGCAGCGTGTTCTCGTCACAGGGGCTTCCGGCTTCGTAGGACGTTCGATCCTCAGAGCTATGAGCAGGCGTGACGATCTCCTTGTCGTGGCGGCATGTCGACGTCCCGAGCGTCTACCGGCAGAATTCCGGGGTGAGGTTCGGGTGGGCGATCTGCGCGACAGCGCCTATCGAGCCTCCGTCGTTCAGGGCATTGATGCGATATGCCATGCCGGGACCTGGAGTTCATTGTGGGGCCATCGAAAGGCAGAGCAGGCGCAGTTCTTAGAGCCAGCGCTCGACCTCGTTGAGCAATCGATCCGAGCTGGAGTCAACCGATTCATCCTCACGGGGACTCTGGTCACCAGTCCTCCGCCCAGTGGTGCGCCCCTTTCCGACTTCGCGCCGCCGCAAAGGACCGGATTCTGGCCTCACTTGGACGCTCTGATTGCGCTCGACGACTTCATGCGCCGCGAGCAGCATCGAGGCACGAAAATGGTGCACTTGCGGCTCGGCCACTTCGTCGATCCAGACAATGCCCTGGGGCTCGTTCCTGCCCTCGTCCCCCGACTCAGAACACGTCTTGTCCCCTGGATCGACCAGGGACGCGCTCGTTTGGCCTTGGTCGGGCGCGACGACATTGCCCAGGCGTTCGTGTTGGCTGCCACCTCGGATGCGATCGACACCTACGATGCTTTCAACATCAGCGGGCCGGAATCCCCCACTGCTCGAGAGGTATTCCAATGGATTGCCGAGGAATCGGGCCTCCCGTTGCCTTGGTTCAGCGTGCCGCGATCGGCCGCTTACGCTTTCGGGTGGTTGATGGAAAAGGTCCACACGGTTCTTCCATTTCTTCCCGGTGGTGCGCCCTTTCTCACCCGCTCTATCGTTTATCTCGCTGAAGACTGGCCGGTATCTACCGACTACGCACAGAACAAGCTCGGCTTTCGCCCCACGACCGATTGGCGCGCCGCCACGCGGTCGGCTTTGCGTGAGCTCCGCGCTGCGCACTACCCCTGGCCCAAATTGGCTCAGCGAATGGGACCGTGATTCCTGCGATCGCAACGCTCTTGGTGGAGCCGATCCTGAGGGGAAAATCTGGGTGACTATGGGCAAAAGAATAGCCACCCAGCCCCGTTTTTGGTCGAAGTTCGGACGTCTTCTGTCGGGCTGAAGACGCAGGAAGTGACGGTTCCTGTCTCGAAAGGCGAGTTGGCGCGAGACGGAACAGCTGCCAGGTGATATCTCTCCTTGCGTGCCGTGTTGCCAAGGACAGGACTATGACCAGATGTTCAACGCCAAGACGGCGCGGAAAGAACTGCGCCGCTACCAGCGGCGTGGGCCAGTGGCGGAAACCCGGCGAGAAATTGCCTGAGGTCGAGCAGACTCTTGCTCGCGCTCAAGTGAGTCAATGACTGCGATCGCAGTTGCCGTCACTGACCACGATCTGGCTCAGTCTGGCACGCTACTTTTATCCAGTCGCCGAGAGCGGCTACGATGTCACTTCGGCCCGTTTTGGTCTCTTCGTGCCTTCCCTTACCGTTTCTGGCACAGCGCTTTTTGCCGCTGGGATGTTGGAGAGCACCAACGGCGCCCATCCTCTTGCCGGTATTTGCTTGGGGTTTTCGAACGGCACTGATTACACGTCTCTCGCGCGCGCGAGAAGCTGCTCGCGCAGCCATTGATGCGACGGTTCGTCGTTTTGTCGGCGATGCCACAGCATGCTGAACGCAAAGGAGTCCAACGGGAGCGGGACGCTCCGCAGGACCAAACCGAGTTCCTTGGCAAAGCGTCGAGCCGGACGCTCGGGAATGGTCACCAGATAGTCCGTCTTCGTTACGCGCTGCAGCGCCCCTTCGAAAGTTGTTGTGGTCCGCGCCAAACGGCGCGCCTTGCCTTGCTTTTCGAGAGCTTCGTCGACCACGGCTCTTTCGCCTCCCGTGGGCGCCGTCAAGACGTGAGGAACCGACAAGTACCGCGCCAATGTCAGGCGTTTTTGCGAAAGTGGATGACCTTCCCGCATGACGCAAACCATTTTGTCCACGATGAGCACTTCGCTCTGGAGGTCGGGAGGAGGCGACGGAAAGACGCCAATGACCAGGTCGAGGGCGCCATTTCTCAACCGCCGAACCGCGTCACCTGGAGGCTGTGCGAAGAGATCCACGCCCGGAGCCTCTCGAGCCAGGTGCGCCGAAAGCGGAGCGAGGATCAAGCCATCGATGTAGTCCACTGCTGAAACCCGAAACGTGCGAGAGAGAGTCCGTGGATCGAAGGAGTCGTCCTCTTCGAGTAATTCCTCCACTTGTTCGAGAAGTCGGAAGACGTGCGGCCGCAGGCGTTCGGCTCGTGCGCTGAGCACCATGGTTTGACCGGCTCGCACGAGAATCGGATCTCCCAAGAGCTCGCGCAATCGCCCGAGGGCATGACTTGTGGCCGATGCACTCAGACCAAGCTGAACCGCAGCGTCCTTAACGCTGCAGGTCTTCAAAAGTGCTCCCAAAACGACAAGGAGATTCAGATCGATGCTGCTCAGTTGCATGGTTTGCCTCCTCGATTAATGTACTTCCTGCATGTATTCGTTGCAAACAATGCGTTTGATTCACTGGTGATCTGGGGGCAGATTCATTCCCGAAAGGAAATCAGCTCATGACCACACAAAACAATACTCTCTCGTCCATTCTCGTCACCGGCTCCACTGGCAAGATTGGAGGCCAAGTCGTCGATCGGCTGCGACAGCTTGGCGTCCCCGTCATTGCCGCCGCTCGAGACTTGGAGAAAGTGCGCAGTCGTCACGGCGCCGATATTCCGGCCGTCGAATTCGACTATGAACGCCCCGAGACCTTCGAGCCTGCATTCCGAGGCGTTGACACCCTGTTCGTGGTCGCACCAGCTCTCGAGGGCTTTTCCCGTGTCGTCATCGAAGCGATCGAGGAAGCCCGGCGAGCCGGCGTGAGCCACATCGTGCGCTATTCTGCGGCGGGGGTCTCCCCTGACGGTTTCTTTCCCCTCGCCGTGCAACATGGCCTGGTGGATGAACATCTGCGTCAGCAATCGGGGTGGACACTGATCCAACCGACCTTCTACCAGGACAACATCTTCACATTTCAGGAGCAGTCCCTGCGCGCCCAGGATGAGTTCTACGGTAGCTCAGGGAGCGGTAAGACTTCTTACATCGCGTCGGCGGACATCGCCGCTGTCGTCGCGGAAGTCCTCCGAGCGCCAAAAGCGCACGACGGCAAGAGTCATGTCCTCACAGGCCCCGAAGCCATCACCGACGAGGAGCTGGCCCGATTGCTCAGTGATGTGACGCAACGCACGATCCGCTTCGTCGACGTCGGTGATGAAGTCCTGAAGAAAAACCTGATGGAATCCGGCATGCCCGGCTGGTTTGCCGAATCGATGGTGGGGCTCGAGAACGTCAAGCGCAACGGCTGGGCTGAAACGGTCACTTCCACGGTCGAGGAGATCTTGGGACGCCCACCACAAAGCTACCGGAAATTCATCGAAGCACGAAAGGATAAGCTCGAGGTGGCCCTCGCGGGCTGATGATTCGAGCAACGCGAGTGAGGCGCACGCTGCGGCGTGCGCCTCACTGATTCCGTCACGCAAGCGCTGCAGCGTCCCGCTGGCAAGCAACCGAACGACTCTGCTGCGGCGGCACTGTCAGTACGTAGGACTATCGGGTGACGCCCGCAAGAAAACCGTCAGTGGCGTCGAGCTGCACGCTTGAGAGGCGGAGAATTTCTCTCCGCGGTCTCGAAAAGATATCGAGCCGTCCCTCCCCCGCCCTCACCCAGAAGGGCTCCGAAGGGACCGGGCGACGAAGCGGCCTTTTTTGAGACGCGAACGAGTCTCGACCGCAGACGCCTCCTACCTGAGGGTACTGCCCACGAGCGCTCCTCCGACAAAATACGAGCCAGTGCTGGATGCCGGCAGGATGTCATAGGTGGCGCTGTGCTCGTACGGAATCGTCTCCACGCTGACAACTTGGTGGTTCGTGTCGAACGCGGTTCCTGGCTCGAGGGTTCCAAAGGAACGTCCCAGAGCTGTCGGGTGACCGGCGCTCATTTCGAGCGTGACTCCGCTATCGAGAGTCACGCGGATGACGTGATGGCTGGCCACGGGTGTGCGCCTCACCCGCACGAGCGGTACAATTGTTATTGCATTGTCTTCCACGGAGTACACGAGATCTCCAGGCGAGAGTGAAGCGATGGGGTGTTGTCCATTAGGGGTGGCGATGGGGGTGTCCGGAGACGCACAGACAGGACAGCATTCCGGGCAATCGCGGTACTGCCAGACTCCGTCGGTGCAGGTGAACGGTCGTGAACACGACGTGCTGCAGTTGAGATCTGGCGTGTCGCACGGAGAACCCGCCTGAGGCAGGGGGTTGGGGCAACCATCTGGGTACGTGGAGCAGCTCCATTCGTACGGATTGACTTCCTGGCAGACGGGGGCTTCGGGACCACCCAGGCACTCGCTGCAGACGCACGCGGCTGCGCCGTCGTACCAGCAGCTCAGCGAGTTGTCTGGGCACGCCTCTCCCGAGGCTGGTTTCGAGGTGGGACACCCCTGGGGAAGAGGCTCGGAGCAGTCTGATTCACGGAGCTCCCATAACCCTTGTTCGGTACAGACTGCGCCAGTTCTGCACGAGGGGCGTGGGTCGTCGCCGTAGGTGCAGTGGGCGACCGGCACGCCGGCGAACTCCTCAGGCACCCAGGGCACCGAACAGGGGGTTCCTGCGTCAGGAGCTGTGTCCGGACATGCAGCAGTGGCGCTTCCACCGCTGGCCGTGCCGCCACTCGCTACGCTTCCGCCACTCGCTACGCTTCCGCCGGTCGCAGCACCGCCGCTGGCCGTGCCGCCACTCGCTACGCTTCCGCCGGTTGCGGCACCGCCGCTGGCCGTGCCGCCAGTGTTGATCTCGCCCGGGGTCGCTTCACCACCGCAGCCACCGGTAACCGCAAGCGCTACTAGTGCCGTGACGGTAGAAATGACCCAGCGTCTGTTCAACATGCGCAGAGCGTAGCACTCGGCATGGTCTAAAAGAAGCGAAATGGCTCTGCTTCGCCGCTCTCAATCGCGATGAACAGACGAGCTTCCTTACTGTTGCGAGCCGCGAGCATTCTGGCGCGGTGAGAACCAGAGACATAACGTGCCGGATCGATGGGGAAAGTGGTTTTCCTTCGCCAGAACTCCCCGGCTACTCCGAGTTGTCACTCGTGACGTATTGTTGTGTTAGTCCACAACTCCGGACCAGATCTCCGAGAACCGACTCTACCCCTCGGACTCCGATTTCCTGATCGCCCCGAGTTCAAGCACGGCTGCGAGATCTCGCGGGCGCCCGAGTTCTCGCTTCATGCGAATCAGTTGTTCAAGCGAGATGCAGAGGATCTCTGCACCGAAGACGGACAGCCGGACGCAGTCTGATAGTAGGTCTTCAAAGACAACATTGCCGTCTTTCCCGATGGCGCCGAGTGCATCGATCCGACCTGCCTTCGTCTCCGTCAGGTGGCGACCATGGTTGTTCAGGTGCTCGAAGCTGAAACGCAATCGTCGGGGGTCACCGAATGCATACGCATCCAGATCTTCTAGTGCTGCGACCACATAAAAGTGGTCGGTAGGGAGACCACTTTTCTCTGGA
>CAYTRQ010000260.1:0-8270 GCA_964440025.1 uncultured Polyangiaceae bacterium | reverse complement strand
TTTCAGCATCCATTGTTGCGTGCTTCGTACCAAAGAGGAAATCAGGAGGGGCTCGCGCAGGGGCTCGAACAAGGGCTCGAACAGGGAGTCCAACGAGGACGGCAGGAGGGACTCGAACAAGGGCTCGAACAAGGAGTCCAACGAGGACGGCAGGAGGGGCTCGAACAAGGACTCGCGCAGGGAGTTCGAGAGGACGTCTTTGCTGTGCTCGAAGCTCGGCAGCTGTCGGTCACCCCCCAGCAGCGCAAGCGCATCGAAGAGTGCTCGGATGTCGAAACGCTCCGCCGCTGGTTGCGCAGCGCCGTCACCGTCTCCTCGAGCGGAGAGCTATTCGAATGAGAAGCCTTCCCTCGCATGCCCAATACCGGCATGTGGATATTTGTCTGTGCCCCACGATCTCCTCACCGGACTCAGTCGAGCACGGGACCCTCGACCGCGCACAGTTCCGCGTCTCCCCCAGTGGATCGTAGCAAGCCCGGCCAGGCAATCGACGTGATGGCCTTGGGTAGTGTGGACCCCCGCTGAAATAGAAAAAGGGACACGGCCTGGACGGCCGTATCCCTTTCTTTGGGTTGCACGATCCTGCGGGCCGTCCGCTTACTGCACCTCGGCGGTGAAGCCGGTGATGCTTGCCCCCTGGGCGCCTCCCCAGACCTCCATGCCACCCATGACGGAAATCAAGTACTGGCTCGGAGTGAGCACATCGCGCTCCACGGCGTCGTCGATGAAGTCCTTCAAATCAAAGGAGTACGCCTGCCCATCGGCGAGGCCGTTGGGAGCCACGTAGCTGATCACGTTGCGCCCCTCGTGCTGGATACCGTCCCAAACCTGCCAGGTCTGGTCGCCAATGACGACACCGTCGGCAACCGGGAACATGCCCCCCGGCTGGAAGCTTGGCGGATCCCGGAACCATACCATGAGGAATTTCTCCGCAGAGCTTGCACCCGAATTGGAGTTGAACCACACGTCATAGGCAACGTTGTACTCGTCCGACGCCGGGGTCCCACCCGAGTCCCAACCCAAACAAGTTGGAACGCTGTTGATGGCCGAGATCTGCGTGGGACTAAAGCCACTGGAACGAGCATCGCCGCCCGCATTGGTCCCGATGTACACTGAAGGGAACGAGCAAGGCGCGTCGCTATCCGTACTGCAACTCTGCTGATCGAAGCGGAAGCCACCACCAGGGATCAGGCTGAGGCTGGAACTCCCATTGACCAGGTTCCATAGGTTGGACTGGAACTGATAGGCACCGTCGCCGATCTTGGCAAACTGGTCGGTAATGCCCGACTGACTCCAAGAAGTCCCATTGCTGGGGCAGGAATCCATGATCGTTCCTGTCCCGCGACTCATCACGTTGTCGGGACCGATGTCGTTGACGCAGAAGTCGAAGGTCTGTTCGTTACCATCCGGTCCGGCATCCGGAGCGTAGATAACGACCTTCGCCAACTGCATGGTATCGGGATCGAAATCTTCACCCGTCCCATCCCAACACGCCGTGTTGAACGAAGTCCAGGGAATGACCTGTTGAATCGCTCCATCCACCGGCTGCACGTTGGCGCACCAGCGATGGTCGGCAGCGTCATCCGCTTCGGGGTCGGTGAGATCCTCCAGCTGAATGCGCAAGCTGGGGTCCTGCTCGGACGTCGGCGGCGTGAGCTCGTTGACCGTGATGTCGACCATCAGACCATCGCCACTGGCGTCAAGGAGCTTGACTTCGGCATCGTCTACCTTTGGCTGGCTGACGTTGAAGCCAAGCGCGGCAATGGATTCGTACTCCTCCGTAGCCGCAACCGTACCACTCACGCAGTAGGGGCCGTCCGTATCCACCATGTCCTCGAAGTTGGACGGCGAGATGGAGGCGAGGTTGCCCTCATCGGTGAACGTGAAAGCAAAGCCAGCCCAATCGCCCGAAGTGTGATAGCCCCCCAGAGGCTCTCCGTCTCCCCCGCCGGAGCCCCCAGTGCCCGTGTTGCCCCCGGTACCGTTGCCGCCAGCGCCGTTGCCGCCCGAGCCGGTACCTCCAGTTCCGCTTCCACCGGAGCCCGTCGTTTGGCAGGTACCGGCCGAGCAGGTCGCGCCAGCAGGGCATGCATTGTTGCAGGAACCACAATGAGCAGCGTTCGTCATGACGTCTGCGCAGCTTGCGCCGCACTGCGTCAAGCCATCCGCACAACCGGATGCACAGGTGCTCTGAGAGCACACAGTCCCGGCACCGCAGGCGTTACCACACGTCCCACAGTTCGCGGCGTCCGACGTCAGGTCGACGCACGTGCCATTGCAGATGGTCTGTCCTGTTGGACAAGCCGACCCTCCTTGGCACATGCCCGCCACACAGGATGCACCAGCAGGGCACGGATTGTTGCAGCCACCACAGTGGCTCGTGCTATTATTAGTATCAGCGCATGCCTGTCCGCATTGCTGCAGGCCGGCAGCGCACGAGGAGGAACAGGCCCCCTGTGAGCAGACCATCCCTGTTCCGCAAGACGTGCCACACGCGCCACAGTTGGCAGCGTCGGAGCTCGTGTCGACGCAGGCGTTTCCACACACAACCTGACCAGCAGCACAGGTGTTGCCCGTACCGCCAGCGCCCGGAGCGCCACCGGTGCCGTCGTTTCCAGCTGGGGGGAGGCTGCAGGCGCCAAACAAAATGGTCACTGTCGCCAGTAAGCCCACCAGTGAGAGGGATGCAAAGTTAAGAAGCTTCATGCGAGGATTCTCCTGAGGTTCGTTCTGCGGCGCAGGTTAGCCCGGAAAAGCCCATGGAGCACCCGCACGCAGAAGCTCTACTTACACGCAAAAGTTACAAGGCCAAACCCGACTCTACCGACGGGCCAGGACAGCTCACTTCAGTGCCGAGCCCTCGAAAACGCAACTCCGCATCTTCCGCTTCTGGCGCAATATTGCACTCAGGCAACAAGAAGAGCGGTACCACGCCAGTTTCACTTCCCCACGCAGGCAGAGAGACAGCAACGGATGCGGCGAGCAGACAACCCTCGTCCTCGAGACGCTCGCCAAGTACCCTCCAGCCTCTCCTGCGCATGTCAGCCAAAGGCGCCACGATGCACAAGACGTTCCTGCGGAATTCTGCCCAAGGCGACGCGAGAGCGCTTGGAATTTCTGGCCAAGGCCAGGGCACGACCGGGGCTACGGTCACGCGCAACTCGCTGATTGGTCGAAGTCACTCCGTACAGGTCGTGAGCTGTTCGTAAACGAGATCGTCGCAGACGGTGTTGGGGGTCGTGCAGGGCGGAGCGTTCATTTCCATGGTCCAGCCGTGCTCCATGCCAGGCCCGGTCACCTCCCAAACGACGCCGTCCTTGAGGATGAGGGCACCCTGGCTCATGTCGAGCATGACCTCGAGCTCCCAGTGTTGGGCAGCGTTGCAGGGATCGCTGTCGTCAATGGCCGTGTAGTTGCCAGCGCCAATGAGTGGGTGGGCTCGAGGTTCCTCTTCAGGGGCGCCTCCCGCTCCGCCCAAGCTGGACGTCGACGGCGGACTCGTCGGCATTACCCTTCCTCCAGTCCCGTCGATCTCTGCTGCCTCCCCACCCGAGCCGGACTGTGGATCTCCGATCGAAGGATCATCACCGTCCGACGTACTGGAGTAGGCGCTGCATCCAATGCTGAGCAGACTGACAACAAATAGTCGGGGCGTCTGGGAAATGATTGTCGCGAGTTTCATGTTTCCCTCATCATCGGACTACGGTTGGCGGCACGACCACCTGGGGCGGTTCGTGACATTCCGGCTCAGCGCCCCAGACGAGCCGACCTTCGGAATAGACCGGCACGCTGGGAGACTCGGTGAGCTCTTCGGTCAGCGGTGACGACGACCAGTCGTTGGTCGGGTCGTAGGCGCAGTCGCTCCAGCCCTCGACTCCGAGCTCGATGAGCGCCACGCGGGGCCCCTTGAGCCACACCTGCGAACCCCAAAACTCGTAGGGGTAGGAGAACTCGAAGTAGTACGTCGAGGTGTTGAGCGTGCACGGCTGAATCTCGGAAACAACAGCTGGCTCCTCACCGTAGTTGTCGTGGATGACCTTGGCAGAGAGATCCGATGGATCGAGGCCGCGAGCCTGGAGCTCGGTCACATCTACGAAGTAGCGGTACTTCACTGTCGGATCAAAGCGCGGAGGATGAGCTGTTTCGTTGACGAGGGTCACCTCGACCTGGGTATTGCACTCGCTCTCGAGATTGACACGTGCCATCGTGTAGAACTCATCGAACGGCGGCTCCACCGGGGGGAAGTCGGGATCGGGACACTGGCCTTGTCCATGGAAGGCGTAGTTGCCGGCCAGCGCACCGACGAACGCAGCGTTGTAGTCGATGGTGATCTCGTTGGCGCCGTAGTCGCAACGATCATCGGAATGGTCATCACCAGCGTTCGGACCACTAACGAGCGCGCCGTAGGCGACGTGCTTGCTTTCCAGAGGTTCGTCGCAAAGACCGTAAATCGACGCATGAGTTGCCGCGTGGTGGGCCGCTTCGGAATAGTTGTCCGTGTGGCCCATCATGTAACTTTCACCGAGAGGGTTGTCTCCGAGTAGGTACTCGGACTGCCCCTTGGCCCACTCGGAAAGCACCTGGGCGGTGTTCTGTCCAGCCAAACCATGCTCTGCGAAATCGCTCGTGTCCGGGATGACGTCGTCGGGGAAGACGCGAGCATAGGTGAGAGCCACGAGTTGGCCGGCGGAATTGTACCTGCCCGAGCCCCACGACACGTCCACCTTCTTGGCAAAGCCGCCTTCGGTATGCGGGCCCGTCACCCACATCAGTGAGTCGCGCCGGGCAATGCCCATGAGCGCCTGACGCAAGACCGAGTACTCTCCGCCACCGTCGCGGGTGAGGATCTCGGCGAGCTTGAGGAAGACTCCCGAGCGCAGACTGTTCCAGATGTGCGTCCACCCTTCTTCCCAGCACACCCCCTCGCTGTCCTGTTTGCAGGCCTGAATATCAGGGCCAGCGCCGTTGCGGAACATCTCCAGCCAGGGTTCATGATCCGTAACTGCGCTCTCGGCGAGAATGTCGTCGAGATACCCCTCTCGATGCGACGCATAGTAAGAGGTCAGCTCGCTCGCTCCAGCCTGACCCTCGCGTGGCAAAACTTCGTAGAGCCAAACTGCAGCCCACGCCAGGTCGTCATAGGAACTTTCGGATTGGTAGAGGCCACCCGTGTCCCAGGTGGTGCCGTGGTATTGCTTAGCAAACTCGTAGAGCGCGATCGCGTGATTGATGGCGCGCGTGGCGTACTCGGGATCGGCGCTGCGGAAGTGGTAGGCTACCAGAGCCAAAGCAGCGGCGGCCCCGGCAGCCACATCGGCTGCCGGGCTTTCGTGTGTGGCAAAGAAGCCCACGCGCGGGCAGGTCTCGGCACGACGCAGCTCGGGCGGCATCCAGCCGCAATCATGGTCCTCCGGACCACCCACGCCGTGTCCGTAGGCCACCACGTTCCAACTCCATGGATCGTTTGGATCCGGATTTTCGACGTAGGTATTCTTCATGACGAAGTCGGCGTACCAACGCAGCACCGAGAGAGCCTCGGGCTTCAGGCCCGTCTGATTGAAGGCTTCGGGGAAGCTCCACATGGTCCAACCGAGGGTATGAGCCATATAGTTGGAGGTGATGCCGATTTTGAGGAAGTCGCCGGCGTCGTAGAAGCCTCCAGCCATGTCGACCATATCGTTACCATCGGGATCGAGCACGTCTCGCCACTGATCAACGTATTCCGCCGACATGTTGACGCGGTTTTCAGCATTGGGATCGAGGCTCATTTCGGCGTCCTCGACGTGGCTGTCCCCCCGCCATTGGATGTACTGATGAGTGATCCCCGGTCCGGAGCGATTGACGTTGAAGAACCACAGAGCCTTCTGCACGACCTCACCCCATTCGCCAGTGTCACCGACGCAACCATCACCGGTAAACGGGGGCGGCTCCCAAAAATCGCGCTCGATAACGCGGATATCATCATCGGCACCGACGTCCAGATCAATGTCGCCGAGCGGACCCGAGCTACCGGTCGAGCCGTTGCCCGAATCGTTGCCCGAACCGTCGCCGGACTCGTCTCCGGAAGTTGTGCCTGAGCGGTTCCCGCCACTCGAGTCTGGCTCGACACCTTCGCCTGCAGTGCAGCCAGCAAAGAGGATTCCAAGCAAGAAAGCGACGTGCGAAAATGGTTGGTCCGATCGCATGGTTCTTTTCCGTGAGGGTCGGGAGAAAGTCGAAGGGCCGGGGCAAGTCGGCTCACCTCGACTCCTCTTTTCCTACTCCGGAACCGGTCGAGCTGCGTCGGTCATTTGACGGAGACGCCGGCGTTCGAAGGGCGGAAATTTTCCGTGTTCAGAGCCTCGGGCCTTCGTCACCGTGCCGGTCGAGTCGCGTTGGGTCGATCCGCCTTGAGCAGAGTCACCTTGGGCCGAACCGCCGCTGCACCTCACTGGAGCGACGATGTTGCGTACTGTCTCTTCGCCCCTACCCGCCCAGCGTTTTTCTGCGGCTGTCGATATAATCCGTGATGCGGCCCCGATAAAACTTCGAGAAATCGCCGCCAAGAAACTCCAAACGTCCCGCCAGGTAGAGAGATATCAGGCCATGACTGTGTGCCCAGAGAGCGACGGCCTCGCTCTCTGGGTTGGACGCGTGGGGGAAACACTCGACGACCGATGCGGCGTACCGACGAAAGACAGACTCGATGAGGGCGGCCCCTTCCGGCGTGATGTGCTTCAGATCTTTGGTGCGATCCGTGTTGAGAAACATCATCTCGAAGTAGGGAGTGTGATCCTCTGCGAAACGCAGGTAGCGAGCAGCGATTTCGATCAAACGCTTGCGCGGGGCTTTCACCTTCGCTGCCTCGTCCAACTGAGCGGACCACATTTCAAACCCTCTCAGTTGCACCTGATGAAGAAGATGGTCTTTGTCACCGAAGTGCTTGTAGATCGCCATCGGAGTCAAGCCAACCCGCGCAGCGACGTTGCGCAAAGAAAACTTCTCGTAGCCGTTTTCCGAGTAGGCCGCGTTGGCGGCCTCCAAAATTCTGTCTCGGGTGCTCATCTATATACACCATAGATGGCCTCTCAACGAAATCAATTTCGAAGCCTTTCTCCGGAAAGGCAGCTGAACGAAAAGGGCCCGCACAGAAAGTCCGCTCACGCTGCCCTTCCCTCGTTTCCGAGGCGGTGAGGTTTCCTGAAGTATACAACATATACAGAGCTGAACAAAGTGTCAGGTTTGCTGACTTTTTTCCGGGGTTGGCTCGCTCGAATGGACCCCCGGCATGACTCATCTCCTTGCCGAATTCGCTTTTTGGGTATACATAGTAAACCATCTGAGTATACACTGTATTCGGGGTGACTTCAGGTGCTCCAAGATCGCTAAAAATGGAAAGGGGGATTCTACGATGAAGCACTCATCATCCAGTCGACTGAAACGAGACAACTGGCCGAGGCTTTCTGATCAAGCTCGTGTAAGCCACGGGGCGCTCGCCCGCGTTCTGGCCATCGCCCGCTTCCTGGCCGCGGCCGTGCCCCTACTGCTCACGCTTTTCTGTTGGGCAACTCCCTGTGCGGCAAGTGAGCAGGAAGAGCAGTCACCACCGATGGCAGAGGGTTCGCCGGAACCCGAAGTTCAAGTGGATCCGGGACAGAAGTTCGATATTGCTCCTCCCCCACGTAAGATCTGGTACGGCTGGCAGAATCTGATCGTCGACGGTGCTGGCCAAACCCTGAGTGCCCTGGGATTGGGGGCAGTGCTAGCAACTTCTGATGGTGATGGCAGCAGCACCGCCGTCGGTACTTTCTTCTCCGCACTCTTGGCTTCGTCCTATGCTCTCGGCGGACCGATCGTCCATTTTTCACACAAAAACGTCGGCAAGGGCTTCCTCAGTCTGGGCCTCAGGGGAGCGCTGCCTTGGGCAGGTGCCCTAGTCGGTTATGCGATCGAAACGGGTCAGTGCGAACCAGACGAGTGGTTTTGTGGTATCACCGGATCAAGCCTCGGGTTCCTTCTTGGAGTGACCAGCGCGATCTCTATCGACGCCGGAGTTCTCGCTTACAAGGAGGTGACGCCCGAAGATGCTTCGAAGCGCTCGGCGCGCCTCGAGTCGCTCGTCGTGCTTCCTCGTCTATCTCCCGACGGCGGAGGGCTCTCCGTGGGAGGGTCGTTTTGAGCACGTTCAAGGTCACTAGCTTCACGGCTAGCTCGTTCGCGTCTCCAAATGGTCGCTTCGACCGACCGGAGGAAGATGAATGATTTCGAGAGAAAAGTGGTCTCCCTACCGA
>CAYTRQ010000259.1:8051-8327 GCA_964440025.1 uncultured Polyangiaceae bacterium | reverse complement strand
GCTCCTGCTGCGCCTGAAATTGCGGCGCGAGGGGTCGGAGCGCGGTGCATCACAGCGGCAAGGCGTGGGAGATGCTCACCGCCAAGCGAGCCGCCCCGACGTGGAGCCCGCGTCCCCCGCAGAGCGAGAAGATCTGCTGGGCCAGCTCAGGAGTGACGAACTTGTGGAGCCAAGGCCCCGATGCAGTGGGAGACTACGCCCACGAGGTCGTTCTGAGATGCATGCTCTTGGCTGACGAAGACCCCTGGGAGTTGGACGAACCCGTCTGGGATGTAG
>CAYTRQ010000259.1:1816-8041 GCA_964440025.1 uncultured Polyangiaceae bacterium | reverse complement strand
CCTCGCCCGACCAGCGAGAGGAAGTCGCGCGAGCGATTCAAACCCGGTACCTCAAGCGAACGGAAGACGACTAGCCCAGTACTGCCTGCCGCCCGACCCATTACCTTCACGAAACGAAGAGCGGGAACATTGCTCATCGAAATGCGCAGCACGCTCCCGCTTCTTGGGATCGGGCAAAGGTTCGCTCTTTTCACCGCTTGCTGGTTGGGCTTTGGCCTCTCGCTGGCCTGCGGCTGGTTCCACGGACTTTTGACCAGTAACCGACAGGCCGCAACCAGAGCTCCACCCCGCTGGGACACACGCACACCTGAGAGCCTCCCGGCCGCGGAGCGACAGTCTCACTTTTGTGCCTCGGTTTCTCCCTTGCGGCGATGGGCCAGACTCGCCTCGTCGATAGACCAGTTCGTCGAAAGCTCGCCGGCGAGCAGCGTAGCCATCGAGCCCTCGACGCGAAGGGCTTCGAAGGCGATCCGATCGAACTCGTTGAGGAAAGCGAAGCTGTCCACGGCCTCGGCTGCTCCGTCGGTCTGCTGAAAGTGACCGTTCTGCACGATCGAGAACCATTGCCCACTTTGCAGAACGTGCAACCAGCCCCTGGGACCGGTGGGCTGGGCCACATTCATGAACCGCACACCATCGCTGCCACTCGACGCAAGCCAATCGTCACCGATGAAGCTCAGTCCCATACCGCTCATCTGTTGTGCGTCACCGCCGCCGCTCCATCTGTTCGTCTCGAAGTCGTACATGTGCAGCTCGCCTTCGATCTCAGCCACGAGGGTTTGAGCGTCGTTGGAGACCTTCGCCTGCCTGACGTATCCCACAATGCCAAAGTCACGCAGCTCCTCGCCTGCCGCGTCCAAGACAATCAGGTGAAGCGACTCGTCTATGCAAGCGATATAAGAGCGGTCCGGGCTCGTCCAGAGCTCGAGATCCTTCGTGCAGGGCAGCTTCTTGATCGGGCGATCCGCCGCGTTGAAAAGCCTCCAGCCGTCTTCGCCACGACGAGCCCACCCGGTACCGAGTCGTTCGTAGAGCTCTTTCTCACCACCAACCCGAGTGATTTCCTGCGTGCGCGCATCATAGAGGCGCGGCTGGTCGATGTTGACCAACAGCTTTGTCTTGGAAACGAACTCCATCTGGCGAACCTGTGCAGAGGCTGAAGGTAGATCGAGTTTCCAGAGCCGCTTGCCCGTGTGCGCGTCGAAGACGGCCACGCTCTTGTCCACGACGGCCGCCAAAAACAGGCCGTCATCCGAGAGTGCGATGCGGCTAGTCGCGATATGGAAGTCGCGCGACTTCCAGGTGGCTATATCGAATACGGTTGTGCCCGCGCGACTGGACACAGCCAGGGTCGAACTGTCAGCTGACGTGGCATGGGTGACAAAGGGGACCTGTCGGTTGTTGACGGGGCGTCCCTCCAGCTCCTTTCCCCGGTAGACGAACAGGCTTTCTGACTTGTTCGGGCCAATCACCATCCACTCTCCGTGGGGAGAATGGTCGACCTGCAAGATGCCGGTCATGAGCTGTGTGTGGGCCGTTTCCGTGCCCGTTTTCCACTCGACCCGCCTCAGCGTCGCAGCACTGGAGTATTCCAGGGTGTCGCTGTTTGGGAAGAAGGTCAGCGAGGTGATGGGGTGTTTGACTGGCAGTTTGATGGCCCGCTCCAGCTTACCGTTTGCCAGGTTCCACACCTTGATCTTGGCGTCGCGTCCGAAGGTAGCCAGCCATTGGCCGTCGGCTGAAGTCGCCGCCCGGACTACCTGTCCCCCCTCATGTGCCGCCCACTTCTTCAGCTCGTTCCCCGCAAGGTCGTAGACGACCACTTCTCCGGAGAGAGTGCCGGCGAAGATCTGCTTGCCGTCGCTTGAAAAAGCCACCGCATGGTCCATGGCGCTGCGCGTGAAGCGCTGGCCGCCCAGCCTTCGCTTCCACTTGAATTCGACTTGCCGCAAGGGCTCGGTTGCCGCCGAAAACAGCACGAGCTCGTGCCGGTTCGTTTGCCAGGCGAAGTGATCACCTGCTGGTGAAACGGCGGCGCCATGAGGCTGCCCCAGACCACGCGGATACTTCACGTCGATGAACGTCCAGATTTTCGCGAGGCTCATAGTCGAACTTACTCTGGCTTCGGAAAGATGAGCGTCCTCCTCGAACTCGTTCCAGCTGCTTCGATCATCCATCGATGAAATGCCATGGCTGAACGTATCGAGGACAGGGTCGTAGAGCGTGAGTGTGCCGTCCACCGTGGTGAAGTAGACCGCTTGGTCCGTCACGACGACGTTTTGCTGGTGGTGCCCCAGCGAGCTGACCACCGTCAGGGGAACACCCATGAGAGCAAGCGGTGAAACGAAACTGCGAGCGCGCGACCAGGCTTGTTGTGCTCGCTTGTGGTTGCCCAGCTTCCACTCAATCTCGCCGCGCAAGATCCAAGCGGCGAGGCTCCACCGAAAAGCGGGCTTGTTGAGCCTGTCGAGGGCTGCTTCGAGGCCGTCGAGCGTCAGCTCTCTGCGCACCTGCCAGACTTGCGTGGCCGCACCGTCCTTTCTCTCCTTTGGGTCTTCGGGCCCCCCTTCTTCGCCCAGACGTTTCAGAGCAGCTCGAGCGTCGGCCGCCTCTTGGGGAATGTCTCCCAGCACTTGGTAGCATTCGCGAGCGCTCGGGAAATTCAGAGCTTCTTCCAGCAACCGAGCTGCACGCCACACCTTCTTCACGTCGCGTTCTTTTCGGTCAGAAAGAAGCCAAGAGTAAGCCGCCCGGTCCAGCACTCCACGCTCTTCGAACTCACGCGCTTGGCGAGCATGGCGCTCGGCCGGCGATTCTTCTTTGCGAGGCTGCGGCGCAGTCGGGGCCTTCGGCGAAGCATCCACGACGTCCTGCGGTGGAACGGAGGCCGAAGGAGCCGAAGGGGAAGTTGCTGCACTACCGCCGCAGCCGGTGGCCAGTGCTACCAGTCCAAAAAGCGAGACCGAGAGTCGACGCAGCATGGCCGCCTCCTTATCACCACAGTGCTTCCCAGGCGAGGCGCAATGGGAACCTCCTCGCTCACCTCGGAGAAGCCGCTCAGTGCGCCGAGCATCTGATGGCGTTCATTTGGGCGAGGGGAATGAGCTGTTCGCGAGTTCGCGGCAGTGGCGGGTCAACCGGGGATGTCCCGACTGAGGATGCGCGCTGAGACGGAATTCGGCGAGAGAGTGCCAGTGCCGAAATGGGATACCTTTACGGAGTGGCTCTGCCGCGAGCCTGCTTGACGAAGGATTCAAGAAGGTGTGGATACTGGATGGGAGCCAGTTCACTCTTGGGGGCGACGCTACCACCGGTGACGAAAGTTGCCGCCTGACCCAGGGGCCCAAGATCCACCCAGCCTTTCGAATGGCGAACAGCAAGCTCCTTTCGATCGTCAAGTTGGAGGAGATGGAGAAACACTGACTCCCCTGAGCTGATGTCCACCAGCTGGACCAGGTCGTCTTGGGCTATCGCGAGGAGCTGGCAAGAGTCGTCGAGAGCGATTTGAGCGTGTTTGGGTGCAGGGATGAGCGTGGGAAGTCGCTTCGGAGGTTTGCTGAGCAGGGAATCGAAGACTCCCAGGTTGCCTTTCTCATCGAGAACCCCGATGCACTGATTGTCCCGGCTTGTCGCTACCGAGATAATCCGCTGCTTGGAGAACTCGGCTTGCGCCGCGATGGCGTCATTGTCGTCGGCCTCGAAGCGGGCGACTGTCTCGTAGTTGAAGGAAGAGACTTTGATCTCTTTGCCCTCGATATGGAGGAGTGCCTTGTCGGGCGAGCAGTACCAGCCGGCTTCAATAGGGGCGGTGTGTAGTGTATCCCCCAACCAAGGCTTCCACACCTTGGTGAGCCTGCCGGGCTCCAGCACTTCCAGACCGGAGCCATCCGCGGAGGGACGAAAGTCCCCGTACTTGCGCTCATCTTCATCTGCCACAACAGCATCGCGGAAGTAGAATCTCGCTGTCTTGAGGTCGAGTACGACAGCATAGGGGCGCTTTTGTTCTGCGGCATTTCCGGCGCGACAGGACCAATCGAAACCCGACATTCCCAAGGCGAGGTAGTCTCCGTCATTCAAGAAAGCGACTTCATTGAGCTTTCGGCTGAGAACGGGAGAGAACAGAGGAGTCTCTTTGGCGGTTTTTGGATCGACTCGATGAAAGCCACTCTTCGACCACTCGACGAAACTAACATCCTCCCAGACCTGCATCTGTACCAGGAACTCGTCTCGCTCGACTGTGTCAACGAGGAACTCCCCCGGCGTCGCCTTGACTGTGGTGTAGCTCTGAGCGCCGGAGGAAAAGATGAACGTGTCGTCATTGAGCCACCCCGAATGAAGACGCAATGGGAAGACTGGGCGAGGAATCTTGGCTAGCTCCGCTCGGACGTCGGTGTTGATGGCCTTCGATTGTAGTGGCCCACAGAGGTCCACCATGCTCAACGTATCGAACAGGGGGAAGCGTGTGGTTTGGCGGATCCAGATGGTGGGGCACGAATTGGTCGACCACGTCGGCGCTACTACCCACTCAACCGGCCCAGCTACGGACAACAAATGCTGAGGGGGGGAGCCCTGCTCGAAACGATAGGCAGCAGCTTGAGTGAAGAAGACGAAGTTGGTGGGAGTTCCCGGGCCGGCTTGTCCCCGTAGAACGCTCTTCCAGCGAGCAGCGACGGTTCCGTCCTGGTAGAGAGACCGAATCTCTCCGTTTTCGATCTTGAGCGTGGGAAAGCGGGGGCGGACAGGAGATGCTGGGGGGACCAGCTCTTCGTCCTGCTGCTTGTCGTCCTTCGTGGCTTCGAAGTGGATACTGCGAGCCCACAAGCGTCCTTCGTCATCGACCTTGAACTTGGCTGAGTCGAAGCGAATCCACGACTCGAACCACAGGCCCTGATAGCCGGGGCTTGGGCGCGCAGAGAGAACCAAGGAAGGACGGGAAGGGGGCTCGCTCTTCAAGCGCGAGGGAGGAGGAGCTTGCGGCTTGGGCGCCTGAGGAACGAGGGAGCTAGCAGGCGGCTTGGGCTGGATGTCCTTGCCTCTGTCCTGATCGGACCCTTCTCGAGCAGCTACGTTGGGGCAAGCAAGACCAATGACCACTAGGGTAGCCATCTTGACCGTTATCTTGACCGCTTTTGCAAGGAGGCTCGTTTGCTCCATCCCGAACAAAGTACACCTTTGGGTCAAGCCCGTGAAGGATCGCAGGGCTTGCAGGCTTCGAACTCGAGGAGCTAGTGTTTTGGACATGCATGGTGCCGCCTCCGCGTGCTGTGGAATTCTCTCGGTTTTTTTGCTGACTGCTCTGTTCGCTGGTTGTGAGCGTGGACCGCAAGTCCAGGATGCCTCGGACGAACAGTCGGTTTCCCAGAGTTCGCAGCTTCTTCCTCCGACTTCATCGGCGATTGAGCCCCAGGCTACAGTCACTCTGCTCTCATCAGGTAAGGCTCCGCGCGATCAATTGAGATACAACTTCTCCAAAGGGTCGATGCAGATTTTCGCGTCCAAGTTAGAGCTCAACGTCGGAGCACTCCACGATCCGAAACGAGCGCTCATGGTGGTCGGCTTCTCGGGGGTGGTCCGGACAACGGAGGTTGAAGGCGGTGTAGCTACCCGGGTGTATCGGGTAACCAAGGTGGAAAAGCCTGTGCCTCATCGCATAGCGAAGAAACTGAACGGTCTTAGGTTCACTGAGAAGGTGAATCGGCGAGGTGAACTCCTGTCCCTGGAGCTTCAGCATGAGAAGCGTGGAAAAGAATATCCCGAGCTGGAGAGCCTGCTGCGAGAGGCATCAGTAGGAGGGATGAGCCGCTACCCTGTTTTTCCACGCGAGGCTGTTGGCGTTGGAGCAGAGTGGAAACTGCTTGTGGATCGCAGCGTTGGGGGGATTGAATCGAGCCAGAGCCTCAGGGTTCGGCTTGAGGGCGTGGAGGAGGGACAGGTCTCCCTCGACATCGTCGACGAAACTGAAGTCCCAGAGCAGCGCCTTGAGAATCCTGAGCTACCTCTGGGGTTAGAGGTGCGGATCAAAGCAAACTCCTCAAGCGGGAGCGGCAAAGCTTCAGTCAACCTCGAAAGTTCGGAAGTCACCTTCAGCTACGAGACCGGTGGAAGCTGGGAGTATGAAGTTGTCCGCGATGGGAGCGGGGACGAGGCCGCGCCAGAATCAAAGCGAGCCGAAACCTCCGTGGCGTTTCACAACACCCTGCGTGTGGCGTCTCCGGAGGAAACTGC
>CAYTRQ010000259.1:0-1806 GCA_964440025.1 uncultured Polyangiaceae bacterium | reverse complement strand
CTGGGTGGGTCAGCTCTCTCCAGTGCCGTACCATTTTCGAGAAGCCAACGTGTCCCTCCTCGCAGCTGGCGAAGAACCCCGATTTGTACTTCGTTATCAGGCTCTTCAAGAGGATGAAGTGCGGGACTTTAGCTACGGGTCCGCGGGTAACGCGCTGGAGGGGGATTGTCAGGCCGTCCATCCGGATCACCGTCAAGTTGCTGGTCGTTGGATTGGCCTCGCTCCCGACCGGCTCCGTGGGGCCCGACTCGCATGGACGCACCGTCAGGCCTACCGAGGTTACTCAGTTTCGCACGGAACCGAGGACTTTGACATGCTGCTTCGTTGGGGCGTCTCGGGGGGAGAGCAAAAGCTCTTTGGTCCTCAGGACCGCCCCGAGCTGGGACAGCAAGGGCAGTCGGCAGCTGAGATGCTTGCTCTCCTGGTGAGTTTCCCGAGCGAAAAGATCGGCGTTGGAGCCCGCTGGTCCGTGACGCAGCCCGTCAGTTTGTCAGGGCTCAGGGGGCGGCGTGAGGTGATCTACACCGCGACCGCAATGACCAAAGATAGCACGGCTCTTCATGCCGAGATTTCCGACCAATTCGGCGAACAAAAGCTAGGATGGATCGATTTGCAGGAAGGAACGCTGACCGTGCTCGAAGGTGCGGCAACAGGAACCGGCTCTGTTTTTCTCGACCTCAAGCGCAACCGATTTTCGAATCGTGAAGAACTACAATTCGAGTTCCAGACTAGTGTTTCCGCCGGCCCGCCCCGCGAGTCGGTGTGCAAGAGAACGGAGGAGCGCACCATCAGCTTGCAGTTTCCTTCAGTCTTCTGAGTTTCTTGCGCTCTATGAGGGGCTTCGGTGCGCGGAAGCCTAGGTGTCCTGGCATTGCCCTTTGGTGAGGGGCTCAATGCACCACCGTCGAACGAAGACATCGGCGCGGTGGCTGCGCATGCGCTCATCGACCCGGCGCCCTGGGTGGGGCGCTGCCTCCGACCGACGGGGCCGCAGTTGGTCACTCCGGCCGAAGTCGCCGACACGTTGGCGGCGGTTCTTAGCCGGAAGGTGCGCTACCTGGCAGCCTCAGACGACATGTTCGTGAAGTTTGCGCTCGCCCAAGGGTTCCCCCGCTTTCAGATTGCGCAGGTCCGGCACTATGCCGCAGAGCTTCGCGCTGGGGCCTACGGACAGGGGCCCACCGACCACGTCCACGAAGTGACAGGCCGCCCGGCGGAGGAGCTGGTCACCACTGTGCGGCGCTACGTCCAAGAGCCCGCAAAGGTCATGCCGGGACTGCGCATCGGGTCCCTCCCGGGTGCATTGGCCCTCGGACTGCGAGCAATGGTGACCCCGGTACCTGACCTTGATGCGTGGGAACGCAGGCGGGACTACCCGACCATCGCCCAGGGCCAGTTGGCGCACGAAAGCCCTGCCTGGATTGCTGCAGCAGAGCGCATGGAGTTGCTTCTGATGGCAGACGCAGGCGCGCATCAAGGCGCAGTCGGCATCGAGCAGGCTGAAGCGGCCCGCCCGGACGGAGACCGGGTCAGACTCGGCAGCACATGAAGCGGCAAAACGAGACAGAGACCTACGTGCGCGACTGTCCGATCCTTCGAGCGCTCGAGTGGTTTGCTCACGGCGCGGCGCTATCGTTTTACGAAGCCGGCAAAGTCGACGTAGCTCAGATCGAGGGTGTCGAAGCCGGTGGGGGTCGCTAGCTTGAAGACGCCGTCTTCGAGGTAGATCCAGGCGCCCTGGCCTTCGGCGCAGTGGACGGCGAAGCCTTCACCGTGCCTTGTGTTGCCCAGGGAGTGGAGAGGAGG
>CAYTRQ010000258.1:0-8361 GCA_964440025.1 uncultured Polyangiaceae bacterium | reverse complement strand
TTGTCGATGACCCCCCTCCCCACGGAATCGACACACCCCAAGATCTCCAGCGCGCAGCCCACTTGCTTTCCCGCTAGAACGTTGGCCCATCACCCCGAAGGGGACTCCCGAGATACGTTCCCATCAGAAATTTGGCACATCGAACTCAGCGGCTGTGAGATGCGCTCGAGCAGCGCGCCGCACGAGAGCCTCCCAAAATCCTGCGGGCACTCCGACAACAACGCTCGCTGATCGAGCACGGGCGGAACCGCAGGCTCGCAAGGCGAGTGCGGAACGAGAACGAGCAACTTCTCCTCTTTTCATTTTTTGCGCTCGAACACCGTGCCGCTTGTTGGTTCCACCCTTTTAGTGGATGCTCGCTCATCATTTAATGATACTGCAAGAAGTAACACTCGTTTTCGCTCCTGTTGGAAGATTCACTCTTTTCGTGATTTCTCGCTGCATCCTCGGCAATTGATGCCACAATACTCGTACGCGTGGTATTTTGCTTTGGAGGAGAGGAATGAATCAACTGAGAGTGATTGCAGCATGGGCCCTCAAATGGTGGCCGGCTATCGTCGCAGCAACCGTCAGTTGTCTCCTTTCCGTGTCACTTTGGACGACTCACGTGACGAAAACGCAAACACCATTCGGGTGGCCCGTCGCCGAGGTGTTGGGCGCAGCCCTTTTGGCTGGAATGGGTCTTTTATGGGCCCCTCTTCTTTCCAGTGTCGAGGCGCGCAAGAAGTCCCTTTTGGCTCGGCTCGGCGAGGTCCCGGGTCCGATTCAGGCTCTTCTAGCAGCCACGCTCGTGTTGACGTGGAGTTTGGCTGGGCTGCTGTTCGTCGATGGGGCAGTGGGAGCGGCTCGGGTTGCCTATCTGTAGAGCTCGAGCCCCCTCCCTGAGCCCCTCTTAGTCTGCTACATCAGCGGAGTGAGTCAGCAGAGCCCCCACCACGGCGTCCTGAGCCGCGCTGCCCGCATCGCGCAGACCGGCTTCATCGTTCTCGCCTCGCTTTTGGTCTACGCCTTCGTCGCTACGGCGAAAGACGGTGAGACGCGTCGCGCCTGCGCGGCACTGTGTGCGGTCAAGCCCAGCTATGCCGCGATCAGCCGCCGCGCTCCGGATTTCGAGTTGAAGAACCTCCAGGGAAAACCCGTTCGGCTGTCCGACTATCGAGGCAAGGTCGTTATTGTCAATTTTTGGAGCAAAACGTGTCCACCCTGTTTGGAAGAGATGCCCTCGATCGCACAGCTGGCCCATCAGCTGAGTGGGCGCAAAGACATCGCCCTCCTCACGATCACCACGGACGAATCCGCAGCTGACGCGCGGTCCACGCTCAATTCCATTCTGGGGACCGAGATCCCTTTCCAAGTTCTCGTCGATCCGGAAGCCAAAGTCGTGACCGATCGTTTTGGGACCACCCTCTACCCTGAGACCTGGTTCATCGACCCTCACGGAATCATCCGCGCGCGTGTGGACGGAGCGCGCGATTGGTCGAAAACCTTGACCATCGAACTGGCCGAGAGTCTAGCGAGCCCCATGACCTGTCCAGTGGAATTCCGGGGCGGGCAGCCAGTTGGTCCCCAGGCCCATCTCTGTGAACAAATGGGGCACTAAAACGTCGGCTCATCACTCCGAAGGGGCTGGCGAATCGTGGATCCCCTTTGCCCGACCAGAGAATCGAGATGACAGAGCGCCACCCCAACCGCCTGGCCCAAGAAAGTAGCCCTTACCTCCTCGGGCACGCCAATAGCCCCATCTATTGGTTTCCGTGGGGTCAGGAGGCTTTGCGTCTTGCCCAGGAAAAGGATCTCCCGCTCTTCGTCTCCATCGGCTACTCGGCCTCTTACTTGTGTCACCTCATGGAGCGGGAATCGTTCGCCGACAAGGCGGTTGCCGCGACCGTCAACGAACATTTCATTCCCATTCAGGTCGACCGAGAAGAACGCCCAGATATCGACGCGATTTACATGAATGCCTCATGGGCTCTCACGGGCTCGGGCGGATGGCCGATGACGGTCTTAGCCCTTCCGAACGGGGAGCCTTTTTTCGTCGGCACGTACTTTCCCCCGCGCAGCGAGGAGGGCCGACCCGGCCTTTTGGAACTCGTTCGCAAGGTCGTAGAGCTCTGGAAAGACGACAAGAAGCAGCTTCTGGAGCAGGCCGAAGCTCTTGCCCACGCCGTTCGCAGCGCCGCACGTCCTCGGGCCTCGGGAGGCATCTCGGCAGAGACGATCCGCGTTGCCGCTCGGCAACTTCAAAAAGTCCACGACTCTTCCTTTGGGGGCTTTGGAAAGCCACCGAAGTTTCCCAACAAGAGCGCGCTGTCGCTCTTGCTCCGCTACCACTTGAGCGCAGGCGATCAAAAGGTTCTCGAAATCGTGGAGCGCTCTCTTGAGGGAATGATGAACGGCGGGATCTACGATCACCTTGCCGGTGGGTTCTTTTGCTCCAGCACCGATCAACGCTGGCTGGTGCCGCATTTCGAAAAGACAAGCATCGACCAAGCGCAGTTGGCGGAGCTTTACCTCGAAGCATTTCAGATCACGAAAAATCCATCCTACCGGCGCATCGCCCGAGAAACATTCGAGTTCCTTCTCGACGAGATGCAAAGTCCCGGTGGGGGGTTCTTCTCAGCCAGGGGCGCCGAGAGCGAGGGACACGAGGGACACGGTTACCTGTGGACGCCCCGCGCCGTGCGCGCCTTGGTGGACGAACCCAGCGCCACCCATTTCTGTGCTTTCTATGGCATCACCGAAGAGGGCCACTTGGCGGCGGGCAGTGTACCGCACACGTTCACCCCCCTGCGGGAGGTTGCCAAACAATTCGGACTCGCAGAAACGGAATTGAGCCAGTCCATCGAGCTGGCCAAGCACCAGCTCAAGCAAGCGCGCGCCGATCGTTCTGCCCCCCACATCGACGATAAAGTCATCGTCAGCACCAATGGTCTGGTCATCAGATCCCTTTGTCATGGGGCCCAAGTTCTCGGAGAACCGCGGTATCTTCAGGCCGCGCTCGGTGCCGCCGACTTCGTCCTCGGCCATTTGCGCACGAAAGACGGTCGTCTCCTGCGTTCTTTTCGTGGTATTCCTAGTGCGGTCAACGCCTTTGTCGAGGACTATGTCTTCCTCATCGATGGTCTAGTGAGCCTCCATGAGCTGACTGGTGGTGCCGAGTATCTCGACGCGGCCATGTCCTTCGCCGAAGTCGTGCTCTCGGATTTTTCCGATCAGGAGACGGGAGCGCTTTTCCAAACCCCGCACCAGTCGGAAGAACCGATCGCACGATTGTGCCAGGCCCGCGACGGCTCACTCCCCGCCCCCAATGCCGTCGCCTGCAGAGCACTCCACCGCTTAGCCACGCACACGGCCCGCCCGGAGCTCGCCGAACGCGCCACGCGAATTGCCTGCGCCTTCGCCACCGAAGTCCAGGCCACCCCACGTGCCTACACGGAGCTCCTCACGGCGGTCCAGGGTCTGCTTCGCCCTTCGCTAGCTGTGGTCATTTCTGGCGATCCGTCGAGCGAGAATTATGAACAGCTCACGACGGTCGCCACAAGCCGATTTCTTCCATTCTTGACTTGCACACGCGTTCCGCTTGGCGAAACACCTTCGCAGGCGTCTGCACTCACTTGTGGCGAACCTCCACCACAAGGAACAGCGATTGCTTGTCTCCATGAGAACTTGATTGTCAAGCCATCCACGTCGGACCAGCAAATGCTGGAAAAGCAGCTCGCGGAAAGTCTCGAGACTCAAGCAAGAGAGCGGAGACAGGAACTGGGGCGCCAGCGTCTCCCGGGAAAGGCAACGAGAAAAGCCACAAAGGATTTTCTCGATAAAAGAGGGATCGGGAAGAACGCGCGAAGCCGGCTCGGCGAGCTGTCGGTCTCGGCTTTGGCGCTCGGCAGCCATCGCATTGGACTCGACTCGGCCGAGCATCGCCAGGCGGCCCTGGCAGCCTTGGGAGAGGGGATCAACCTCATCGACACCTCTCCTTCCTTTGCGCTCGGCAACAGCGAACGCCTTCTCGGCGAAGTCCTGGCAAGCCTGCACCAGCAGGGCGCAGACCGCTCTTGTTTCGTGCTTGCGAGCAAGGTGGGGGTCGCTTTGGGAGGAGCGGCCGAGCAGCTCCAGCAGCTCGGCGCTCTCGACTCCCCCGCTGTCGCCCTCACGCCGGGCAGTCCACTGGAGAGTGGCGCCTATTGCCTCGATCCGCAGTTCATCTCTTGGCAAATCGGCACCAGCCTGGAACGTCTGGGCGTCGAACATCTCGATGTGGTGCTCCTGCAAAGCCCTGAACATCTTCTTCTCGGCGGAAAAGGACCGGAAGAGGTCCGGCTCGAGGTGCGCCGCGCCATCTTGGAGCTCGAAAAGGAAGTCTCTTCGGGAAGGATCGGCTGTTATGGGGTTTTCACGACAAGGCAAGAAGCCATCGCAAACGACGTCCTTTCTCCCAAGCACCTCGCCCATCTCGCCCACGAAGCCGCAGGTGAGGACCACCATTTTCGAGTCGTCGAGATACCCCTCAACTTGCTCGAACGCCGCGCGCTCGAGCCCCAAGGGGACGACAGCTGTCTGGCGGCTCAGCTCCAGGCCCTGGGCCTCAGCGTGTGGGCCGCCAGACCTCTCAGCGCCGTCTCTTCCTCGGCACTGGTCCGGTTGGTCGACCCTCCAAAGGCTCCCGAAGAGCAAAGCCCACCTCCACTGAGCACGGCGCGCTATCGGGTCGCTTCCCTCGAAGCCGAGTTCGAAACCACCCTGGCGGCTCGTCTGCGGTTGGCGGGGCTGGCCGGACAGGGGCCGCTCCTGCCCCTGTCCGGTGATTTGGGGCGCTCCCTGGAAAAGGTCGAAAGCCTCCAGCAGTTCGATCTAGCTGAAACCACCATGATCACTCCAAGACTGCGCCAACTGCTCGCCGAGCTCGACCGAGCATTCGGCGAAGATGCGGGACAAGACTGGGCCCGTTTTCGCGGTCGCTACGTGGAAGCCGTCGGCAACTACCTCGCCGCGGTGCGAGCCGAGGCGATTGACCACAACTATTCGTTGCTTCAACGACTGCGACAAGAAGTCCCCACGAGTGCCGCATTCGGCCAGCTCCCGGGTGCGCAGGTGGAACCAGCCCACTTCGCCCATTGGGCCTTGGGCCTTTTAATGGAGCATCCGGCAGTGGATATCACCGTCGTTGGTCTCCGCTCGGCCAAACAAGCCAGCGAGGCCCTTCGACTTCTTCAGGCAGCACGCGAGTAAGACCTTTTCGCCCCGGGGAAGCGTTTTACCAGAACCGGCGAACCAACGGGCCAACAGCTTCCCTGCTCGAACGCCGCGCGCTCGCCGCGCACGCTCTCTCTGCGCCCCGCCCTCGGGCGTTGTCACTGGCGATGACCAAAGGCACCATCGCGCACGGTTGCCTGGGGCACCGCTGCGGCGCGGTGCTGCACCACGGAGAGTAGCGTACAGAACAAAGTCCTGGCTTTCCGCAGTACCGCCATTCTGGTAGAGCGGGGCAACATTTCAGGCCGACGGTCCAAGATGTCCTCCCTCCCTCGGGCGAGGATGGGGACCTCAAAAACTAGATGGCTCGTTGAGCCCCCCTCTCCCTCACGGAGACCGGGGGGTTTTAGAGGGGATTGAAGGAAAGACGCACATGGAATCACTGATCTACGCCGCACCTGCGGCGGGTCTCGCTGCTCTGCTCTTCGCTTTCATCAAGACCAAGTGGGTCAACAAGCAGGATGCCGGCGACTCCAGGATGGTAGAAATCGCCGGTTTCATTCGCGAGGGCGCTATGGCGTTCCTCGCACGAGAGTACAAAGTATTGGCCGCCTTCGTCGTCGTGGTTGCCGGCCTGCTGGCCCTGGCCAACTCTTCCGGCGAGGGACGAAGCCCTCTCATCGCCTTTTCGTTCGTGCTCGGTGCAGCCACCTCGGCACTAGCCGGCTTCTTCGGAATGCGCGTCGCGACCGCCGCAAACGTCCGCACCACCGCTGCCGCTCGTCAGGGCTTGGCAACAGCTCTGGCCGTCGCGTTTTCCGGCGGATCGGTCATGGGGATGAGCGTCGTGGGTCTCGCTCTACTGGGTCTGGGCGGACTCTACATCGTGTACACGACAGTGATATTTCCAGGCACGGAAGCTTTGGGGACTGCTCTCAATGCTCTCACGGGCTTTTCCATGGGAGCCTCTTCGATTGCTCTCTTCGCTCGCGTCGGCGGCGGTATCTACACCAAGGCGGCCGACGTCGGCGCTGACCTCGTAGGCAAAGTAGAAAGCGGACTCCCCGAAGATGATCCGAGAAACCCGGCGGTCATCGCAGACAACGTCGGCGACAACGTCGGAGACGTCGCCGGGATGGGTGCCGACCTCTTCGAGAGCTTCGTGGGCGCCATCGTGGGAGCCATGGTTCTGGGGCTGGGGGCCGCCTGCATACAGAAGGGCGATCTCGGGCCCATCATTCTGCCGCTCGTGATCGCCGCGGGAGGGACAATCTGTTCCATCCTGGGCACTTTCGTCGTGCGCACGAAAGAAGGCGGCAACCCCCAAATGGCTCTCGACATGGGCGCCTTTGGCTCCGCTGGGCTGATGGCGCTGGCGACCTTCGTGGTTGCCGACCTCCTCTGGCCAGAAGCCGGCACCACAATCAACGGACAACTCGTTCATTCGAACGACGTGGGCATTGCCACCATCGTGGGATTGGCCACGGGTGTGGCCGTCGGCCTGATCACCAGCCACTACTGTTCGATGGGACGCTCTCCCGTCAACGGTGTGGCAGAGAACTCCAAAACAGGGTACGCGACGAACATTATCGCGGGTCTCGGGCTGGGCATGCAATCCACAGCGGCGCCCATCTTGTGCATCGTGACCGGCGTTCTCGTTGCGGCCCATGTGGCGGGGCTCTATGGAGTGGCCATCGCCGCCTTGGGAATGCTTTCCACCACCGGCATTCAGCTTGCCGTCGATGCCTATGGCCCGATCGCAGACAACGCTGGCGGCATCGCAGAAATGAGCGCTCAAGAGCCTGCTGTGCGTGAAAGAACGGATAAGCTCGACGCGGTGGGCAACACGACCGCCGCGATCGGGAAGGGATTCGCCATCGGCTCGGCCGCAATGACGGCTCTCGGTCTCTTTGCCGCCTTCACCCAACAGTCGGGCATCACGGGCATCGATCTGTCCAAGCCTCTCGTCATGGGCGGATTGTTCGTTGGCGGCATGCTGCCTTTCCTCTTTTCATCGATGGCCATGGCCGCCGTCGGGAAGGCCGCGATGGACATGATCGAAGAGGTGCGGCGCCAGTTCAAAGAAATCCCTGGTCTTTTGGAGGGGAACGCCAAGCCGGACACGGCCCGCTGCGTCGACATTTCCACCAAAGCAGCCATAGCTCGGATGATGCCGCCCGGTGCCATGGCGGTGGTCACGCCCGTGGTGGTGGGCTTCGCCTTTGGGCCCGAAGCGCTCGGCGGCCTCTTGGCCGGAGTCACGGTAGCGGGAGTGCTCTTGGCTCTGTTTATGTCCAACGCCGGTGGTGCGTGGGACAACGCGAAAAAGTCCTTCGAGGGCAGCGGCTTCAAAATGAAGGACGGCTCCGTCCACGGTAAGGGCTCGGAAGCTCACAACGCGGCAGTCGTTGGCGACACGGTGGGTGATCCGTTCAAGGACACAGCCGGACCTTCTCTCAACATTTTGGTCAAGCTCATGAGTGTCGTGGCTCTCGTTATCGCACCTTTGATTGCACTGTAGGGTCGGAGTGTTGCCGGGGGCTTCCGGGCCCCACGGTTGTCCGGCGTCCTGGCTTTCAGCCAAGGCGCCGACACAAAAGTCGCGAAGAGCCCAGCTGCGATCGCCTGATGGTTTTTGCTTGTTGGTTCGCGCCTGGATGCGAACTACCTTCAAGATATGCAGTTGAGCGCGCGAACGATCGAGCGACTTCGGGATGCCCTGCTCGAAAGTGGGGCTCGACCCAGCCCCGTTCTTTCGCCTGCCTACGCTACCCTGGCCAGACGGGGCTTCCTTTCTCAACGGGAGCAGGAGGCTCTGCAACGGGTCGACGGGATTGCAGAAGTCCTCTTTTTGGTCATGGCGGCCGACGAGCTCATCACCGACACTGAATACGCTGCCGTCCGGGGTGCCATTCGCGGCCTGACAGGACAGGCTCTCAACGATGGCATCATCGATGTGATGATCGAAAACTACGCACTCCGCCTGCGTGAATCGGGGAGAGAAACTCGTCTGAAGGAAATCACAGCCCAGATGAACGATCCCAGTGAGGCCGAGGGCGCCTTGTCCCTGGCTGCGGCGGTTGCACTGGCCGACAATGACTTCGCCCCTGAAGAAAGCCACGTCATCCACCGGATCGGCACCTGGCTGGGGTTGTCCGAAGAAAAAAT
>CAYTRQ010000257.1:0-8362 GCA_964440025.1 uncultured Polyangiaceae bacterium | reverse complement strand
GATGAGTCAAAAATGCGCTGGGGCCGTTCTTGTGGGTCCGGCTCATTGTTCTTCGGGCGGGGCTCGGAGCGATTCATTGGAGATGCCCCTCCGACACCCGCACTCCGGCATTGGGAGTGTCGCCGCAAGTGGAGATCACCGCGTCCGCGCGCACTCGCACGTCCAGGGCTTCGCGTGTGTCTTGTCGCCTGAGTGTGACGACAACACGGGCGTCGTAGGGCGACGGATCGAAGCACTCGCTGCGCCGTACCCAGAAAGGTGAGGCACCGAGTTCTTGATCACATGTGTTGACCGTTTCATTGCCCGCTCCTGCCGCGCCTCCCACGCCAGTCGTTCCTGTCGGTGCCATTGACGGGGAGGGTTGTCGAAAGAACGGGCGCTCTGCCATGCCGAGGTCACCTTCCACTGATGCGACGGTGACACCTTCGCCGAGGGCTACACGAACTGCGTCGGCGGAGATGTCCACGGTCACCGTCCTTTCAACCTGCCCGACTCCGAAATGGACGACGCGTTCGGCACTCATGGTGGTCGTCAGGTGGTAGCAGCTCGTTCCCAGGCAAAAATACGCCGCGAGGATAGCGCACAAGGCCGAGGCCCAGGATGTTTTCGTCACTTCGATCCGTCCCATTCCATCAAGACTCCTACCGTCATTTTGCCTCCCCAAGCCGATGACAGCGGCAGACGATGCCAAAGATAGCCTTCAGCCGCTGTGAGTAAGCCCACAGCGAAAGGGGTTGTCCAAGGAAAGCGAACGTTGAATGATAGCCGTGCCAGCACTCCCGACGAAAATGTCTCCATTTCCAGCTCCTCGGGAGACACCACCATCGGCTCATGTGTCAGGACGGCACCTCCGAGATCGATGGCCAAGCCAAAGACGCGAGATGCCGTCTGCGCCTCGGCGCCCACCGAGCCCGAAATCCACCGCGGTTCCATCCTGTAGACATGATCGAGGTCGGCAAGGCGTATGCTTTTTTCCACGGGTTCGGTGACCATGACCTCGAAGGCGGCTCGGGGAATGAGGGCGACGGACCCGCTCCAAGCAACCGCATACCCGAGTTCGACTCGCCCTCCCCAAGCTCGCCAACCGGGATTTTCCGTTCGGGAAAAATGAGTATTTGTGGAGGAAGTGCGCACCCTTCCTTCAACGAAGACCCGCCCCCACGGCCGCATGTTGGAACGCGACGCGCGCAAATGGTCCAGTCCCCCGGTTTCGTTGGGCGAAGACGCTACCTTCCGTCGATGGTTTTGGTTCGTCCGTGGTCGGGTTCGTTTGCGAAGGGGGAGCCACGCCGTCTTGTGCTGGCGCGATTGGCGAGACGCTCGTGACCGCAGCTGCCCAACCGAGCATCGAGGCAATGCGGCGAAGGCGCCCCCGGTAGTTGGGCGCTCGCCCTTCGACCCAGCTCTTCATCATCGAGCGCAGCATGCAGCAACAGCCATGCCAGTCGCTCACCATGCCTATTTCTTGGACGTTCGCTCGGGACCCCAGAGAGGAAAAGCGTGTTGGGCTATGACAATCGTGTCGCCTCGAGCTGATGCATCCGCGCGTGACCACGGCGTGGACTTGATTGGGGGGCTGGGTTGCGACGAAAGTCCCGGTCGCGTCGACACTATCGAGGTGCCAGGAGAGGAGCCATCAGGCACCAGAAATATTTCCGTTGGGGACGCCACGGGGACACGCATGGGGGCGCCGACGCGTCATCAGGGCACCAAAAACTTTCCCGCCGGAGCCCCCGTGTGGCAGAGGCGGGGTGTCATGCGTGCCGACGTCTCTGCACCCGCGCTTTCGGCTTCCGATCAGCAGCCATCGCTCGTTCAGCCATCGCTCGTTCCGTCTCGGCGATCGGCGCTGTGGATCGGCATTTCTCGCCTCCGGCATTGGTTGCCGGGGAAAGTGCGGTTTCTTCGCTGGCGCTCCACTCGTTTTTTGCGCCACATGCTTCAAAAAGGACTGCCGATGATGGCTTTTCTTTTTTTGGTTGGGGCCTGCGAGTCGGCGAACGAGCGGGGGGAACGTGTGCAGCCGTCGAAGTCCCCCAAAAAAGAGGGGTCCAAGCTCCTTTTGCCTCCGGTCCCCGATCTGTCCAAAAAGGAACGGCGGCCCTCTGGGGCGCCGCCGGAAAAGCCATGGACGTACGTCCTGCCCGTGGATCATGGACTGCGGCACGACGCGAGTGGCCAGGGACACTTCCGCGCGCCCCGAGTTCATGGCGAGCACAATGGCATCGATCTTCTCGCGCCCATCGGGACACCGGTCTTTTCTCCATGTGATGGAAAAGTGATGGCCGGGGCCAGTGAGTCGTTTGGTCGGTGGCTTCACGTGATCTGTCCCGTGCCGGACGCCTATGTTTCCAGCCGCGGGCCCCATCCTTGGGCTTCCTTTTTTTATGCTCACCTTTCTCGGACCAAGCATCCCCCTTTTGAATGGAAAGAGACGGAACGAGGCGAGGAGCTGGGAGCTGTAGGTAAATCCGGCAATGCCCGCGGTCCCAACGTCCAGCCGCATTTGCACTTCGAGCTCATCATTCAGAAGAATCGTCGCCACGCCATGGACGAGCACCACATTGGCAGCGACCAGTCGTCGGTCGAGGCCGCTAACTATTTCGAGCGCTCCCTCATGCGACTTTGCCTGGATCCCTTGGGGTTCCGGCCGAAGTCACGCCAATTGCGTCGCGCCAGGCGCCTCGATCCTTTCGTTGTCCTCACCTGCTTGAGTGACGAGAAGCCCGACTTCCGAGCCGCTCCCGAAGTGCTCAGGGATGCTTCCCATCCGTGGGATCGCTTCTACGTGGCCAAGAACTTCAACGTCAATCGTGGCCCCGAAGATCGTCGCTGAGCCGCGTCAATCGTGGCCGCGAAGATCGTCGCTGAGCCGCGTCAATCGTGGCCGCGAAGATCGGCCGCCGAGCCGCGTCGAGCATGGAGTTCGAACCGCTGAGCGCTCCCCAAGGCGGGAGCGCCCGCAAGGTTCGTCGCTGAGCGCCGTCGAGTGAGCAGCGTCAAGCATGGAGTTCGAACCGCGGAGCGCCATCGGTCCCGAACTCGAATCACCAAGCGGCGAACAGGCGTAACTCCCGGGCGCGGTGGCGCCCGTGGTTCATTGTGCCACGCAGTTTTCCTTCATGACCTCCCAGATCGCATCGCCGGAGGCGTGACTTCCAGCGGTGGTGGGATGGATCCCGTCGTCAGTGTATTCTGGGTGCCCGTCCCAGACGTCGCGGAGATCGAGCCAGTAGCACTTGGGTGCGGTGAGTCCGTCACACAGAGCTTTCATCTTGGGGCGCAGGTCGTCCAAGCAGGTCTTCAACGAAGAAAACTGACTGCCAATGGGGTCCGGGTAGAAGAAGTACACGACCTTCTCGGTGTTGTTTTGGGCCATGGTTTCAAAGAGCTCCTCTGCCGCGGCGAGGGCCGCGTCGCCGTTGTTGTTGAGGAGACAATCATTGCCACCGCCGTCCATGAGGACGTATTTGATGTGGTCCGAGCTTTGAACCGCCTGATCGTACTGGCTGGGGATTTGGTCGTTGGCTAGGGTGGTGCCGCTCACCGAATTGTCGATGTAGTTGTCGCCCGAGGCGAGGGAACCTTGCTCTCGCGCGAGCGTCTCGATCCTTTGGGTGATCTCGTGCGTTGCTGCGATGAAGGACTCTCCGATCACGGCGACCTCGCTTCCTTGGGTTTGTCCGATCATGCAGCTGCCCGCGCCGCCGGTGCCGGCGGTGCCGCCGGTGGCCGTGGTGCCACCAGTTCCTGCGGTCCCGCCGGATGCTGTGGTGCCACCATCTCCGAGCTGGCTACCGCCCGAGCCGGTGGCGCCTCCGGTTTCCGTTGTCTCGCCACCGGTACCGTCGGCTCCGCCGCTTGCTGGTTCGCTGCCACCAGTTCCTGCGGTCCCGCCCGCAGCCGTTGTGCCTCCAGTGGTGCCTTGCCCCCCGCTTGTGGTTTGGCCTCCGACCGCCGCGTTGCCCCCTGAGGCGGTGCTCCCGCCGGATGAGGAGCCGCCGGTAGTTGTCGCGCCTCCCGTACCTTGGGGATTCGTGCCTGGATCTGCGGAAGAACAACCGCCGAATAACGCCACCAAAAGGAGGGGCGTGCTCCGTGCCAAAAAGCGTCCAGAGAGAAAGACACGCTCGGGGCGTTGCTGGCTTTCCCTCTTCTTGGTGAGCGATGGAAGGGCTGCCTTGATCGATGAGTTGTGCTGGAGTTCGTGATCCGTGGAGGACATGAGGGGGAACATAGAGTCCATGTCGCTCTGGAGAGAGGGACCATTTTGTCCTCCCCCTCTGTGGTTGCTCCGCGAAGCATGGAGTTGCTCCGCGAACAGGCAGGTGAGCGATGCAGGACGAGCCGAAGGCAGCCGTCAATTACGCAGGCAGGTAGCCGAAGGCAGGCGTGAATCACGCACGCAGGCGAGCGCGGGCAGGTGAGCGATGTAGGAAGAGCCAGAGTCGGCCAGGTGAGCGAGCGTGTCGCGGGCAGCGCCCCCGCCCGGCGTCAGAACTGGTCGAAGAAGTTCCAGATGGCTTCCGAGCTTCCCTGGATGGCCGAGTTCGCGGGCGTGTGGTCGCCATCGAATTCACAACGGTGGACCGGGTAGCCCTCGGCGCAGCCTTCGTAGGCCACGCACGGGGAAGGCTCGACGGGCGTGGTGGTGTCGCCGCAACCGTTCTTGTCGAGCATCACCTCGAGCGCCTCTTGTCCGTCGGACAGCGGCACGACACCGTCGTTCGTGCCATGGGCCCACCACACGGCGATGGGGTGATCGGTGGCTTCGTTGCAGCCGCTGTACAAAGCGCCCGACATGGGAGCGATGGCTCGGAAAACGTCGGAGAGCTCACAGGCGACGGCATTGGACATCATTCCCCCATAGCTAAACCCCAAGGAGAAAAGGCGCGACTCATCGATGCACAGATCGGATTGGAAGAGATCCAGCATTCCGTGCAAAAATTCGATGTCTCGGCCGTTGGTGTTCGCCCAGCCGTCGTCGATGCCGTCGGGGGCCACGAAGATCGCGCTGCCGCCTGCCTGGTCTTTCAAGCCATAGTACGGTCCATCGATGATCTGTCCTCCGGAGACGTCGGACATCGATCCGCCTCGCCAGTGCCAGCCGAAGACCAGCGTGTAGGCGGTGTCCGGATCGTAGTCTTGGGGGATGTCGAGGATATAGTCTCGGGTGGTTCCAGAGATATCGATCGTATGTTCGCCACTTGTGAGCGTTGGCTCGGTCCCGCAGCCCGCGCTGCGCGACTCCTCACCATTGGTCCCGCCTCCACTGCCCGTGGCTCCGCCGGTCGACTGTCCACCAGAGCCGCCGTCCCCAGCGGACGAGGTGCCCCCGGATGGCGCGCCCCCAGACGAGGCGCCGCCATTGTTATTCCCGCCCGTGGTGAGGACGCCGCCGCTGCCTCCCGCAGGTGAACCGCCGCCCGTTGCCGGGTCGTTGCCCCCGGTTGCGGTCCCGCCAGCGTTCGTTCCCCCGGATGTGGCTCCGCCCGTGGCGGCGCTGCTCCCCCCGGTAGCTGACGACGTGCCGCCGCTTGCATCTTGGTCTTCTTCCGGAGGGGAAACTCCACAGGCGGCTACGACCGCCACGATCGGAGCCAGCCCAATCGCTCGCGCCGCGCGAGGCCCGCTCGCCCGCGTAGCTCTCCGCAGAGCGCCAGAGCCGATCGCATGCGCAGCGCGGGAAAAGAAAGGGATTGCCCGGAGCGAGGAGCTGGCAGAACTCATGGGGGAATTCTACAGACACCGCCGCACCGCAGTGAGGGGCAATATTGTCCCTTGTCCCGGCCGTTTGAAGCAGTCAGTACAGTGACATGAGCATTTTCTGATCCCGAAGAAATGTTCGCTCGAAAAAGTGCACATCGATCCGTACGATGATCTTCTTGCAGTGGGACCCACATGACCGTTGAGCTTTTGATTCACGCCATCGTCCATCAAACGACGATCTTGATCGCGCGGCTGGCTACTCTTGGTGGCGGGCGGGCTCCCCTCGCTCAAGTGGCCAATCAGGTTTTTCTCGATCTCGTGCGCGAACTCGAGCGCCAAGGGGTCAGCCGCAAGGTCAGCGCAGACATGTTTGGGTTGGGGCTTCGAACCTATCGCCGCAAAATCCAACGTCTGAGTGAAAGCTCGACGGAGCGGGGGCGCTCCCTGTGGGAAGTCGTTTTGGAATTTATCACGAGCAAGGGCAAGACGACCAAGAGCGATATCTTGTTGCGATTTTCCCTCGACGACGAGATGCAGGTGCGAGCGGTGTTGCGCGATCTGTGCGATAGCCAATTGGTCGTCCGGGAGGAAAAGGGATCGCGAGTCGACTATCGAGCGGCCACCGAGGAGGAGCTACTGGAGTTGCGCAGCGTGCGGACGACGGAAGGATACGACGACATGGTTGCTGCGTTCATCTACCGTGAGGGCCCCCTGACGCTCCGTGAGATCGCTGCCAAGGCTCAAACGGACGAGGAGTTTCTCGAGACGCCGCTACGTCGGCTGGTGACTTCGGGGCGTATTCATGAGCTCGAGGTCGATGGCGAGACTCGTTTCGATGCTCACGCTTTGGTCATCCCACTCGGTTCGGCCGTGGGGTGGGAAGCGGCGGTGTTCGATCATTTCAAAGCCATGGTGACCACCATTCTGGGTCGGCTGGGCAACCAGGCGGCCTCCCGTCTCGATGACGAGATCGGCGGCAGTACTTACACGATCGACGTTTGGCCAGGCCATCCCATGGCGAACGAGGTTTTCGGAACGCTCAAGGAAATCCGCACCATGTTGGGCGATCTCAGAAGGCGCGTGGCCGAGTACAATGCCCATTGTGACCGGCCCGACGACTACTCTCGGGTGGTCGTCTATGCTGGACAGAACTGCATTTCCGAGGGAAGTGATGAGCCCCGCTCGGAGGGCGAAACCTAGTGGCATTCCCCCGCCAGTGGCATCTCCCCAGGATGCAACTCAGAAAGTGGCCTTTTCGAGCTGGGAATGAGGTCCAAGGATGATTCGAGCTGGGAGCGAGGTCCGACGAATGAGCGCTGGGTTGAGGAAAAAATCGGCAAAGACGGGGCTCTGGATCTTTGTCCTGGCGGTGGCGGCGGCGATCTTCGGGTGCAGCAGGGAAGGCACGGATCCGACCGGAGGGGAGACCCATTTCCTGCGCCTGTGCGATCCGGATGGAGCATCTTGTGGGGAGCTGAACTGTCTCTGTGGCGCATGCACCAAAACCTGTAGCCAAGGTGACAGTTGCGCGGAATGGGCCGGGAGCGAGTGCCGCACCAAGAGCAAAGGCGAGTGTGGAGCGGTCGAAGAGGTGAGCACCTGTGAAAACACCTGTGAGGGGCATGAAGAATGTTTGCTCCTTTCGGATCACCATCGTTGTATCGACGGGGTCTGTCGCCTTGCCGAGGATGGTTCCGCTCCGGGAGCGGACGAAACGTGCGCCGGGGAGCCCACTTCCGCGAGTGAGGTCGCGCTTGTTGGTGACAGCTTTTTTGCTACTCGTGGCGAGATCGGGGCCTTTTTGCAGGAGCATGCTCGCAGCGATGGTGTGCTTCAGCCGGGAGAACAATATCGGGACTACTCCAGGCTGATGGACAACGCGCTGGCCTTGTCGGGGCGAGGTATTCAGGACCAATACGAGACAGCTGCCGAGGAGTCTCCGGTGCGCGAGGTGATCATGAATGGTGGAGGTGCGGATGTTTTATTGGGTGATTGCGAAGAGACGAACGCGGACTGCCCCCTGATCGTGGACGCGGTGCTCGCCTTCGAGGAGCTTCTTTCGCTCATGGACGGTGACGGTGTCGAGAAGGTGGTTTTCGTTGGGTACCCGGATCCTCAGCCTGCCGACGTCCTCGAGCGAATGGAGATTCTGCGCCCGCTGCTCGAAGAGCGGTGCGCGCAGAGTCCCGTGCCTTGTCATTGGGTGGATTTGCGCCCGATTTTCGAGAATAACTACGATGAGTACGTTCAATCGGACGGCTTGAATCCGACAACCGCCGGATCCCAAGCGAGTGCGACTGCGATCTGGACGATGATGGTCGAAAACTGCGTCGCGCAGTGATCCGCTGCTCGAACGTTGGCTCATCATCCCAAAAAGGGAAGGGATGAAAGTGGGTCCGTGGGGACCACAAGTCTCTCTTGTCCACGGCCAGGCTCCTTGGCGTTCCCATTGGCCGATGTCGTTGAACGGCCTGTATTGGATTTCTATGGCACTGAGTGTCGTTGAATGACCTGTGCCGGAGTTTTATGGCACTGAATGTCGCGAGCTTCGTGTCGACGCGGCGTAGCGGTAGCGCTGCGACCACATAAAAGTGGTCGATAGGGAGACCACTTTTCTCTGGAAATCATTCATCTTCCTCCGGTCGGTCGCAGC
>CAYTRQ010000256.1:0-8366 GCA_964440025.1 uncultured Polyangiaceae bacterium | reverse complement strand
TAGAGGCGGAGCATCGCGGCGGAGGGCACGGACGCTGTGTGACCGTTCGCGAGACCATTGGCAAGGAGGGTGAGCACTTCGCGGTGGCACCCGAGCGCGTCCCCAAATGCAGTGGCACCCGAGCGCGTCCCCACAACTGCAGTGGCACCCGAGCGCGTCCCATCGGAGTAGCTCCAGGGCGTGCCCACTCGCCGTGGCTTTTCGCGCCCGCGAGCGCTCGGGGGCGCTGGCATTGGATGAGCCGCTTTTGTGTTAAATCCGCTGTATGGCGCTCGTTCGGATGGAAGGTCCCGTCATGCATTACGCGTGGGGTTCGAAAACTGCGCTCTCGAACTTGCTTGGCAGGGAACCTTCCGGCAGGCCCGAAGCGGAACTGTGGATGGGGGCTCATCCGAAAGGTCCTGCGCGTCTGTTGGAAGTTCACGGCGCGGGCGCCGAGTGCTCCACTCTTGAGGAGTTGATCGCCCGAGATCCTCCGAGCGCACTGGGAGAGAGCGTGGCGACCAGGTTTGGCCGTCTTCCTTTTTTGCTCAAGATCCTCGCCATTGACAGTCCGCTGAGCCTTCAAGTGCATCCGGATGCCGAGCAGGCGCGCGAGGGATTTCGACGAGAAGAGGTTGCCGGGGTTGCGCGCGACTCTACGCATCGCAACTACAAGGACGAGAGCCACAAGCCGGAGCTCCTACTCGCTCTGTCCGAGGTGGAAGCTGTCAGCGGTTTCGTCGCGCCCCAACATGCACTTGCGGTCCTTCGGGCATTGGGTCTTCATGAGGGAACGGGAGCGCTCCCTCGTGCTGTGGCCGCGTTTGCGCGAAATCCGAGTCAGGAGGGATTGGAACGTTTGTTCCGTGGCTTCTTCGAGCTTTCTCGGGACGCGATTCATGATGCCGTTCGTCGGGCCGTCCGTGCTTCCCCTCTGTCAGCACAAGAAGCTTGGTCGGCTCCACTCCGCCATTGGCTTGAGGTGTTGTCTCGGCACTATCCGAGCGATCCAGGAGTGCTTGCGTTTCTTCTGCTCAGGCATGTCCGACTTCAGCCTGGTGAGGCTCTCTTCCTTCCGCCACGACAGCTGCATGCCTACCTCTCGGGTGTTGGAGTGGAGGTGATGGCAAGCAGTGACAATGTTCTTCGCGGGGGGCTCACTCCCAAGCATGTTGATGTCGATGAGCTGTGTCGAGTGCTCGACTTCAGTTCTTGCCCTCCGGAGCTCGTCCCCTTCTCTTCCTCACAGGAGGCAACCGGCGTGCGGATACGTCGATGGCAGCCGCCGGTGGATGAGTTTTCCCTGATCGAAATCGAGCTCGCGGGAGGTGCCGTGCAGTTGCCAGCGCCCAGCGTGATGGTCGTGATGTCGGGGGAGCTCGAATTCGAGGAAGCGGGTCGTCGCTCTTCTCTCAGGCAGGCCGCGCAAGCATTTCACTCTCCCGGGTCAAGGGTTCGGGTGTGCGGTCACGGTCGATTCTTTTGCGCAACGGTTCCTTCATTGAGTGGACCCTGAACGCGCGGGATGCAGCTTGCCGCCCTGAGCAGACCTTTGAATGCCCTGGAGGGAGGTTGCTCAACCTTGAGAGCTGAAGAAATGCGCCCTACGCTCTGCCAGCCCACTTCGCGGACGCCCGCTCAAGGACTCTCCAAGCCATGCCTCTCAGGGCAATATCTCTCAGGGCAGTAATGCTCCGGGCAATATCTGTCCGGGCCGTGCCTCTCCGGGCCATGTTTCCCCGAGCCATGACTTGCCGAGCCACGTCTCTTCGGGCAATGACTCTCCAAGCAAGGATTTTCCAGTTTTCTAGAAGGGCGAAGAAAGGGCACCACAGGAGGACCCCCATGCAGATCAAGCCTTCCCTTTTCTCTTTGACGGCGCTTTCACTCTGTTTCTCCTTCACCGTGGGCTGCAAGGAGTCCAAGGAGGAGACGAAGGAAAAAGTTGCTCCGACGCCCCTCGAAAAAGGCGAAATCGGAAAAGTCGAAGAACCGGAAGTCGTCGAGATCCCCGAAGGGATGCTCGGCGCTTTCAAGCCACCTCTTCCGGAAGTTTTCGAAAGCAAAGAAAACGAGCTCACCCCTGAAAAGATCGCACTGGGTCGTAAGCTCTATTATGACAAACGCCTCTCGAAGAACCACGACATCTCGTGCAACACGTGCCATCTGCTCGATGAATTCGGTGTGGATGGTAAGAGTGTTTCCGTGGGTCACAAGCAGCAACCTGGAACGCGCAACTCACCAACAGTTTACAATGCGGCAGGTCACTTCGCGCAGTTTTGGGATGGTCGGAGCCCGGACGTCGAGCATCAGGCAACGCAGCCGCTCGTGAATCCAATCGAGATGGCGATGCCTGATGAGCAATACGTTGTCAAAACCGTCAAGTCGATCCAAGAGTACGTTAGCGCTTTCAAGAAGGCCTTTCCGAAAGAGGAACAGCCAGTCACTATGGGGAACCTCGGCAAGGCCATCGGAGCTTTCGAGCGCAAGCTGACCACCCCCGCGCCTTGGGACGAATATCTCGCCGGCGATGAGGATGCTTTGACGGACGAGCAAAAGAAGGGCTTCTTGGCTTTCATGAATAGCGGCTGCTCTGGTTGCCATATGGGGACTCTGGTCGGCGGGACGACCTACCAGAAGGTGGGAGCCGTCGAACCCTGGCCGAACCAGGATGACCTTGGCCGCTACGAGGTCACCGGCAACGAGGCGGACAAGATGATGTTCAAAACACCCAGCCTACGGAACGTAGAGAAGACAGCGCCGTACTTCCACGATGGCTCGGTGGAGGATCTGGACGAGGCCGTGAAGATGATGGGGAAGCATCAGCTCGGGCGCGAGTTGTCTGCAGAAGATGTTAGCGCCATCGTGGCTTGGCTCTCGAGCCTGACTGGAGAAATTCCCGAGGATTATATCAACAAACCCGAACTGCCTCCGTCGGGTCCAACGACCCCCGGGCCCGATCCCACTTGACCGGTCTGCGCACGGTCCGTTCACCGAGACAGCCCGTTCATCGATGTTGAAAGGGTTCAAGGCTCGGCGGACAACTCCACGCCGGGGCCAAAGACCTGAGTGAGAGGGCCACGCGCCCAGCGCTGGCGCGTGGCTGGCTCGGTGGGTACGAGGGCGATTCCGGTTTGCGTGACGTGAAGCGGATGTCCCGGAAGCGGCCAGCCGATGAGGCGACCATCGATCAGGTAATAGAGCTGAGAGCCCACGGCGACGGCCGAGTGGGTCCTCTCGATCGGAGTGAAGGGGCTCACTCCCTCTGCAACGGGCACGCGCCTTTTCAAATCGAAGTACTCGAGTGCTTTGCCCTGTCTCACCAGGGCTCCCCGTTCACCGGTAGCGACGACACTTTCCCCAGGTTCGAGCCGGATAAGCTGGCGCTCATGAAAGTCCACGAGGGCGGCTTCGCTGCCGGGGCGGAGGGCTACGAGGCTCGTTGGTTCGGTCACTGGAACGTCGACGCCCGTGCGCATGATATCAGCCTGCAGATCGTGGACGAAACCGGGGCGCAGGAGATAGAGTTCGAATCGGTACTTGGGCTTTTTCCGGCGATTCTTCCCTCGTTCCCGTGCGCGCTCGGGAACGGGACGGTACTCTTCACAGGCTGCGAGAAAGAGGCCGGTTTCCGGATCGACGTGAAGGATTCTGGCCCCACAGCGAGAGCTAGCGATCTGCCTCTGTTTCGCGCCCTGAACGAGTAGAAGTCGTCCTTGCTCCGTGCGTCGGACCCAGCCGCTTCCCACAGCCAGGACGAAACCCGGAGCTGGGCGTGCTGTGAGATGAGCGTCTTGTTGGTCTGAGCTCGCCGCCTCGTCGGGCCAAAGAATCAGGTGCTCGACGGCCGGGTCGCGTAAGGGTCCGGAAATGCGAGCGTAGCCGGCATAGCCCGCGCGCGTGCAGCGAAGTTGTGGGCTCTTGGGGGGTGGTGCTGGCCACTTCGAGCTGGGAGTTTGGGGAGAGAGCGTTGCGAAAGAAAAGGCCTGGTGGTGAGCGGTCACGCGCCATGGTAAGCGCTCTCCCAAATCGATACGGCGAGCTGTTTCGAGGGGAAACGCAGCATTCAGATCCAGCAGGATGGCTCCATGAGGTTGGACCCGCTCGCTGGGGTCTTTCCTCCCTTGCTCTTTCTGCTCTTGGCTTGTTGATCCCTGCTTGGTCAGGATGACGAGATAATTGCCGTCCTTCGAGAAGGCAAAGCTTCTGTGTCGCGGCAGTCCGTCTGGTGTGAGATCCGGCTGGAACCCGCTCAGATCGCGACTCGTTCCTTCCTCGGTATCGCGCAGGATCGCGCTGCCTTCTTCCAACGTGGCCACGAACCGTCCGGTGGGATCGGCGGCGAGGAGGCGATCGATCACGAAACGCCCCCTCGCCGTGCCGAGGGTCAGAGTCACGGGAAGCTGGGGGGCGCCGCGAGCATCGACGGCCATGTCCAAGGGGGCATCCGGTGCGGTGCCCTGGGGCTCGCAGTAGGCGACCCAGTGACCGTCTCGGCTCGCCGCTTCGACGGCGATGCCACCTCCGACGCCGAACGACTGAAGGCCGTCTTGCGCCGCAGGAGAAAGAGGTTGCAACGTGTTGTCGGGGGGCTGCTGGGCGCCGCTGGGGGCCTGCCGTTCAGTCGAGGGTTCCTGGGCCTGCGGACTGGCGCTCTGATCGGGCGAGGGGCTGGCCGCCGCATTTCGTTCTTGGACCGGCTGGCTGTGTCCAGCTTTTTGAACGCTGGGGCCGCAGCCTACGAGAAGCGGACTGCTTCCACCAAGCAGAAACGCGAAAACCCATCTCCAGGGGCCCACGGACACCATTTTCCCCTACAAGGCGTTCCAGGCTTTGTCGAGGGATCCGGGACACCTTGCGTGCTCGCTTGCGGCCCCCTACGCCCTGGAGCGATGGGACTGGAAACTCGCGTGAGGGCGATCGCCGATGCTCTCAAAAGCGCTCACGCCGATCTGGACGACATCCGAGCGGCTCAGGCGGAACTTTCGCGTCTCAGAGGCCTTTATAGGAGGGATCGTGGGCTTTTTAAGCCCGACGTTGTCGAGCAACTCAAAGATCTCTCGGCTGTCGCCCGTGAGAAGAGCCAGGAGGGGGCCGCCGCGGCTCGTCGGATGGCCCTTTCCACCCTCAGCGACACCTTTGGCTACAAAGAGTTTCGTCCAGGGCAGGAGCAGCTTATCGCCAGTGTGCTTTCCGGTCGCGACACCGTGGGGATCATGCCCACGGGAGCGGGGAAGTCGCTGACCTATCAAATCCCGGCACGACTCTTGGGAGGGACGACCCTGGTGGTTTCCCCTTTGATCGCGCTGATGAAGGATCAGGTGGACGCGCTCAACGAGGCTGGGTTTCGCGCCACCTATTTGAATTCTTCTCTCGATCCAGAGGAGAGGGCCCAGCGACTCCGTTGCTTAGCCAATGGTGAATTTGAGCTGCTTTACGCGGCGCCGGAGGGCTTGGAAGCCAGTGTGGGGCAAATCTTGCACGCCATCGACCTCAAGCTCGTGGCCGTCGATGAAGCTCATTGCATTAGCCAGTGGGGGCACGACTTCCGCCCTGCGTACAGGAAGCTGCGCGGTCTCAAACAACGATTTCACGTTCCCGTTCTGGCGCTCACTGCCACGGCGACGAGAGCCGTTGTTTCGGACATCCAAACGCAACTCGCGATGTCGGAGCCAGCGGTCTACCGCGGTAGTTTCTTTCGTCCCAATCTACGGCTGTCGGCTTATCGGAAGGGTGAGACACTGGGGATGTCGGTGCGCCAAGCGGTTCTGCGTCTTGCTTCCGGGCGGATGGGGCAAAGTGGGATCGTGTATTGTCTGTCCCGCAAGAAGACTGAAGATCTCGCTACCTTCCTCAGGGAAAACGGCATCTCGGCCGAAGCCTACCATGCGGGCCTCGATGCCGAGGAGAGGGCTCGTGTTCAAGATGCGTTTCGTGACGATGATGTTGATGTGGTCACCGCGACGATTGCGTTTGGCATGGGTATCGATAAATCCAATGTGCGCTATGTTATTCATGCGGACATGCCTCGCTCCATCGAGGGGTACTACCAAGAAGTGGGTCGAGCGGGTCGAGATGGACTAGCGAGCGATTGCGTTCTCTTTTTCTCATGGAACGAAGTGCGTACCTACGATCGTTTCGCCGAAAACATGGACGACGAAGCGGCCGCTGAGCGGAGCAGGAATCAGGCTCGCGAAATGTTTTCTCTCGCTCAGGCAGAGGCCTGCCGCCACCAAACATTGGTGGGCTATTTCGAGCAGGACATGGAGCCCTGTCGGGAGGCTTGCGACCATTGCACGGGCACCGATCCCGTGCGGGAAGCCAAAGGGCGAGGTCGTGGCAAAGCGGCATTGCCGCGGGCTTCGCCCGGGCGATCTCGTCTTGAAGTGGATGCTTCGTTGTTCGAAAAATTGCGGGCGCTGCGCCGTGGTTTTGCCGAGGAGCGAGGAGTTCCCGCCTATGTGGTCTTCAGCGATGCCACGCTGGCCGAGATGGCGGCGCTCAAGCCGAAAACCATTGGGGAGCTCTCCAGTATCTCCGGTGTGGGTCCGACCAAGCTCAGCCGCTATGGGCACGCGTTCCTGGAACTCCTCAAGAGCGAATCATGAGCCGCGCAGGCGCGCGACCGCCTGGGTGACGTCTTTGGCCTCGGCACTTTTGCCGGCAGCCTTGAGCGTCTTCATCGCGATACCCATGGCCGGACCTTGGGCGGGAGCCGCCTGGATGGAGTCCTTGACCGGGGCAAGTTCCGCCACGATTTCCTCGATGCTGAGCGCCCGCGGTAGAAAGCTTTGGAGCACTGCGATTTCTCTCTCGAGGGTCTCCTTGGTCGACGCGTCGGTGGCTTGGCTCAGGGCCTCGCTATTGGATTTCACCAGCTTTTTGAGGACGGCCTGGACTTCTGCATCACTCAATTCGCCGGAATCTCCTCGTGCTGCCGAGGTCGTGATCTCTCCCACCGCGACCCGTAGGATTTCCTTTTCTACGGTTTGTTGGGACTTCATGGCTGCGAACATGCGCTTCTTGATGTCGTCGAGGAGGGCCATGGGGCACTTTTAGCCTGGGGACTCGACGAGGTCGAGCGCTCGTTCGAGATCGGCGACAACGTCGTCGGTGTCTTCGACGCCGACGCTATAGCGGATGAGATTGGAGGAAATTCCGATTTCTTGGAGCTCCTCTTCGCTCAGTTCGAAATAGCTCATGATGGCGGGCTGTTCGACGAGGGACTCCACGCCTCCCAATGATGGTGCGATGGAAGGGATCTGTGCGGCATCGACCACGCGGGAGGCTGCAGCCTGGTCACCTTTGACTTCGAAGCTCACGACTCCTCCAAATCCAGTCATCTGCTCTTGGGCAATCGCATGAGACGGGTGACTGGGGAGTCCGGCGTAGTAGACATTTTTGACCTTGGGGTGCTTCTCGAGCATTTCTGCCAAGGCATGAGCCGTACGGTTCTGTTGCCTGACCCGTAGGCCCAGGGTCTTGGCTCCGCGGGCGATGAGGAAGGCGGCGTGAGGGTCGAGAGTCGCCCCGGTGACGTCGCGGGCTTCCCGCGCCAGAGAGATGAGGTGGGACGGGCCTGCAATGAGTCCGCCGAGCACGTCGTTGTGACCACTGAAGTATTTGGTGGCACTGTGGATGACGAGATCGATGCCGAACCCGTGAGGTCGGCAATTGATCGGCGTGGCAAATGTCGAGTCGACCATCGTTTTGGTGCGACGGTTTTTTGCCTTCACCCGACGAGCCAGGCGATTCAGATCAACGCAATAGTTGAAGGGATTCGTGGGAGACTCGGTAATGACCAAGCGTGTGCGGTCGCGGATGGCACTTTCCATGGCATCGAGATCGCCTGGTGGAACGACCGTGTGCTCGACGCCATAGCGTCCGAGCCATTTAGTCACGAACTGGCGTGTTCTCCGGTAGCAATCGCGAAACAGAACGACGTGATCGCCTTGGCTGAGAAGAGCGAACAGAGTGGACGTGATCGCCGCCATGCCTGTCGAAAAGGCAGCCGCATCGTCGGTGGCTTCCATTGCGGCGACGCGACGTTCGAGTTCTCGCACGGTGGGATTACCGTAGCGGCCGTACTCCTCGCGCTCGGGATCCGCGTCTTCCCCGCGCATGTACTGCACGAGATCGGCGGTATTTTGGAAGGTATAGGTTGCCGTTTGGGCCACGCCGGGAGCGAGCGCATTGTGGGGCCTCCTCTTGTCAATCCCGGCATGGACGGCATCGGTCGAGCGGGCGAAGCGGCGCTTCTTCGTGTCGGTCATGCGCTCGTCACTCCTTCTTCGATCCGGGTGATGATGGTCTCATGAGCTTCCTTCAAGGCGACTGCTTCGGAAGCTTTGGGATCCGGTTCTGAGCGGTGCTTGAGCTCGATG
>CAYTRQ010000255.1:5396-8368 GCA_964440025.1 uncultured Polyangiaceae bacterium | reverse complement strand
GATCGTCAGCGGATATACACCCTATGGCGACACCTACGATCCCGACGAAGGCCTTCGGCGCGCAGCAGAAGGGGAAATCATCCCGATCGAAGTAGCAACTTCCGATCTGGGCGTGGCCAAGAAGCTCCGAACCATCATCGCCAAAGCCGTCGCCGCCCGCCGCGAGGATCGCTACCAGACCATTTTGGAATTGCAGTCGGACGTTCGCAGCTTTCTTCGAGGCGGTCTGCATCTCCCCCAAGAAGTCTACCGCAACGGACAGGTCGTCATTCGTGAGGGAGATGTGGGGGATCGGGCCTACATGATCGTCTCGGGCCGTTGTGTCGCCTACCGCACCACCGAGACCGGCGAACGAGAAACCCTCAACGAGATGGGTCCCGGGGACGTCTTTGGAGAGATGGCGCTCTTGCTCGAGGAACCTCGAGCGGCCTCGGTGGAGGCCTTGGAAAAAACCACCGTGCTCGTACTCGACAAACAAACCATGGAAGAGGGACTTGGCGCCGACGGCTGGACCGGCGCCCTCGTCCGCGCGCTAGCCCAGCGCTACCACGACCTCGAACAGAAGGTCCGCAAGAGCGGCATGAAGCGATAACCCGTGACGGGGGAGAAAACCGCACCAAACGGCAGCCCCCACGAGCAGCGGGGGCGCTTCGCCGACGACGAGCGCCCTTTCTCTCTTCGACTTCTTTGAGAAGACCCCGCTACTTCTTCGGAAGGAAACCGCGCCGCTCCAGGGAGTCCACGATCGCTGAGGCGGCCTCTTCGAGCGACTGCTCGGAGAGATCGACAACGGCATCGGCATTCTGGGGATTCTCGTAGTTCGGATCCGCGTGGCTGGGCCCATAGGCACCTCGGGTGTCGCGCTTTTTACAGACCTCGAGAGGCGTTGCCACGTGAACCTCGACGAACCGCTCGGCTCCCACCGATTCTCGCAGATTGGAGCGATCACCCCGGAGCGGCATCGCATAGGTAAAGATAGCAATAAGCTCCGCATCGGTCAGGCGACGCGCCAGCTCCGGCGTGGCCGGTGGGCTGGAGCCATCGGGAATGACGCTCCGAGAACGCCCATCATCCGGATCCACGACGAGGGCCGCCGCTTTGCGCGCAAAGAGCTGCTTCTCGAGCTCGTAGCCGAGCTCACTCTTGCCCGCGGCCGGCAAGCCAGTGAGCCAAACACTCACGCCCTTCTGACCACCCATGACCTCTCGACGCTCTTCAGCAGTCACTTTGGCCTCTGGCAGGTGCGCGTGAACGGGCCCAGTCTGCCCCGGCTTCAGCTCTTCTGCAGCGTCGTGGAGCATGCCCGCCGCGACGGTATTGTTCGTGACCGGATCGATTAGGATGAAGGCCCCGGTAGCGGGCGCCTTCTGATAGGGATCGGCAAAGATGGGCTTGTGCGTCGAGATGGTGACATGACCGATGTCATTGAGCTCGATCCGATTGGCTTTCTTGTTCTCCAGGGTTTCCAAGTCCACCAGATAGTGCACCGACTCGACTTCGGCACGTACACTCTGAGTGGTGTGCTTGAGCAAATAGGTCGTGCCACGATCCAGTGCCACTTCGCTCATCCACACGACCTTCGCTTCGAAACGCTGCAAGATGAGCGGCTCGTCTTCGGTGTGCACCAGAAGGTCACCACGACTGCTATCGATTTCGTCCTCCAGGCGGAGCGTCACCGCCATCGGGGCGTAGGCCTTCTCCAATTCCCCGTCGAACGTATCGATGCTTTTGACGCGACTCGTCTTCCGAGAGGGCAGGCTCATCACCTCGTCGCCCTTCTTCACCGCACCGGCGGCCAGCGTTCCCGCAAAGCCTCGATAATCGAGATTGGGACGCAGCACGTACTGAACCGGAAAACGGAAGTTTTCGCGATTGATCCCCGCCTGAACGGGCACGGTCTCCAGGTAGTTCAAGACGGTTCCGCCTTGGTACCAAGGAGATCGCTCGCTCGTGTGAACGACATTGTCGCCGTCCTTGGCGCTGATCGGAACGAACTTCACGTCCTGAAACGGCAGGGAGCTCGAAAAAGAGGTGAAGTCCTTCTTGATCTCTTCGAAGACTCCCTGATCGAAGTCCTTGAGATCCATTTTGTTCACACACACGCAGAGGTGCGGGATACCGATGAGCGATGCGATGTAGGCGTGACGACGCGACTGCTGCAACACCCCGAGACGCGCATCGATGAGGATCATCGCCACGTTGGCCGTCGAAGCGCCCGTGGCCATGTTCCGGGTGTACTGCACGTGTCCCGGTGTGTCGGCAATGATAAACTTGCGCGCATCGGTCGAGAAGTAGCGGTAGGCAACATCAATGGTAATGCCCTGTTCGCGCTCGGCCTTCAGACCATCGGTAAACAGCGAGAGATCGACTTCGCCGCCCTCCTGTTTGCTTGCCTTTTTCGCGGACTCGAGTTGATCCTCATAGATGCCGTGGGTGTCGTAGAGCAGACGGCCGATCAACGTCGACTTGCCATCGTCTACGGAGCCCACCGTGACGAAACGGCACAGCTCCTTTTCTTGGTGCTGCTTGAGATAGGCCTCGATGTTTTCGGGAGTAACAGGCTGGTTCATCAGAAATAACCCTCGCGCTTCTTTTCTTCCATCGAGCCTTCGGAATCGACATCGATGAGGCGTCCTTGCCGTTCGGAATGAGTCGTCAGCAACATCTCCTTGATGATTTCGGGAAGTGTATCGGCTGTCGATTCGATGGCCCCCGTCAACGGATAGCATCCAAGCGTCCGGAACCGCACCGATTTCATTTCTGGCTTTTCGCCCTCGTGGAGCGGCATCCGATCATCATTGACCATGATCAACGTACCGTCACGGCGCACGACCGGGCGGACGGCAGCATAGTAGAGTGGGACGATCGGGATGTCCTCCAGATAGGTGTAGAGCCAAATGTCGAGCTCGGTCCAGTTGGATAGTGGAAAGACCCGAATGCTCTCTCCCTTGTGGATGCGGGCGTTGTAGATG
>CAYTRQ010000255.1:0-5342 GCA_964440025.1 uncultured Polyangiaceae bacterium | reverse complement strand
CCGATCGCGAAACGAAAAAATCCGCTCTTTGGCTCGGCTCCGCTCCTCGTCACGACGAGCACCTCCGAATGCTGCGTCGAAACCGTACTTGTTGAGAGCTTGGAGCAACGCCTGAGTCTTCATGATGTCCGTGTGAACGGCACTACCATGTGTGAAGGGACTCACACCTTGCTCCACGCCTTTTTGGTTGGTGTGGACGATCAGATCGATCCCGTACTTCTCTGCGTAGGTGTCGCGGAACTGGATCATCTCCTTGAACTTCCAAGTCGTATCGACGTGGAGCAAAGGAAATGGAAGCTTGGCCGGATAGAAGGCCTTGCGCGCCAGGTGAGTCATCACGCCGGAATCCTTGCCGATGCTGTAGAGCATGACCGGGTTGTCGAATTCCGCCGCAACCTCACGGATGATGTGGATGCTCTCCGCTTCCAACTGGCGCAAATGCGACAGCTTCTCCGAGGGAACTAGTTTGTGGGCACTCTTGAGATGGGGCTGGTCACTCATGACTGAATTCCGGGGAGGAAAGGGGCCGCCCCGTAACGGCGTTGGCTCATCTATCACTTTTCCCGTCGGAATACGCGAAAATATCGTATCCATCGAGAATTACTCGAAATTTTTTCCTTGGTTTTCGCCTAGCGCTGCAAATTCGACGCGATCTGCACGAGATCGCGAAGCATGGTTCGCACCACCGAGGCGGGAATGAAGGGCGGATTTCCATAATCCAGAACGGCCGTAATGCCACTCTCGGTGACGCTGAGGCTTTTGAGCTCACGCATGCCACGCAGTCGGCGAGCCGTGGTCTCCAATTCCTCCGCTCGTTGCACGGCTTCTATTCCGCTCGGCGTACCATGAGCGGTTCGAAAGAGGGCTGAGAGTTGCCGATTTTCGGGCTGAAAGCTCTGCATGCCAGGCGGCGGCCGGCGATTGTGTGCGTGCATCCACAATTCCACGCCCGGCGAGTCCGGAAGAACCACGCGAATGTGGCGTTGATCGTCCGGATCCACAACGACCTGATATCCCTCATAAATGCCGCTCATTCGCCCGACGCCCGAGGCATACCGGGACGCGCGATAGCTGAGCCCCAGCTCCTCGGCGAGCGCGGGGTATTGGTTGCGGGCGACCACGTGGCCCGCCTTACGGCGGAGAAAGCCCCACGTCATGATCCCAAACATCAGCATCCCGATCGGGAGCGCGCCGGTCTCGAGCCAACTCATCCCCAGCACCTCGGTGAACGACCCTTGCACGAGCGCGACCGTCGAACAGGCTTCCTCCTGCAAACGGGAAGCATGGCGGACCTTTCGCAGGCCCCAGTTCGTTCGCGGAGAAAAATGCCGCTTCGTCGCGCGTCCCTTCCGGGGCAAGGGCGGACGACTCCGCTTTTTAGCCTGCATAGTGCTACACGATGATTGGTTGCTTGTTGGTTCGCGTCCATTTGTGGACGCGAACCAGTTCGGCTCGACAGCACGGAGTAGCGCCAAAAGAACATGCGCTGAAGCTATAGTTCGCATCCCTTTCGGATGCGAATCCAGCCCGCAACAATGCCATCCGCGCTTCGAGCGCTCGACGACGCGGCAGCCGCCCGTGAGGCCCACCGTCGCTCGTCGCGCCCGCTATTGCTCACACGACGGGCCCGCCGCCGCTCGCGCGAAAGAAATCAGCTACCGCTCGCGCGAGGCGGGCAGAGTCATTTGCAGCGCGCTTTATCGCCTCCCTTTCATGGATGCACGAAAACCCTATGGTAGAGGGCTCTATGGCTCACGAGTCGCTTCCCCAACACGCCCGCAAAGCTCGGACGCGACTGGGGAAAATGCTCCATCAGGTCGGCGCCTCGGCGCGTCACTTTTTCGAGCGTGAGATCGTCTCACGCAGCTTGCTGCTTCTCAGCACCCTGACCCTGCTCTGCGTGATCGCCGGCTATCTCTCTGTCTGGCTTCCGGGGAACTGGGAGATGCTGACCGATCCTCGGCTGCAAAACAGCGACGCAAGGACGTCCATCTTTCCCTTTCATCGCTACGATAGCGATCCTGCTCTCGTCGGCGATCCGATTGCCGACGAGATGCTGGAGCTCGTCCCCATCGGGGTTCACGCCCTGTATCGGCTCATCGTTCCCCTGACCGACGTTTTCGTCGCTCCCAAAATGATTCAAGCCATCGCCTTGGCTATCCTGCTCTGGGCGGCATTCCTCCTCGCCCAATCAAAACGCACCGGTATCGCGGCAGGATGTCTGCTTCTCTTCTTGGTGCTTCATGATTGGTTCGCCATCTACCGGATAGCCGGAGGCCTCCCTCGCGCGTTCGGTTTTCCTTTGTTCGCCTTGTGGCTCGCCGGTGCACTGACCGGAAAGCGATGGGCACGATGGATCGCCCCCGTTCTTTGCGCACTGACCTACCCGTCGGTCATGAACATGCTCCTCGCCGCCGAAGGGCTCTATTGCCTGCGCGGCGCGCATCGAGTGCCCGCTGGCATCACCTTGGGCCGCCTCAAACGCTATGTCCTTCTCGTCTCCGTTTGTTTGATCGCCGTACTCCCCGCGGTCACGGGAAGCGAGGAACGAGGCCCCATCCATACCCTGGAACAGGCCAAAGAGGAGCCGGCCTTCGGAAGAACCGGACGCCTGGGGATTTTGCCCTTTGCCGATCCGACGGAAGCCATGGGCAACGCGTTCGTCGATCAACTCAAGCCCCGCGGTGAGCCTCTCCTCGCACCCGTTGGCGCATTCTACGAGCAGGACGCGGAAATGTATGCGCTGGTTCTTTTGGGCGGCATTTGCTTGCTCGCGCTGTTCGGTGTCTCTCCACCGCCGTGGCTTGCCCTCAGCTTTCTCGTGGGATCGACAATCCTCTACGCCCTTTCTCGCGCCCTCGCTTTCCAGCTCTACTCACCGGAGCGCTACTACAGCTTCGGCATGCGCATGGCGGCAATCTGCCTCATGGCGGTCGTGCTCGTTCAGAGCTTTGCATTCCTCCGGGGTCACTATCGAACCATTCTGCGCAATTTCGTTGTGGCAGGCTTCATGGTGCTCGTGTGGAGTAGCAGCGGAAGCGGCGTCGTGCGCCTCGTCGGGATGACCATCGATCAAAGACGTGACGCCGCTCTCTATGAATTCATCGCTCGGCTCCCCAAGGATGTGCGTTTCGCCACCCATCCCATGGATGGCGACGGCATCCCCTACTACAGCGCCCGTGCAACCATGGGCTCCTACGAAACACTGCAACCGTGGTTCACCGGCTCTTGGAAGCGCCAACGTCAAAGGACCGAGGAGACGCTCGAAGCCCTCTATGCAACCCAAAAAAAGAATATCCTCGAGTACGCGGAAAAATATGGCGTCACTCACTTTCTCCTCAATGAACGGCGCTACGGGCGCCGGTTCAAGAGGAAGTCGCGCTCGTTTCAACCATTTACTCGCTATGCACGGCGTCTTCTTCGCGGAAAGAAAGAAAAAGAGCTCTTTTTCGACAAGCCCCCCAAGGATGCCGTGATCTACGATCGCGGCGCCTGGAAGATCGTGGACGTTTCCCAACTCGATCACTGACCCCCGCTCGCCAGCCGCCCCTGTTGGGGGCCAGCCAGGTGATTCATTTCTTCTTTTTCTGAGACGGCATGCTCCGCAAAAACCAACTCGACAAGCTGCTCAATAACAGTCTCCTCCCGGCATTTCTCGCAGCGGGCGCACTCCTCGTCTGGCTGCTATTTTTCTGCGACGTCGAAAATGTTTTCGAATTCGACTCGGACGATGGGAATAACGTCGTCAAATCCCTGCTTGTCTTGGAAGGACACTCATTTGGCGACGAAATCTGGAGTGATCAGCCACCCGTTTTTACGTTCGTCGTGGCCGGTGCCTTCGAACTCTTCGGCACTACGATGGATGTGGCGCGGGCGGTCGTGGCGGCATTTTCGGCGTCCGTCATTTTTGTCGTCTACGACTTACTGAGACGGTGGGGGAATCACCTTCATGCAATTGCAGGAGTCATCCTTCTCTGCCTTTCTTACCGTTACATCCACCTCAGCCTGTCGGTCATGATCGGCCTCCCGGCCATCGCTTTCGCGGCATTTTCCCTCTGGTGCACCGAACGATCACAACACACATTTGCCCTCGACCGGTGGATGCCTCGGCACGCAAACCTTGCTCCGACTCCCACCGCTTCTCGAAAACAGCCAAGTCTCAACGGCTGGAGCGGTGCGGCCTGGTTGGGCGCTTCGGGAGTCGCCTGCGCCCTTTCTCTGGGGACCAAACTGTTCACAGCGCCCATCGTCGCCGTGATTGCCCTCGCAACGGCCGCAGTCGGCTTCCGTGCCCCCTCGCAACAGCCAAAGACGATTCTCACACAGGTGCGAGGCGGCGTCGTTGCCCTGACCATTTGGACCGCAGGTCTCGTGGTTGGCGGTGTCGTGGCCTTCTTGCCACTCATCGAAGCCGGGACCCTCAGCGGCCTGATCGAAGCTCATGCTCGATCGCGTCAGGCGGCAACCGGGGGCGCCGATGGCGTGCGGGCCCTCCGTCACTTCCTCGAAGATGATCTCCTGCTCTTTTCGCTAGCGACGCTCGGATTCATCAGCGCCGCCCAAAAGCGAAAAACGGGTCCGCTCTGGTTTGGGCTCTGGTTCCTGGCTTGCTTCATTGGTCTCTACGATCACAATCCAGTCTGGACTCATCACCGCACACTACTGACGGTTCCGGCAGCTGTGTTGGCCGGTTATGGAATTGGACAGACCTGGTCGTCGTCGGCTCGTTTGCCGGCGGCCGAAGAGACGCACCCGGCCAACTCACTCACCGATCGCACCTCGATGCAGCCGCTCCCATTCTTTGGGTTGATTCTCCTGGGCACACTGCTGCTGTTTTCACACGAAGACCGCATCGAAGAGGTCACCCGTCCCGAGTCGTGGTCGAACAGCCGCATGGACTGGCGGATCTTCGAAACGTTCCAAAAGCCGGCCCAGCACTCGACCTACGTCGCTGCAGCGCGCCCCACACACGCTTTCCGCGCCAACAAACCCATTCCTCCCAACTTGGCGGTCACCTCATCGAAACGATTCGTGACGGGACTGCTTTCGGCAAACGCCGTCGCACAAGAAATCGAGAACTATCAGCCCGAAACAGTCCTTATCTCCCGACGTTGGCCTGGCTCCGTGAGAGCTGCCGTGCGGAAGGAGATCCGCGATAGCCATGTGCGCATCAAGCGCTGGCGATACCAAAGCACGGAGCTGTGGGTTGCCCATTCATTGGCCCAACGACTGGATCTCAAACAGAAAAAGACCAAAAAGAAGAAGTCGCGTCGGCGCAGACCTCGGAACTAGTGCCTCGGCAACTCACGTTTCGAGCGGTTTCGAAGCACTCCCAGAAGTGG
>CAYTRQ010000254.1:0-8446 GCA_964440025.1 uncultured Polyangiaceae bacterium | reverse complement strand
TCCAGAGAAAAGTGGTCTCCCTACCGACCACTTTTATGTGGTCGCAGCACTAGAGCGCATCGCACGACCTCGAAAGCCTCTGCAACGCTCCCTCGGGCCGGTGAGGCGAGCAGCCGCGGGGCTTTTTCCAACTTTCTGGCTACCTCTCTGCTGAGGCGTACCGGGGCGAGCTTTTTTGCTCAAGCCCATTTGGCGGGCTCTTCAACGCCGAGGAGCAAGCGTTCCGCCCTGCGCTATGACACCATGATCATGACGAATTGCGGATCTGCAATGCACAGCGCGCATGAATCGTGTCGTCCTGCTCTCGCCGTGCCCGTCGCTCACTTCGCACGACGACCGCCGCCCGGCTGTGGAGGACCTGTGGAGGAGACTCGCAGAGGAGAAGGAGCACCAGAATGACACAAACTTGCCCTTCGTGTGGCGTCACCGCCCAACCTTTGCCACGATAGATCCATATGCAGCTGCCAACCGTGCAGGTTACTCGAGCGATCATACAGCGGTATGCTCGGATTTGCGCGCGACACGGTTCGGACCTGGGACAGCGGCCGCTCGTGCTTCCCAATGGGAATTTCTTTCCAGATACCTTCCGCGGCGATGCGGAATCCGCAGAGCTGATCACCAAGCGAATGTGTGAGCATGCCGGTATCGAAGACATTCCCATCCGTACGGTCGTCATGCCTCTTGAGACGGGAACCACATCATCCGCTAGCTGCTCGAGCGGTTCTTGCGGCTTGCCGCAAACCTCTTCGAGCGGTCTCGCACGAGTAGTGGATGAGGGCGACAGCTGGCTACTTCAGATCCCTGAGCCGGAGATGCGACACCCTATCGCTCTCACAACCAACCTTGCTCGCTCGCTCGCCTTTATCTTCTTGGTAGAGACCAAGAGAGACGGTGAGGTCTTGGACCCCCCCGTCGATGTCACCGCAGACTTCACCGCCGTCGCGTTGGGCTTTGGACCCCTGATGCTTCAGGGAAGCTACATTTATGCCAAGAGCTGCGGCGGTCCCCAGATCGCTAGCGTCACCAAAGTGGCGCTCCCCGAGTTGGCCATTGCAGTCGCCCTCTTTACCTCCCTGGGAAACCACTCCATTTCCCCCGCGCTCAAGGAGCTGGACATCACTCAGCGAACACTTCTTTCCGAAGCGAGTCGCTGGATGCGCGCCAACAAAAAATTCATCAACAAGCTTCGCCAAAACCCCAAGCACGTTGAAAGCGGTCGGTTCGAGTTCGAAGAACCAGGAGGGCTACTTTCAGGGCTGTTCGGGGGAAAGAAGCGTCGCTCAGGGGGAGAGGAGAAGAAGGATCTCGACCTCCTCGATCCGCACCTCGACGCCGATGAGGTGGAATCGTTGATGATCGATATGCCTCCCTCTTCCACCGTGACCAGCAGAAGCACGCGTCCGCAACCTCCTTCCGACGAGCCACAGTCCAAGCCCGCCGACGATGAGCTCAAAAGCCTCGTCAATGATGCTCTTCGAGGCATGCGAGCCTAAGACCCGCACCTCCAGGGGGCTGCACCGCACCTCCCGAAGGGGCCCTCGAGCGGCGACCGATTTGACCGGTCGCCTGGACCCAAGGGAAACGAGAGGGTCGATTTCGTGCAGCAAGCGGAAGCAGAGCGGGCGAGAAACGCCCCCTCGCAAGAGGGTCGGGGCGTTTCTCAGGAGCTCTTTGTGGCAAACTGATCGCAGCACTAGCGGACGAATGCTCGCGCATTCTCGAACATCCTGAGCCAAGGCCCTCGATCGCTCTCGTCGCGCCACTCCGGAGGTAAATAGGAATGCTGCACCGTTCTAAAAACACGCTCAGGATGCGGCATCATGATGGTCACCCGTCCATCGGCATTACAGATCCCCGTAATCCCACGAGGAGATCCATTGGGATTCTGGGGATAGCGCTCTGCGACGCGCCCCAGGCCATTCACATAACGGAGGGCAACGTGCGGTTCATCCCCTTCGGAGCCTCGCTCCAGCTCCACACGGCCCTCACCGTGAGCAACCGCCACGGGTATTCGCGATCCGACCATACCTCGCAAGAGAACGGACGGGCTCTCACACACCTCGACCATGCTCACTCGCGCTTCGAATTGGTCGCTTTCGTTGCGAACGAATCGCGGGAACCGCTCCGCGCCGGGGATAAGCTCCGCAAGTCCAGCAAGCGCTTGGCAGCCGTTGCACACCCCCAAAGAAAAGGTCTCCTCGCGACGAAAAAACCGCGAAAACTCCTCCCGTGCTTCCGAATGAAAGAGGATCGACTTGGCCCATCCAAGTCCGGCCCCAAGCACATCGCCAAAGGAGAACCCTCCACAAGCGACGAGACCGGTAAAATCGTCGAGATGGACCTTTCCTTCTAGCACATCACTCATATGCACGTCATGTGCAGCAAATCCAGCGCGGTGAAAAGCCGCCGCCATCTCCACGTGGCCATTGACTCCCTGCTCACGAAGAATAGCAACCCGGGGCCGTTCACTGGCAGCCTCGACAAACGGGGTTGCAATGGAGACTTTGCGATCGAAAGTTAGCAGTGGAGCAATCCCTGGATCCTTCTCATCGGCAATCCCGTCATATTGCTCGCGCGCCGTGTGCGGATTATCTCGCAACTTCTGCATCTCAAAGGTCGTCCGCGACCAAATCCTCTGGAGATCGGCCCTGTGCTCATCGAGCACGGTGTCGCCTCCCCTCTCTACAGTGAAGCGACCGTCACCACGCAGTTCGCCGACGACGGCAGTCGCCTCCCCAAGCCCGACTGCTCGAGCTCTACTCACAACATCATCGATATCTTCACCGCGAACCTGAAGCAAAGCGCCCAGCTCCTCGTTGAATAGCAACTGGGGCACCGAAGCCGCAGACCCCAGAGAATCGAGGCACAATGTCATGCCCGTGCGAGCCGCAAAGCACATCTCGACGGCCGTTGTGACCAATCCGCCGTCGGAGCGGTCGTGGTAGGCAAGCAGTTTACCTTCCCGGCCCAGCTCGAACATCAGCTCACAAAAGGCCCTGAGGTCTTCGGAGCTATCGACATCGGGAACCGCCGCACCAACTTGGCGACTGACCTGTGCAAAGGCAGAAAGCCCCATCCTGCACCTTCCGCGTCCTAGGTCGATGAGCAAGATCCGCGTACCCGGTATATCCGTCCTAAGCTCCGGGGTGAGAGCACGGCGAACATCTGGTACCCGAGCGAACGCGGAGACGATCAATGAGACGGGAGCAATGACACTCTTCCTCCGTCTCCTGCTCCCCCATACGGTTCGCATCGACATGGAATCCTTGCCCACGGGGATGGTCAGGCCTAACTCCGGGCAAAGCTCAAGACCCACAGCGCGCACCGCATCGTAGAGCGCGGCATCTTCGCCAGGATGGCCGGCAGCCGCCATCCAATTGGCTGACAACTTAACCCGTTCGAGAGACTCGAGTGAGATTGCACATAAGTTGGTCAACGCTTCTCCAACGGCCATGCGTGCCGCAGCCGACGAGTCGAGAGCAGCCAATGGTGTCCGTTCACCGATGGCCATCGCCTCTCCCGAAAACCCATCATAATCTGTCAATGTCACAGCGCAGTCGGCTACGGGGACTTGATGGGGACCAACCATTTGGTCTCTTGAAACGAGTCCAGTAACGGTTCGATCGCCGATGGTGATGAGAAAAGTCTTGTCCGCAACACTCGGAAATTGAAGAACCCGATCGAGTGCTTCACGCACATCCATCAGCCCCGTATCCAAAGCAGCGCTTGGCGCTGCACGACGTTTCACATCGCGGGTCATTTTCGGTGTCTTCCCGAGAAGGAGGTCGAGGGACATATCGATCGGCGTCTCGCCAAAATAGCTGTCTTCCAGCACGATCTTGTGGTCCTGCGTCGCCTCCCCGACCACTGCATAAGGACAGCGTTCCCTGTGACAAATTTCCTCGAACAGTCCCAGTTTCTCCGGAAGTACGGCGAGCACGTACCGTTCCTGAGCTTCATTGCACCAGATCTCCAGAGGAGACATTCCTGGTTCCAGACTCGGGATCGTTCTCAGCTCGAAGCGACCGCCACAACCGCCATCATGCACGAGTTCCGGTAAGGCATTGGAAAGGCCACCCGCTCCAACGTCGTGAACGAACGCAATCGGGCTCTCCTCTCCAAAAGCAGAAGCTCGATCGATCACTTCCTGACACCGGCGCTGCATTTCGGGATTGTCGCGCTGGACGGAAGCGAAATCGAGATCCTCTGCACTCTGGCCGGATGCCATCGAAGACGCCGCTCCTCCACCCAGCCCAATCAGCAAAGCCGGCCCACCAAGAACGATGAGCTTGGTTCCTGGAACAAACGAGCTCTTGTTGACCAGCTGAGGCCGCACATTCCCGAGACCGCCGGCCAGCATAATCGGTTTATGATAACCCCTCATCTCACCAGAGATTTCTTGCTCGAAAGTCCGAAAGTAGCCGCAGACGTTGGGTCTTCCAAACTCATTGTTGAACCCCGCGCCCCCCAGAGGACCTTCAATCATCACTTCCAAAGCGCTGGCGATTCGATCGGGTTTTCCAACGAGGTGTCGCTCCCACGGTTGAGCAAAACCCGGTATCCTCAGATGGGAAACGGAAAACCCAGTCAAACCAGCTTTCGGCTTACCCCCTCGACCGGTCGCCCCTTCATCACGGATCTCTCCTCCCGATCCGGTTGAAGCGCCTGGATAGGGGGAAATCGCAGTTGGATGATTGTGGGTTTCCACCTTCATCAAAATGTGGGCAGGCTCCTGAACCGTCCCATAGGGACCCGCACTCCCCGGCGTTGCGAGAAATCTGTGGGACTCGAAGCCCTCCATCACGGCCGCATTGTCGCTATAGGCGGAGAGAATCCCCGTATCACAGGCGACTCTTGAATTTTTGATCATTGAAAAAAGCGAGTGCTTCTGCGTCTTTCCGTCGATGATCCAATCGGCACGAAAAATCTTGTGTCGACAGTGCTCGGAGTTCGCCTGAGCGAACATCATGAGCTCCACATCCGTCGGATCTCGCCCTAGCTCCGCATAGGCCTCGGCAAGGTAATTGATTTCATCTTTTGCCAAGGCGAGCCCCCATTCGCGATTGGCTCGAGAAAGCGCGGAGCGCCCTTGACTCTGCAACGGAACCCGTCTCAAAGGACGGGGCTCCTCGGAGCGGAAAAGCTCCTTGGCCTCGTCCAAGGAAAAAGCCACGCTCTCGGTCATTCGGTCGTGAAGAGGAACAGCGAGTCGAGCAAGCTCTTGCTCAGAAAGGGGCTGCTGGCTCGAAACGTAGTAGGCAACCCCGCGCTCGATGCGCTGTACCGAGTGGATTCCGCAAGCCCGAGCAATTTCTGTTGCCTTCGAGCTCCATGGCGAAATAGTCCCTCGGCGTGGTGTGACGAGAACGAGCTGTCCAGGCGGAACTTGGCTCATCCGAGGTGCAGCCTCATCGGACTGGGGTCCATATTTCAGCAAGGCCACCAGAGTTCGCGCCTCGGCGGCGCTCAAGCCGTCGTCCGTCGCTGGCCAGGCAAAATGGGCCCAAAACGCCTTAAGACGAGAGACCTTCGGCTCGATCCGCTTCACCTCGAGGAGACGTCGCTCCAGGCGAAAGGGCGAAAGGGCAGGGGCTCCGGGAAAATGCTTCGGGACCTTCACGGGGAACTTTTGGCGCACCGATGAGCCGAACACAACAGGTGAATTCCAGGCTGGAAAAGGCTCCGCCAGGGCTCGCTTGATCTGCCACCGGGTGAGCGGCGACGCCTTTCGAGGTTGTGAGATGTGCTCTAGAGTGAGGATCATCTTGCCGCCGACCCTCGATTCCCTTCTGGACCAATTTCTGTCCCGCGCTTGTCCCGGCCCCTTCAGCTACCAACAATGCCACCATTTCCAGGGGAATGGCGCTCATCCGCTCCACTGTGTTCTTGGTTTCCTTGTCCATGGAAACGAGTACGGCACTCTCCCCGCAGCCCTCAAGCTGCAACAGGACCTACTTGAACGGCCCCCAGCCGGGCCCGTCACCCTATTGCTCGGAAATGTGGATGCCGCCCGAGCCGAACAAAGATACCTTGAAGAGGACTTCAATCGGGTTTTTACCTTCGATCGGACGGCAGAAACGCTCGAAAGAAGGCGCGCAGAAACGGTCCGTCCGATTCTGGACGCGTGCGATATCTTTCTCGACTTCCACCAGACTCAAACGGAAACCAAGAGCCCCTTTTGGACCCTTCCATGGAAGCAGGACCTGGTGCTCCTCGCCCGTGCGCTCTCCCTGGCCCCCCGGGGGCTCACTCGACGAGCCGACCAGGCCTTCTCCCCGGGCCGTCGTTGCCTCGATGAGTATGTGAGAGATCGGCAAAAGTTGGGCCTCACCGTTGAGGTCGGCTTTCGGGGCTGGGACTCGGTTCAGGAAGAAAGAGCCTACCTCGGCGGACATCGGTTGCTTTCGATCGCCGAACGAATGGCATCGGGGCAATCTCTCGACGCCATCGCAACGGAGCACCCCCCTGTCGCTTGGTACGAGACAGCCCACGTCGTCACCTCGGCTGAGGGGCTGCGCCTCCGATCTGGTCTCGTCAACTGGTCCAAAGTCGTTCAGGGTGAGAACCTGGCCGCCGGAGGTGCCGAGGTCCTCTGCCCTTTCAATGGCTATGCCCTGTTTCCCAAATATCCGTCTCGAGACGAACGCCCCCCCCCCGAACTGCTCCGTATCGCCCGCGCCCTGGAAAGTCCCGCGCAGACTTTCGAAACATGAGTATTCGCAGTAGATGAGGGGACATGCGTATCGAGCACAAGCTCACTGAGCTTTCGACCTCGGCCATCGAAAAGGCCATCGGTGAGCCCGCCCCTCCACTGCTCCGCCCCACAACCGATCCGCGGCACGGCGATTATCAGATCAATGCCGCAATGGCCCTGTCCAAAAAGCTCGGCAAAAAGCCGAGGGACGTTGCCGAACCCATTCGCTCTGCCATGGAAGCACAGCCCGCCATCGCCAAGGCAGAAGTAGCAGGCCCGGGGTTCGTCAATCTGACCCTCAGTCATACATGGCTCGGCAGCCGTCTCACAGAGATGGCAAAGGATCACCGATGCGACGGAATTGATCAGGTTGCCTCGCCCGAAACGATTGTCGTCGATTTCTCCAGCCCCAATATCGCCAAACAGATGCATGTGGGGCACCTGCGCTCCACGATCATCGGCGATGCCCTGTGCAGGCTTCTGCGCGCCATCGGTCACAATGTCATAGCAGACAATCACATTGGCGATTGGGGAACTCAGTACGGCCTACTTCTCACTGGTATGCGGGAAATCGGCGATCTGGCAGCCCTCGAGCGCTCTCCTATCGAGGAGCTCGAACGCGTCTACAAGGCCGCCTCGGCCCGTGCCAAGGACGATGCTGATTTCGCGGAACGAGCACGCGAGGAGCTGCGGAAGCTCCAAAATGGTGATCCCGAAAACCTCTCACTGTGGAAAAAGTTCGTCCTCACGACAAGAGAGGAACTCGACAAGATCTATGAGCGCATGAACATCCAGTTCGACGAATGGATGGGAGAAAGCGCATTCAATGACATGCTTCCCGATGTCGTTCAGGAGCTCTGCGATCGGGGACTGGCTCGCGAAGACCAAGGCGCCATCGGGATCTTTTGGAACGAAATCGACGGGGCCCCCAAAAAACTGGCCAAACAAAAGGAGCCGTTCCTGATCCGCAAGAAGGACGGTGCCTTTCTCTATTCCACGACCGACATCGCCGCACTGCGCTTTCGCAAGGAAAGGTGGAAGGCCGATCGAGCCTTGTACGTGGTGGACGCCCGACAGCATTTGCACTTCACACAGCTTTTCGCTGTTGCGGAGTTGATGGGCATCGACGTGGCCCTCAGGCACATCTCGTTTGGAACCGTTCTCGACTCACAAGGCAAACCACTCAAGACGAGAGAAGGTCGTGCGGTAACACTGGCGTCCCTGCTCGACCAAGCAGAGCAACGAGCCATGGATCGCCTCAAGGAGGGAATCGCCGAAGGAAAACTTGCCCTCACCGAAGAGGAGGTTCCGGCTGTAGCTCGGGCCGTTGGGATCGGAGCCGTCAAGTACGCCGATCTACGACAAAATCGATCGAGCGACTACCAATTCGACTGGGATAAGCTTGTGAGTTTCAACGGCAATGCCGGCCCCTATCTTCAATACGCCTATGCTCGCGTTGCCAGCATCTTCGATCGCGGAGGTGAGGAGATGGAAACGGCCGAAGGACCAATCCAGCTCGACACGCCCGAGGCTCAAAGGTTGGGTCGTGTATTGATTCGCTTTGGAGAAGTCGTCGACCAGGCGGCAGAATCGAACCTACCTCATCTGCTGACCGATCACCTCTATGAATTGGCCCGCTCGTTCATGGCCTTCTACGAAGCCTGTCCGGTCCTTCGCGCGGAAGGAGACACTCGAAAGAGCCGTCTCGCCCTGGCAGCGCTAACAGCACGGCAGCTAAAAAGAGGTCTCGGC
>CAYTRQ010000253.1:7510-8504 GCA_964440025.1 uncultured Polyangiaceae bacterium | reverse complement strand
GCTCGAACCGACTTCTGATCAATCTTGAGCCCCGAAGGGGCGGGCGACGAAGCGGTCTTTTGGAGACGCGAACCAGTCTAGTCGATGAAATACGTTCTATCTGGAAATTCGGTGTTCGCTGGAAGCTCGGTGAGCTTGTCGTTCGGCCGTTTCTAGCTTCGACGCTATCTCCCGCGCGACGGTTCGGCGCTGTCCTTCCGGAGTGAGATAATGCACGCGGATTTGAACTCGTTCCGTTGCGGGAACGATGATCAGGGAGTGCCCAGATGAATCCACAAACTCGCGGATCTTGTCAAATCGAGTAACATCCACGAATCCTAGATCGAGCAACCCCTCCTGTAGTTTGGTTAGTTTCTCGGAAGACTTGAGCACGCTCACTGAATACTCCCAGATGAGCAGTTTTCGACAACCGTTGCCTACTCGTAGTTTTCCCGAAGATTTGCTGGGCATGATGCAAGGCCGTTGTCAGTTCGAGCCCTTCCAGCTCTGTTCTAGAATCCAGCCCGACATCTCGGTTCTTCTCCGCCGCGAGATGAACAGGCGGACTTCTTCAATTGGAGAGCGCTTCATCTCGGCTTACCCTCAGCTATTCATCGTTGACCTTCGTCACCACGACTTCACTATAGGGATCTCCGCACACGACGGCCTTGGTTTGCTCCGCCTTCCAGGGAACTCCACCCTTGAATAGCTTTTGATAGTATTCTTCAGTCAGCTCGGGTTTCTCGAGCCAGCGGACGCGATGAGCGAGCTGTGCCATGGCCAGGGCTGCGCCCTGAAGCATGTACTCGTTGGGCGTAGGTGAAATGCCGTGCCGGGTGCGGTAGTAGACTGATTCATAGGAGGAGGGGGTGCGAAGCACAAGCCGCCGTTCGGGTTCGAAGTCAGCGACTGCCCAGCGACCGAACCCCAGTGCGCGGGCGATTGCCATGCATCCAGCGACGATGTCCAAGGGGTCATCTGTTAGTGGACCGACGAGTGCTTCCCACTCGGGAGA
>CAYTRQ010000253.1:0-7500 GCA_964440025.1 uncultured Polyangiaceae bacterium | reverse complement strand
AAAGGTATTGAATACACACACGTGGCCTGATTCTCTGAGAAGCTCCTCGAGGACACCAACCGAATGAGGCGCCTTGCTTCGTATTGCTTCTACCGCGTCGAAGGAGACTCGATTGTAATATCCGGCCAGGTGCATCGTGACGAAGACGCCAAAAGCTTGAACAACACCGCGTTCATCGCCGGCTACCCCTGCGGTGAATTCTTGAAGTCCGGAGGCTATGGGCCGAATGGCTTCTTCTTTGAGGCCGTCAACTGGGGGCTCTGCGAGAGCAAGGGCATCGGACTGTTCGATGGGTGTCCCGGGCGCTTCGTTCTCTCTGGCCTGCTTGATTTCGATTGTACACGCTGGGGCACGCATCGCGATGCATTCAGACTCACGTCCTTCCATGGAACCGGCGGGGAGCCGAAACGCGACTTCGACGGCGGCAGCGGCGTAACCACAGGCGAACGCATCGGCAGGATGGCGCCTACGGACTTTTCCGCCGTACTTCTCGTGCCAGGAAAAGCCATAGTGGAGGTAGTTTCCCCTGGCAGTGCCGCCCTTTTCATCGGCGCTAATGTCGAGATTGCCATGTCCCATAGCGCGGAACACTTCCATGGCGACTTGCATTCGCTCCGGAGGGGTTTCAGCATCGGTAGCCTCGCTGATCCGAGCAATCAAGCGATGGGAAAATTCACGCGCTGCGCGCATGCGTAAATCTTGTCCTAGCTCGGTGCCTAGAGCATCGTCGATTGTTTTATCGAGAAAAAGATTGAAATGGTGGCAGTGATAAACTGCAGGTTCACCGGCGAAGAACATCAAATGCTGCGGATCGAGGTAGGTGCGCAGGGCTTTGGGGTCGAGGTTCTTCATTGCTTGCTCATAGGTTGAGGGTATCTAACCCAAGAATGTCGCATACGGAGCGTTCGAACTGCTCCGTTTGATCAGGAGTAAGTTGGGCTGGATCATTGAGAAGCTCGAGCGGAAGCCCGGAGCGCAAGGATGCGCGTTGAAGTGCGGCGTGGGCATCTGGGGCGTACCGGAGCAAAAACTCCGCAACGCGAACGCCTCGGGCTCGCTGCTCGGGGCTGACTTTGGGAAGGAAGTCCTCGAGAGTCGCCAAAATTTGTTTGATGCTGAGGCGGGCTACTCCAAGGGGAACCGAACGTTCGAAGACGAAGCCGACGACGAAGTCCGTCGGTAGCTCGCGCAAGACAAGAAGGATGTCAGACGCCTCGATGGTGACCTGCATTTCGGAGGACCACGCCGACAGTGCGCGAAGTCCTTGTCCGTTGGCTCGGATGAGATCGCCAAAGTAGGCGGCGACGTCCTCGCCCGCCCAGTCTTCTTCGCCTCGCATCCACGCGTAAAAAAGAAGGCAATCAGGCATTGCCGTGACAAACATTCCCCGCAAAGCTGAAACGTTCCTCAGGCTTTGCTCCAAGTCTTTTTCGTTGATTTGACTCATTCGATCATCCTTGGCCGTCAAGTTTCGACGGCTCGCTGAAGCGCTCTCGGAACTAGTGCAGCCCAGGAAGGGGGCAATGGATTGGTTGAGACTGCTCCCACCGCCAAGCGTCCGACCTGAGTCTCGCACCAGATGAGTTCCAAGTGCTCGCCGGCTCTCATCTTCAAGCGAGCGCTACTCTCAGCTACGTCTGGAAGGAGAGCCAAGGTCGACTTCAGTCTCGATCCCAGGTCTCCAGCTGCCGCCTCGTAGGCTTGGTCGGCCCGGTCACTTGTGAGAGAGAGCCCCTCTTCGTCAACGATGAGGATTCGGGTGGCACCAGTACGGTGGCGAAGCCATGATGTCACGGCGGTGAAGCGATCCTCCAAGGAGTCGCAAGAAGCCAGAGCAGCGTCGAGTATCCTTAGGCCCTGCTCCGAAGAAGCGTCTTCCGCCTCTGTTTCCCCATTTTCCCAGGAAGTGTGGCCGGCTAGCGGAGACGAGAAAGAGGCAGTGATCCCACTGGAACTTTCTGAATCGGATGGACTCCGTGCCGGTTGAGGTGGCGGTGGACTCGAAGTTTTCGCTTCTGCGATCGGCGCCTTTGCCTTGGAGAGCAAGGCGGTGAGGACTCCATCCTCAGGCAAAAAGGCTGAGCGGCTCATCACTGCCTTCCTTTTCCAATCCGAACTTTGGTACCAGTTCAGCCGCGAGCTGATCGAAAACAAGTGAAAGTGGTGGAGGTCTAAGCCGGCTCATCAATGCCAATGGGACACCTGCCGTGCTGGCAGCGAGCGCCTCGGGATCGCGCGGAATCGTTGTGTCGAGTACGAGGTCTGCGGGCAAGCGGGACCAGACTTCTTCTGCTACCGCAAGCGAACTGGCATTTCTCTGTTGAAGCATACACAAGATGAGGCCAATAAGTTGAACGTGGGATCCCTCGTGCCGCAGTTGCCCGATCACGTTGAGAAGTTGTGGCAACGTGCGCAACGCAATCGGTTCAGCCTGCAACGGTGACAATGCAGTGTTGCTCGCTCGGAGCGCTCCGAGTGTTGCCCCAGTAAATCCGGAAGGAGTGTCGATGATTGCCACCTCGAAGTCTCCTGCTAGCTCGCTCAGTAGATGAGTGAAGGTGACCCCGTCTGCCAGGGCAGCGGAGAAGTCCATGGTTTGGGTTGGAGGAACTTCGCCCACCGGCATGATTTGCAACTCGGGAAGACGTGTCTCCAGGAGGGCCGCTCGCGGATCTCCGCCATCGAGGAGGGAGACCAAGCCTTTGGAAGGTTTGGCGCCTTGCAGAGAGAAACCAACGGCTCCCTGCGGGTCTGCATCGATGAGAAGTGTTTTGAGGCCCGAGCGGGCCAGAGAGTAACTGAGATTGAGGGCGACAGTCGTTTTACCGACTCCGCCTTTTTGGCTGACGATCGTCGTGGACTTCATGCTGTTCCAAAGCGTTTCTGGAGCGCCTTTTTGTTGTGCTGGGCACGTCGGTCGTCGGGACGTCGCCTGCAACACTCGGTAAACAGTTCGACAGCTCGACGATAGTCCCTGATGAGATAGGCTGCTGTTGCCTCCGAGAACAGCTTCTCATAGCTATCGTGGTCCGAGCCATTCACGATGCTCGGGCCAGAAATGCTTGGCCCGGAGCTGGCCGGTCCGGATACGGCTGGTCCGGATACGGCTGGTCCGGACACGGTTGGTCCGGACACGGTTGGTCCGGAGCTGGCTGGTCCGGAGATGCTCGGTTCAGAAACAGTGGGGCCGGAGACAACTGCTTCGGAGGGGGCTGGTCCGGGCTCGATGGGCGCTTCGATACCGACAGGCCCCTCACGGAGAGCGGCCGACTCGGCTGAATGTGAGCTGGCCGAAATGGAGGGAAGATTAGGGTCAAGTGGTTGTGGTCGAATGAACGCGCAATCGAGCAAGCGACTGAGGATGCGCAGAGTATTCAGCCGCCCTAACGGTGAGCTTGCCACGATGTCGCCGTAGCTCGAAATCCCATCGATCAGAGAAACGACTTGGCGCTCCTGTGGATCGAGGTTGCGTGCGGAGGTGGGGTCGACCAGCGTTGGTATCCAATCGAGATTGCGCAGTGCCGCTGCATATCCCAGGGCCAGTCGTTCTCTCAATAAGCGTATACTTCGGGAGAGCCCAGCATCTGAAGGATGATGGGCTCGGGAGCGGTAGAGAAGCTCGAGTGCCTCTTCGTGTTTTTCTTCTTTGAGCAATTGCTCGATCATCGAACGGCGAACCGGGCGAGGTTGGGTGGTTGGGGCTGGTTCATCGTCGTCGGCACTCGAACGGCTAGACGGCGAAGAAGGGGTCGTGATCCGATCGCTGAAGTTCCATTGAGTTCTCAGTTCGTCGAGATCGATCACTTCAGCGAGCTCACCCAAGGGTTTACCCGGTTCAGCCAGCGGTTCCGGCTGCACGCCGGCACAGTCCAGAAAGTCCTTGGCCCTGGCATTTTCTGGATCGATGGCTAGCGCCTTGCGCCAGCACAGGACGGCGTCGTCGATCTCATTTCGACCATAAAGATCGAGCCCACGCTCGAGGAGCTCTTCGACTTCGTCCGTTCTGTCGCCGTGCTTGGTGATCATGGCGCTCTCCTCCCACGGACCGGAAACCCTTGCTGGGGCCCCGGTGTGTTGAGCGCGACTTTGGCACTCCCCTTCCTGGTCATCAACCTCCCGCTCGCCATCAAACCGAGCTTCCAATCTATCCTGTATAAGGAAATACGGAATGCGAACCGAAATTCAGGTGGTTTGCTCTCTGCCCGCCTCCTAGAATGTGGGTTTCCCTTGAACATGAAAAAATGCATAAATCAAGCCTACCGTTGTCATCGGGTCATCATGATTGAAACAGCTTGAGACAGGGAAACCGGCTCGAGCGCCACGACTTGACGAATCTGATGGATGTCAATCCCGCATGGGAGATGAGTCGTCGGGGCTATGGAACCAATCAGCTGGGACTTTGCTCCAAGACCCGCTGCTTCCTGCAGGCCTTACCCCCCGCAGGGGATGGCATTTTTCTTGTTAAAACGCGGCGCTACGTGATCCGCCTTGGTCGAAAAGGTGTCTCATCGCCCCGGCGACGAGATGCGCTTCTATTTCCCAAACCTCAGGGGAGCCTGTTCCGGCGCTTTGTTCGATGTGCCGTCTTTCTGATTGGGGTGTATCTTGGCCCTTCGGGGTGATGGCTGGCGTCTAGCGCGCCAGCCTGCCATCTCCGAATGGCTCTGTTGCCCTACCCCTTTCAGGGGCCAGCAACTCTTATAGAAACTGGGAGTGGCGACCCGGCTTGTTGCCAACAGCAACCAGGCCCTGAGCCGTTACGGCGAAGGGACCACGACCCTGGCGAGCACGAAAACTTTCCGTCAACGCTCGGTGAAACCGCATCTTCTGTTCAGTCGTCATCCGATTTTCCAGTCGAGCCCAGGCGGGGGTTGTGCGAGGAAGGGCACGCACGAAGTCTTGCACCACGTCGAAGGTCCATACGTGAGTGAGCTCGATCGTGTAGACACATTCAAACCCCGCGTCCTCAAGAGAGCTGGAAAGCCGCTTCTGACAGCTGAGGGTTGTCCAGTGATTCGAAGCGACTTCCTCGGGTGCACAGAGTTCTGGGCAGGCTTCCATGATGGCCTCGCCGACCAGGCGCATGAGCTCGACCTTGCCTGGTGTCGCCCAGGTGGCAATCACCACTTGACCGCCGGGGCGAAGAACGCGGAAGAGTTCTCGGAGCCCTCTGTGTTGATCGGGAAAGAACGCGAGTCCAAAGAGAGAACCAGCGATGTCGAAACCAGCGTTTTCGAGCGAAAGCGACTGACCGTCCATCAGCGCCGTCCGAACGTTATGGAGCCCTTGGGCGCTTCGTCTCTGTTCGAGGAGCTGCAGCATGCCCGGAGAAAAATCGGTGGCTAGGACATGAGCTCCCTGTTGAGCCGCCGCAAAAGCGAATTCTCCCGTACCAGCGGCTACGTCAAGCACTTCCGAGTCGGGCCCAATTCTCACTAGCCGCGCTGCGTCACGGGCGAATAGCCGTGTGAGTCCCGTTGCGAACCGTTCGTAGTCCGTGCAGCAGCTTGCCCAAGCGCGTGGGCAATGTTCTGGCGCGCTCAAGCCGCTCGGGGACAACACATCGTCGACGAGGTCGTCTTCCACGAGTCTTACGGTTGGTCGTAAAAGAGCCGCCGATGCCTCGTCTGCGAGGCCCGTATCGTCCATCAGGTCCGTACCGCGTTCCAGTCCGGCGGTTGACTCTGCACGTTCTGCGACGGGGAACTTCCCACTGGCAAACGGGCCGTTCCTGAATTCGTCATCAGCAGCGAATTGTTCATCAACAATATCGCTCTCAGCAATATTGCCCTCAACAATATTGCCCTCAACAATATTGCCCTCAACAATATTGCCCTGGGCTGACGGAAAGGGCCCAGTGTCGTCTGCCTGCGCACCTCCACTTGCACGAACTGTCATTTGTTGCTCCCCAAATATAGCCGCTCTTACTAATACACCTTTGTCCAGGCAATTCCAATCGTACTCGTCGTTATTTCATCTCATTTCATTTAGAATTTCATTTCATTTCATTTCGGTTCTCGAAGGGACTCTTGGCAGACAAGCCGTGGCCATCTGATCGTGCTTGTTGCTCGAGCGGGGTCCACCTGATCCTTGCGGCGTGATGCAGGAAACTTCTCGTGGTGACGCGTCGGGGAGATGACCTGTCCGTTTCAGAAGAGAGAATTCAAGTCCGGAGGAGACTGGTTCGGCGGTGGGCGACGAAGCGGAATTTTTCGCCGCGAACGAGACTGGTCCTCGCGCAGACGGGGGAGGCGTAGAGATGTAGGCGAGGAGTGTCGCGCGGACGAGCTTGGGCGCCCCAAGTGCGGTATGCACTGGCTATGACTGAACCGAATGTCGCCTGGCTCGATGCGCCCGAGTTCGATTGGCATGAAGGCCCGTTAGGCCACCCGGAGCGACCGGCCCGGCTCGCTGCCATTCATCGCGCCTTGGAAGAAAGCGGACTTCTGGGCCAACTCCACAGGCTCCGCGCGGAGTCGATTTCTCGCGAATGGCTTTTGCGTGTTCACGACGAGCGCTATGTGGAGCGCGTTGAGAGTCTGTCTTCGTCTGGAGGAGGCGAGTTGGATGCTGATACCTACGTGAAGCAACAGTCCTTCGAGGCCGCTATCGTTGCAGCTGGAGCTGTTGCCCGAGCGGCGCAGCTGGTTGTTGATCGGCGGTATCGCCGGGCATTTTGTTGCGTACGTCCTCCTGGCCATCATGCGTGTTACGACCGGGGTATGGGGTTCTGTCTATTTAACAATGTGGTCTACGGTGCTCTGACGGCACTTGATAACTCTCATGTCCAGCGGGTCGCTATCCTCGATTGGGACGTTCATCATGGCAACGGTACGGAGGATTTGACCTATGAACGTGGTGACATCTTCTATACATCGATTCACCAACGTTCTGCCTTCCCCGGTACCGGCGACGAAGCTCGGCGAGGAAAAGGAGCTGGTGCTGGTGCGAATCTGAATGTACCGCTGCCGGCAGGGGCAGGTGACGAGGAAATGCTTTCAGCCTGGGAGGAGAAGGTCCGTCCCGCCCTTTCCGAATATGGACCACAACTTCTCCTTATCTCCGCAGGATTCGACGCGGATTCTCGGGACCCACTGGCCGAGCTCCGGGTGACTTCCTCTGGGTTCGCAGAGCTTTCCAGCAGTGTCATGCGCTGGGCGGACGAATTCTGCGAGGGGAGAGTCGTTTCCACGCTAGAAGGTGGGTACGCTCTCTCGGCTCTTTCGGAGGATGTGATTGCTCACGTAGATACGATGCTTACGTAGAGACGGCATGCTTCTCATGTCACATGCCGTCTCGCTCGATGTCTTCGCTGTGATTGCGAGAATAGACTCGTTCATCTCCTTCATAGGCGTCTAGCTCGGTACGAAGCCTAAAATGAGTTCCCGTGGAAGTCAGGACGGTCCGGGTGATGGTTTCGACGTTCCACTCTTCCCGGGCTAAACCCAATGCCGTTCACTTAACGCTCCGGCGTGCGGTTTTTCGGCGTTTTCGAGGGAA
>CAYTRQ010000252.1:0-8530 GCA_964440025.1 uncultured Polyangiaceae bacterium | reverse complement strand
GGCGGGTCTCTTTCTTGCTGCTCGCGTGTGGGATGCCGTCAACGATCCTCTGATGGGGTTTATCGCGGACCGAACGGAGACCAAATGGGGAAAATTTCGTCCCTATGTTTTATTCGGCGCGGTTCCCCTCAACGTCATGTTGGTGGCCTGTTTCTTTACTCCCGATCTGCCCGAAACGGCCAAGATCGTCTACGCCTATATCACCTACATCACCCATGGCATGGTGTTCACCGCCATAGGTCTCCCCTATTCGGCGATTAGCTCGGTGATGACCCAGGATCAGCAGGAACGCGCCGTCATTTCGACGTACCGGATGTTCTTTGCGGTGGTGGTGGCTTTGAGCGTCGTGATTCTCGTGCGCCCATTTGCCGAAACCTACTTTGAAACCCCCCAAAAAGGTTACACCGCCGCGATGCTGGTGATCGCCTGTGTGTCGACCGGACTCCTTCTGCTTTCCTACAAGCAATCCAAGGAGCGGGTCGTCGTTCAGCGCGAGAACTACAAGTTGACTCGGGTTTTGCCAATCTTGTTCAAGAACGATGCCCTCATGTCGCTGTCGCTGGCAATGCTGCTCAATACCGGCGTGTGGGTCACGATCAATACGGTGGCCCTTTACTACTTCAAGTACGTGTACGGTGATCAAGATCTGTTCGAGAAGTTCTTCTTCATCATGCTGCCGGCGAATGTAGTGGGTGTGCTGCTCACGCCACTCATCACCAAGCACATCGGCAAGGGGCGTACGTTCATGCTGGGGAGTGTGATCGTGGCCCTGTTTTATGGAGCCCGGCAGTTCATTCCCGCGAGTGAGAGCCTGTACATTTTCATCGCGCTTTCGCTCATTGCTACCTTTGGCCAGATGATTTGCGCCATCACGCAGTGGGGAATGCTGCCCGATACCGTCGAGTACGGGCATTGGAAGACCGGGGTCCGATCTGAAGGGCTACCATTTGCCTTCTTTTCCTTCATGCAAAAGTTCGGCATGGCTCTGGCCGGCGCCTTGGCAACGTTCGTCCTTTCTCAGGTGGACTACGTACCCAACGAGGAACAGACGCCGTTGGCACTTTCGGCCATCGAATGGCTCTTCAATCTCTTCCCCGCTGGCTTTTCCATCGCGTGTTTGATTGCCCTATTGTTCTACAAGATCGACAGCGATCTTTTCGAGCGGATCCAAAAGGAGCTTGTCGCTCGCGGCGAAGCCAAGAACGTCGAGGCACCATCCGCCGCGGTCTCGGCGGCCGGCGCTATCGACGAAGTATGAAGTTCGAGCTCGCTGCGTCTGCGTTCGCCAGTTTGATAGTCGTCCCCCTGTCCAGAAAACCAGAGAGAGCTTCCTTCGCTCTTAGCGAGGGCAGCCCGAAGGCGGGGGCGGTGCTTCGTTCGGTGCGTTCAGCTGGCATCATCGGCAACGCTTTCCAAGTGCAGTCGGTCAAAGAGTTGGGGCGAACCCGAGATGAGCAAACACAAATAGAGAAGCCACGGCGGGGGCTTGGCCAGATTGTGAGCTCTAAAAGTTCGTTTCAATCATCGGACGAAACGTCAGCTCATGAACCACAACGTCCGACGGCGCAAGCAATACGTTGGCGATCATGGTCGCCACGCTCTCTGCCCGGAGATATTCAGGCCGCTGTGCCGATCGGAAGTCCGTATCGGTTCCTCCCGGGTAGATCCCGCTGACCTTCACGTTCTGTCGGCGTGCCTCCTTGATAAGCACTTGGGTCAATCCGTGGAGCCCATGCTTCATCGCCGTGTAGGCTCCCATGGTTTCATTCCCAAAGTGCACCACGGTACTGAGAACGTTGACGAGGTGACCGCCCACGGTACCTCTCTCCTGCGCTCGCTTCTGCATGTCCGAGAGGGCCAGCCCACACAAAAGGGCGGGAGCCCGCAAGTTGACCGCATACTGCTGGTCAAGCTCTTCCGCCGTCACCTGAGCCCAGGGCGCCTTGCGTGAATTGAACCCAGCATTGTTGATCAAAAAATCGGGTGCCCCGCCGAGCGCCTGGCAGGCGGCACGATAAAGCTGCGTGGGCGCATCCGTCAAAGCCAGATCGAAGGGCGCGCCCAAGGAACCCGTCGAGGTTTTGAGGTCCTCGAGAGCCTCCCGACCCCTTCCCGTGGCATAAACCGTTACGCCCCGCTGAGCGAGTTCGCACGCTAACGCTCGTCCAATTCCTCGTGTCGCTCCCGTCACAAGCGCGGTGGCTTCCATAGCTTCCTTCTTAACATCAAGCCCGCTTGCAACGCGAAAGAGGAGAACCGAAACCAGCCCTACCGAGTTTCAAGTGGCGAGAGCCCCGAGGGGAGCGAAGGGAACCTGAAGGATCGAGACGCGCCGCCGCAGAGCGAGGCGCGCCGCCGCAAACGTCCAGGTCCCCGTTGCCGGGCGGGACCGAGTGAGGTTCATGAAGCACTTTCTGAAGTGGCGAGTTTCTTCACTCCCCAGAGCTCCCCCAGCTATCGTAATAGGACACCTCCTCATGCTTCCTGAACTCAGTATTCTTCTACCAATTTTCAATGAAGAAGAAGTTCTCCAAGAAACGCTGAAAGCGGTCTGCTCGGAGGTCGAGAAGGTCTCTTCTTCGTTCGAGATTGTTTGTGTCGACGATGGCAGTACGGATGGCACGGTGGAGATCCTCCGCCATGCTCGAGCCGCCGACCAGCGAATCCGAGTTCTCGAGCTTTCACGCAACTTCGGTAAGGAGGCCGCCCTGGCGGCGGGACTCGACTCTGCTGCAGGTCGAGCCGTCCTGCTGCTCGATGCGGACTTGCAGCATCCCGCTCATCTCATCGGCGACATGGTCGAGGCCTGGCGTCAGGGCGCCGAGGTAGTCAACGGCGTGAAGCAATCGCGCGGTCAAGAAGGCATTCTCTACGGGCTTCTGGCACGACTCTTCAACGCGCTGATGGGCGGACCGGGCTTCCGCGGCGCGAGCGACTTCAAGCTGCTGGACCGAAAGGTCGTAGAAGCTCTGAAGCAGTGCCCAGAACGGCACCGGTTTTTCCGCGGACTCGTCGCTTGGGTCGGATTTTCAACCAAAGACATCCCTTTTCATGTCCTCGAGCGAGCCGCCGGGCAAACCAAATGGTCCCCACGCGGACTATTGCGCTACTCGGTGCGCAACCTCTTGTCGTTCAGCGCGTTTCCTCTTCGGCTCATCGCGTTTTTGGGGTTTTTGACTCTTGTCTTCGCGGCCCTCATGGGGATCTGGACTCTCTATCGCTACTTTCGCGGAGACAGCCTCGCGGGATTCCCTACGGTCATTCTCCTTCAGCTCATTTTCGGGGGACTTCTTCTCACAAGCCTCGGCGTGATGGCCCTGTATCTCGCGGAAATGTTTGAAGAAGTGAAACGCCGGCCCATCTATCTATTCCGCAGTCCTCCTCAATTTTCCGGGGAATCACAGCGACAACCGGCCGAAGGAAACACAGCGCTCCACCAAACGGGAACCGACTCAACGATTCACGGCACAGAAAATCAGTAGCCACAGCCCGCAGGAAAAACGGCTCCGCACGGAATCGGGCTCAACGATTCACAGCGGCACAACCGAGTCGGCATCTCCTGTCTGCGAACACGTTCTGCCTGAGGAAAGGCACACCATACTGTGGCAGGCTGTCTCACCTTCGTGGACGAATCGGTGGACAAGTCGGTCGACAACCAGCGCCGCGAATAGCGTTTGAAGGCATGAAACGCCCGTTGTTGCGCTTCTCCCTCCGGCTCTTTCTCCGGCTGCGCCGTCGGATCGACTGGCACGCCGGCTGCACCTTTTCTTTCAAGGAGAGAGAGAATCCGTCCCTCCCTCAAGGAGAGAGAGAACCACCCCCTTTCTCTCCGGGAGAGAGAACCCATTCCTTCTCTCCAGGAGAAGGAGAGAGAACCACCCTTTTACCCCCTGAAAGGAGGCTTTGATCATGACCATGTCCAAAGTCGACGTCTTTGAAACCAGCGTTCACAAGTCCAATGCGTGGATCAACGAGGTTGCGGAAAAGATCCATACCGATGATGCGCATCTGGCGTATGCGGCCCTGCGCTGCGCGATGCATGTCTTGCGCGATCGACTGACCGTGGAGCAAGCGGCGCTCCTGGCTGCCGAGCTTCCTCTGGTACTCCGCGGAGTCTTCTACGAGGGGTACCGGCCAGCGACGATGCCGGAAAAGATCCGTCATCGAGACGAGTTTCTCGAAGCGGCGCGTCAACGGATCGACGGCGGCCAAATGACCAACAACTATCAGCGGCTTGCGGGACGGATGGAAGACGTGCTCGCGGCAGTTTACAGCGTCTTCGGCTCCCACCTAGACGCAGGCGCCGTACGAAAAATCCAAGAAGCGCTCCCCGAGGAGCTGCGGAATCTGTGGCCCACCGCTCAGGCCGCCTAAATGAGCGGCCGCGAAAGCGATCGCTCAAAAAACAAGCAACAAGCTCACCCCGCGCGCCCTCGACGCAGCGACTTTCCGAACACCAACGAGCTACGGCTCTCCCACAATGGTCACCAATACGCGGCGGCTGGGGCGCGGACCGTCGAGCTCACAGAAAAAGATATTCTGCCAGGTCGAGAGCGCCAGCTTTCCGTGACGCACGGGAATCGTCTCACTGGGCCCGAGTAGCCCCGCCTGAATGTGAGCCGAGCCATTGCCGTCGACTCGATCATGAAGCCACACTCCGTCGGGCACCAGCTGCTCGAGGCAATGCACGACGTCCTGTCTGATGTTCGGATCGTCGTTCTCCTGCACCATCATGGCGGCCGTTGCGCCGTGCGCATAAAGAGTGCAGAGGCCCTCCCTCACTCCGGATGCTTGGACCTCCCGGTGAGCCTGTTGTGTCACGTCGACCAGCTGTCGGCGATGTTGAGTGCTGAGTTCAATCGTGGAGGTCGAGATCGCCATTGATGGTTCTCATCTGCTATTTGCCGATGTCATTGTTTGGTCTTGCACGAAGTCAACGAGGACGTCAGCCGCTTGACCCACTTGAGGAATGACGTGACCGCCTTCCCAAATGACTTGCTGGCGCCCTCTGGGAGAATAACACTCCACGAGTCTCCCTGGAGCGTCTCCCATCACTCGATCCCGCCGACCGATGAGATGCAGCGAAGGGATCTCGATGGGCGCAGTGAAATACGCAGCGAGCTCCTCTGATCGGGCCGGGGCACCGGCGATGAGCACGGCGAAGTCCACTTGGGGAACACGACCGTGTTGCGAAAGAGCGCACAAAGCGCTGGCCACGATGCCTCCTTGGCTAAATCCCAGAAGTCCCGTGGGTTCGTCCGTCTGCAACAGATCGGCAAACAGCGCTTCGGTCTCCGGCCACCCCAAGTAAGTCCTGACATCGTCGCTTGCACGAAACCACATGCGGTGCTCCTCATCATCCCGGAGCTGAGGGAGCCGTCGGTGCAAGCGCTCCACCGAGGAAGCCGGACAAACGTGCGGGCCATTGGGAAACTCGAGCTGAGCAAAGCGAGAAAGGCGCTCGACGAGCGGTCCCATCTGTCGCCTCATCACGGCAGAGCTCTGAGTGAATCCATGAATGCAAAATAGTTTCATCACTGCCCAACGCTACCGGCAAGGACTACCGGCAAGGACTACCGGCAAGAAGTGCCGGCAAGAAGTGCCGGACACCAAAGAGAGCGGCAGCTTGTCGCGAAGGCGACGGGACGCTCAACCACTCCGCGCGTCGAGCTTCCCCAGCTCGTGCTCGAGCGCACGCTGCAACTTGCGAGCGGCGGAGCGCACCGCCCCCTCCAACGTATCGGCATGGGCAACGACGCTGGTTGGTTTGCGCCCTTCGAGGCGTGCCTCGAGCATGCATCGTTTGTCGTCCGGCGTCTTGCGAGGCCCATTTTCATCCCCCAAGTGCACCTCGAGACGAGTGACGCGGGATTGAAACCGAGCGAGAGGATGACGCACGAGTTCTTCGACCACTGTCTTGAGCTCGTCTGTCCCCTGAATGTGATTGTCGGTACTGAGTTCGATCTGCATGAGTAAGGAGAGCAAAGCGCGAAGTCAGCATCAACGCAAACACACGTCTTCCAGCACGGCCCGGGTCGGTTCGAACGACATCGGTTTCGAGTGACACCGCTTCGGAGTGACACCGCTTCGAGCGACACCATTCCCTCGGGGCGCTCGCTTCTTGGCCTTCAAGCGACATAGGTTTCGAGCGACACTCGCTTCGAGTGACATCGATTCGAGCGAACCATTCCCCCAGGGCGCTCGCTTCTTCGCTCACGTGTTTCTTCGCGACATCCACTGCGAACGGAAGAGATCCGAGCGCGCGGGGAAGGTGATGCATCATGCCCCTCTTTTCACCGCCCGGCGCTTCCAGTACCCAGGAAGGAATGGATTCCGTCCGCATTCGCCAGCGACGGGAGGTGAGCACACGGAGCGTTTCTGGAACGAAGAGACCAGAAGAAATGTCGACAACTTGCCTAGTGATGCGGAGAAACTCACGCCAACTTCTTGGGAGACGAACATGGAACGAAAACGACTTTTCCCCCTCTTTTTGATGATCAGCTTCGCGACTGGCGCATGCTCCGAAGAAAGCACCAGCGACGACGACGGCAGCATGGGCGGCGAGAGCGGTAGCGAAGGCGATGGTGGCACCGGGGGCATGCCCATGACCGGACTGCCCCCGACCGGATTGCTCGATTGCTCGGGCGTCGATGTCAGCGACGCCGTCGAAGTCTCGGGAGACATCACTGAAGACACGACCTGGGAGGGTACGGTCTACGTGTCGGGGAGTGTCGACACCGAGTCTGGAGCGACCGTCACCATCGAGCCAGGGACGGACGTGGTCGTGGCGGTCGATGCCTCCATCGAATTCGGCTGGAACTCGAACGCAGCAACGGTGAACGCCGCGGGCACTTCCGATGCCCCCATTCGCTTCTGCGGTGAGACCAGCGAGGCCGGTTATTGGGACAAGATCATCGTCGGGCAGAACGTCACATCGAACAGTGTTTTCCGACACGTGCTCATCTCCGATGCGGGCGGTTCGGACACGGCGTTCAGTCTGAGCACGGGGATCACCGTCGACAACGTGCAGGTACGCAATTCGGGCGGTGATGGCGTGTGGGCCAGCGATTTCGAGGAAGACAGCAGTGATTTGACAGTCGAGGGCAGCGCGAACGCTGCAGCGGTGTTGTTTGGCTCGGGAGCGATCACCCATTTCCCCTTGGGGGGCGATCTCGTCGAAAATGGCGAGCCACTCGCACGCATTCGTTTCTCGGACGTGGACGTGGATACCGCTTACCACGACTTGGGTATTCCCTACCTGCAGGAGGAGTCCGTCGATGTCGAGCAAGGCGCGGAGGTCGTCTTCGACGCGGGCGTCGAAGTTCAATTCGACGCGGACACATCGCTGGAGGTCGGCTGGAATGGCAACGACGCAGCAATCGCCACGAACGGCACGGAGGACGATCCAGTCGTCTTCCGTGGCAAGGAGGATCTCGCGGGATTCTGGCACGGCATCTACATCCGTCAGAATGTACTCACCAACTCACAGATGAGCTCGACCGAGATCTGGCACGCGGGCGGGGAAGACAACTCGGCGCTCTCGGTTGAATCACCGATCACCCTGGAAAACGTCACTCTGAACACGAACGAGACGGGCATGTGGATGAGCGGTTCGGGAGTCGCCGACGACTCGACGAATCTGACCATTACCGGCACCGAGGGAGCTCCGCTCGTGCTCCAGCCCAATGCCCTGGTGAGCGTGGTCGAAGGCGGAGATTACACGGGCAACGCCGACGACCGCATCGAAGTGGAAGGCGGAGACTATACCGAAGACGGCACGGTACCGAACGTGGGCGTGCCGTACTACCTACGCGGCTCCGTCGACACGGAGACCGACTCGGTGCTCACCCTGACCCCGGGAACGGAATTCGTCATGACCGCGGACACGTCGCTGGAGATCGGATGGAACGGCAACGAGGCAACCTTCATCGCCGAAGGCACCGAGAACGCCCCCATCGTCTTTACGGCGTCCGACGAGACCGCGGGGCATTGGGCGGGACTCATTATTGGCAGCAGTGTGTTGAGCTCCTCGAGTCTCGACTACGTCGAAGTGCACTATGCGGGCGGCAGTTCCACCACGGCGAATCTCCTCCTCTACAGCCCCATCAGCGTGACCAACAGCACCTTTGCCCATTCGGCGGGCTGGGGCATCTTGAAGGAAGAGTCGGACACCACCGACTATGAAGCGGACAACACCTTCACCGACAATGCGTCGGGGACGGTGTCGAACCTGTAGCTGAAGAGAGCCCGGGTCGAGCGCTCATCGAAACTGCGCTCTACTCCGGGCCACCATCGCTGATGTCCCAACCGAACTCGTCGATCAGCTGCTGACGAGCAGAGGCCGCGGCGGAGCTGTAGGTCGAGTCCCCGCTATCAAACGAAACATCATTTTGCAGGTCGAGCTGGGACCACCCCCAAGGCTGCGCGGAGCAGGCCCTCGAAGTCCGTGCCGGACAGATCAGTTTTGACTAACGCGGGGCCGGCAGCTGTGGGTTCGACTGACCTCGTGTCGGCTAACCTGCTGTCGCCT
>CAYTRQ010000251.1:0-8532 GCA_964440025.1 uncultured Polyangiaceae bacterium | reverse complement strand
GAGAAATTCGGTGAGTTCCTTGTCGACCTTCTTCAAAGGTGTGCGCTCAACGCGATCTATGCCCAGGAAAATTCCAGCTCTCTCGCTTTCCACACGAGCCGTCGATCAAACTCAGATCTGCTCGTCAAGAAAAAAGTCATCAGATGGTACTAGACTCGTTCCAGACGCTGGCGTAACAGCGAAATGACTTCGCTCATGCCTTGCCGGGTGGCACAACTGACCGGGTGAAGCTCGACGCCGATGCCAGAAAAACGCGCTTTCAGCGTTTCGAATTCCTCGGCAACATGAGTCAGATCCATCTTGCTAACAACAACGACTTCTGGACGGTCGGCAAGGCTCGGGTCGAAGGCGAAGAGCTCACGGCGGATTGCTTGGTAGTCGGCCAGAGGCTCACGCCCCTCCTCGGGATCAAGAGTGATGAGATGCAGAAGAACGCGGGTTCTCTCGACATGCCTGAGAAATCGGCTTCCCAAGCCGGAGCCTTCGCTGGCTCCCGGAACCAAACCAGGGATATCTGCAACGACAAACGCTTCACCCGGAGTGGCTTGGGTCCAAGACTCGAGCTTGACCACACCGAGTTGCGGGACCAGGGTGGTAAATGGATAGTCGGCAATCTTGGGCCGAGCGTGACTGACCGTACTGATGAACGTGCTCTTTCCGACGTTCGGAAAACCCAACAGCCCCACGTCAGCCATCACCCGGAGCTCGAGTTCTACGGTGCGAGCCTCACCCGGCGCCCCTTCTTCTGCTTTGCGGGGAGCGCGATCCGTCGGGGTAGCAAAATGGCGATTGCCACGCCCTCCTGAACCGCCCTGGGCCACGACGAGCTCCTGCTCGTGGCTCAGCAGCTCCCCGAGCACCTGCCGAGAAGCTGCATCCCGGACGATCGTACCCACGGGCACCCGAAGGCGCTGATCTCGACCACTCCGACCGTATTGGTCGCGCCCGCGCCCGTTTTCCCCTTTTTCCGCGCGCACCACCCGAGCATGCTTGAGATCGAGCAACGAGCTTCTTCCCTCGTCGCCAACGAAGATCACGCTTCCTCCATGTCCTCCGTCTCCGCCGGAGGGCCCTCCAAAAGGGACGTTGGCCTCCCGCCGAAAGGCCGCACAGCCATTGCCACCCGCTCCCGCGATAGCTTCGAGCGTACATTCGTCGACGAACCGCACGGAGTGCCTCTATCCTGAAACCCCTTGAGGAGCCAGCGGTGGCAACGAATTCGTCTCGGATCGATGAACCTCCGTTCCGAGAGCGCCACCTTGCCGGTCCCCACCTTGGGTCGTTTGCAAAGCGCTGGCAAAGACGCCCTCGAGTCTCACTTTGGGTTCAAAAGTGCCGTCGACCTGTTCGCGAAGGGGACTGAAACGCCGTGGCATGACCCGGAAAGAAGGCTCCCAAGATGGATCGAGCAAACAGCCCGGCGCCAGGGAAGCACGTTGGAAGGAGGCTCCCGAGGCCCGCGGGGGGAGCTCATCGAACAGAGCGGGCTTCACCGGAGGGCGTAAAGCTGTTCGTCACACCACAGTTCTTCGTTGCACTGGGCCCTCGCCACATGCGAGCATGGCGGGATGAGTGGCTCGACATGCTCCCTTGCACCGAATGCCATGGGCCTCACCTGGCTCAGCGCAAGGACTGCTACCGCAGGTCGGGATCGAACTGCTACACGAGCGCTGCTGGCCGCGATGTGTTGCTTTTTCACAACCTCATTTTCCTTAGCCCACGTGGCTTTCACGGCTCCGCCAGACGAGACCGAGCTGGTCGTTGGCGAAACGGTCCTCCTGAAGTGGACCGATACGATCAGCCACGACACACTTTCGTACCATTTGGAGCTGCGCCCAAGCGGAGAAAGTGATCCATTTATCATCTCCACCGATCTGCCCCCAACGGAACAGAGCTATGAGTGGACCGTTCCCGACGCGGAGTGTACTGACTGCTATTTGCTCGTGACGCAAGAGAACGCGGGCGCCGACTACTACGGCGATTTGACGATCACGATCGTCGACGAGGCCTCGTCAGGGGGAATGGCGGGGGCCGGAGGCGCACCAACCGGCAATGGCGCAACCGGCAGCGTACCGCAGACAGGAGGAAGTGAGGGAGCCTTGACCGGAGGTCATGGCGGAATGCTTCCGGGCACGGGCGGAACCGGAACTGGCGGCAACGGAACAATGCCTACAGGCACGGGCAGCGCCATGAGCGGCGGCGGTGGGGACACCACCACCGAGCCAATGGGAGGTTGCGTCATCTTCCCCCGGCGAGGAGCGCCTCCCCTCCCCGGACCGACACCGTTCTCCCTCCTTGCGGCAGCGCTTGTCCTGCGTCGTTGGCGGTCCCGAGCATGCTCGCCCTAAGGAGCGCTCGAGGCGCGGGTGGAGAAGAACTTCAAGGCCCCGGCATTTCCGCGGCAAAGGGATCGAACTGCTCGTCGAAGTCGTATCCATCCGTATCGAGATTGTCGAAACGCGTATACTGACTGGTGAATTTGACCTTGACCGTTCCCGTAGGACCGTTCCTCTGCTTCGCAACGATCACTTCCGCTTGCCCTTTATCCGGACTGTTCTCGAAGTAGTACTCATCACGATAGATAAACATGATCGCGTCGGCATCCTGCTCGATGGCACCCGACTCGCGCAAATCCGCCAACTGAGGCCGCTTGTCCTTCGTACCTCGAGTCTCCACGCTGCGGTTCAGCTGGCTAAGAGCCATGACCGGGACTTCCATCTCTTTGGCGAGTTGCTTGAGGCCTCGAGAAATCTCCGAAATCTCTTGCTCGCGACTCGTCACGCCCTTTCGGCCGGACATGAGCTGCAAATAGTCAATCGCGACAAGACCGAGCTCACGGCCGTCTTTCTTCAAATCTGCCTGAAGACGCCGGATCTTGGCGCGCAAGTCCAACAAAGAGATGGCTGGGGTGTCGTCCAACCAAAGAGGCAGGCGGCCCATCCTTGCGGCTGCCTCCGTGAGCTTGTTCCAGTCGTCCGCCGGCACCTGTCCACTCCGGAGATTGGCCATATTGACCCGTGCCTCACTCGCGAGAAGACGAGCGGCGAGCTGCTCTCTGGGCATCTCCAAAGAAAAAAAGGCGACACCGGCACCGTGATCCCCGTTTTCATCATGGGTTGCCACATTGGAAGCCACATTGAGCACGAAAGAGGTCTTCCCCATGCCTGGCCTCCCGGCAACAATATAGAGATCACCTTTGTGAAGACCGGACGTGCGTCGATCGAGCTCCACAAACCCTGTCGAAAATCCGGTGACCCCTCCCCCCCGTTGACGAGCTACCGTCAGAACGTCAAACGCAACCTTGATCGCATCCTTGACGGGCACGATCGGCGAATCTGCCTTGACCCGAGCTAGCTCGAAAATGGATTGCTCGGCATCATCGACAAACGACTGAACATCGCCGCAATCGCCATAACCTTCGGCGGCGTACTTTTGGCAAGTTGCGATCAAACTCCTGAGCCGCCACTTCTCGCGGATGGCCCGCGCGTGCTCCTCGACATGAGCAACGGCTGGAGTCGCGTCGACTAATTGGGCAAGGTAAGGAGTCCCCCCGGCTTGGTCCAGGCGACCTCGATCACGGAGATAGCCCGCCACCGAGATCGTATCCACAGAACGAGCAGCTGCACTGAGCTCTTCGATGGCTTCGTAGACCTGCCGATGGCGAGGATCGTAGAAATGCTCCTTGGCCAGGATTTCTTGAACGGCGTCAAACAGATCGCCAGAGAGAAGACAAGCAGAAAGCACTGCTGCCTCGGCGTCCACATCCGAGGGGGGAACTCGGCCGGCGGACGGTCGAAGTTCCGCCGCTGGATCCGACTTCTGGAAATCTCTTCCTCTGGTGGTCTCCACGCTCATATTCGGATCCTGGTACGCCGGGGCGTCGCCCCCGATGGTGCGCGTGGCACGTTTCAGCAAGTCATCCGTCGCATCTCAAGGGCCCGCCCGAGAGGCTTGTCGAAGCTCGCCCGCCACGGTTGAGCGGCGGCAGGAGCCTACCAAGAAGGCTCCTGTGCCAGACATTCTAGAACGTATTTCATCTCCCCGCAGGGAGCCCGAGATACGTTCCCACGAAAAAGTATGAGCGCATCGAAAACACCCGTCGGCCCTTGAAACGAATCTTTCAACTGGCCCCATCGAGGCCTCAAGTCTGCTTGATCACTTCGACGCGAAGATTCGCTTCCACTTCTGGATGGACCTTCACTTTGACCTCGGTGAGTCCGAGATTCTTGATCGGGTCCGGCAGAGCAATTTTTCGGCGATCGATATGAAGCCCGAGCTCGGCATATGCCTGCTCGATGTCCTTGGAGGTCACCGAACCATACATCTTGGCTTCTTCTCCAACCGCCCGGGCAATTTTGACGCTCGTCTTTTCTAGAGCCTCTTTGAGCGCCTGCGCCTCGGCCATGCGAGCCGCGGCCTTTGCCTCGGCGGCTTTTCGCAGTGCCTCGACCTGGGCCAGATTGCCTGCCGTGGCCGGACGCGCCAGACCACGAGGGATGAGGAAATTACGAGCATAGCCGGGGCGAACTTTGACGATATCGCCGCCATCACCCAAGTGCTCAACAGCCTGTTGCAGTACGACACTCATTTGACTTGCCATAGTGAGCTCCTCAATAGTTAGTGGTATAGGGCAAGAGAGCGACGACTCGTGCACGTTTGATGGCCAGAGTCACCTCACGTTGGTGCTTAGCGCAAACGCCGGAAACCCGTCGGGGAACGATCTTTCCTCGATCGCTGATGAAGTAGCGAAGCAAGCCAGGATCCTTGTAGTCGATGGAAAGACTTGCATCGTTGCAGAAGGGACACCCGCGGCGCCGGGTACGCCGGAAGAGGTCCTTTTCACCTTTGGCCGAGTCCATGTTCGTGCTGATCATTCTTCTTCCTCCTCTTCGCTTTGATCGTCTCCCTTACTGAGCTTCGAGGCGGAGGCTCCTTCCTCCGCTGGCTGCGAAGACGCCGACCGCGATGGAGGCTGAACCAATCCAAGCTCTTGCTCGATCGTGAGCTCCTCATCCTCCCCTTCCGCTGGGGGATCGTAGGCTTCGAAGGTGACCGAAGCCGGCTCACTCAACGCCGCTTCCTCCGCGAGTTTCACGGTTTGGAACCGGATGACCTCGTCGAGCATACGGAAATTCCGCTCCAGCTCGGCAACGAGCGCCCCATCTCCTTGATAGTTGATGTAGACGTAGACTCCCCGCTTGCTGTGCTGGATTTCATAAGCCAAGGGCCGTCGGCCCCAGTTTTCGACAAGTGTGAGCTGACCATTGCCGCGAGCAATGACCTCCTGAACACGGCTAGCCACTCGCTCGGCGGCGTCTCGGCTCACATCGGGACGCAGGATATAGATGGCTTCGTAGAGTCGCGGAGGAAGTTCCGCTACTGCTGCTTCTGACATTGATGATGTCTCCCTTTGGGCTAAGGGCCCCCGGCTGTAGCCGGGAGCAAGGAGGCTCCTCGCTTCTGGAAACCCAAAAACGAAGAGCACACGCCGTCATGAGCGGCGATTGATTCGATTCATTGCTGCAGACATTCCCTCTTTCAGAAGGAGTTCCACTGCTTCCGCGGCGTCCACCAGCAACTTCTCGTATGCTGGCGCCTCCGACGGGGGAACGGCTTGTAACACAAAATCAGCCACATCGCCGCGAAAGTCTTCCGGGGGACGTCCGATTCCCAAGCGCAAACGGACATATTCTTCGGTACCTAGCCTTTGAGTCACGGATTTAAGCCCATTGTGGCCACCAGCTCCTCCTCCTTGCTTGAGGCGAAGCCGTCCTAGCGGCAAATCGAGGTCGTCGTGAACGACCACCAGCTGCGCTGGCGTCTGCTTGAAGAAGGCCATCGCAGGCTGGACCGACTCCCCCGAGCGATTCATGAACGTCATCGGCTTGAGGAGATAGACCTTCTCACTCCCGCTCGGTCGCTGAACTTCCGCGAGCGCCATTTCTCCGCTGAACTTATTGCGAAACGCGCGGCATCCCCAACGCTCCGCAAGGAGATCAATCAAGCCAAAGCCAACATTGTGACGAGTGTCCCGGTACCGGTCTCCCGGGTTCCCGAGACCCGCGAGAATCACGCTTTAGCCTTCTCTTCGTCCGTATCTTTCTTAGCTCGGCGATCGGTGGCAACGACGGCCACCGTCTGCTTTTCCCGAAGCAGCACGGAGACGCCTTCTGGCACAGCCAAGTCCTTGACGGCGACGTGTTGCTCCAGATCCAACTCGGTGATGTCGTGCACAATCTCGACCGGAACATCGGCTGGCTTGCAACGGAGCGGAAGCTCGCGAAAAACTTGGCGCAGCTTTCCCCCCATCACGACACCGCGCGCTCGTCCCTTGAGCCTCAGGGGGACTTTGACGTTGACGATGCTCTGCTCGTGGATTTCGACGAAATCGGCGTGAAGCAGCTCTCTGGAAACTGGGTGGTACTGGTACTCACCAATCATCGCCTGCATGGTTTTCCCTTCGATCTCGAGGGCTACGACAATGTTCTTGCCATAGTCGCTGTGCAAGGCAGCCAGGAGATCATCGGGAGAAACGGTCAACGGTCGAGCTGCTTGCCCCTTACCGTAAACGACGGCGGGAACCCGACCGGCGGCGCGAAGACGACGAGCAACGTTTTTGCCGGACTGTGTGCGAGGAGTAGCGGAAATCGTGACGGCCTGCATGGCAATAGATTCTCCGGGTGGTGCGAGATGATCTCATCCCGGGGGCGCGGGCTTTACCATCACTGAGGAAAAAAGCGAGGGGAGGAGAGAAAAAAAGCAAGCAAATGGAGGAAAAAATTGAGGCGCTGGCTTCAAAACCGACGAGAGAAGCTCCTCTCGCTCGTTTCCAGCAGAACACAAAGCCCCCGCAGTCGTCCTTGTCGAGGCGGACTCGAGGAAACATGTACTTGAAGCGACAAATACCGGGGTTTTCAGCAGGTCCCGGCGTTCAGACGAAATGGGAGCTGACAGAATCGCTGTTGTGGATTCGGCGGATCGCTTCGGCCAAAAGCGGGGCGATCGAGACGAACTCAATCTTCGAGCAAGCTGCGGTCTCCTCCGACGGGGCAATCGAGTTGCTTACCACCACCTTCGTGAGCGGGGAGTCGCAAATTCGCTGGACTGCAGGGCCACTCAGCACGCCATGAGTGGCGCAGGCAACCACGGTTCGCGCACCGGCGTCCTTGACAGCCCGCGCCGCATTGCAAAGCGTGCCTGCTGTATCAATCATATCATCAACGATGATGCAGTCCCGATCCTTGACGTCTCCGATAATGTGCATCACCTCCGAGACGTTGGCTTGCTCGCGCCGTTTGTCGATAATGGCCAGCTGTGCTCCCAATCGTTTCGAATACGCCCGAGTTCGCTCCACGCCACCCGCATCCGGAGAGATAAAGACCGCATCCTGAGTGAATTTCTTCTCCAAATAGTCCTTCAAGAAGACCGGAAGCGCGTACAGATGGTCGAACGGAATATTGAAGAACCCCTGAATTTGCCCCGCATGCAGATCGACACAGACGACACGATTGACTCCCGAAGCCACAAGCAAATCGGCAACGAGCTTTGAGGTGATCGGCGTGCGCGGGGCGACTTTGCGATCCTGTCGCGCGTAGCCGTAGTAGGGAATCACCGCGGTGATCGAGGCGGCCGACGCCCGGCGGAGCGCGTCGCACATGATCAAAAGCTCCATCAAGCTGTCGTTGACCGGCGAGGCAGTCGGTTGCACGACGTAGGTGTCGAGCCCCCGCACATTCTCGCGAATCTCGCAGAAGGTCTCACCGTCACTGAAACGCGAAACACGCGCTTCACCCAACGGCGAATCCAGCTCTCGGGCTATGTCCGCCGCGAGCTCAGGGTTGGAGTTCCCTGCAAATAGGCAGACTCTCTTGACAGCCACGGCGTCTCCTCAGGTGGGGAAGATTAGAGTGGGGGGAAGATAAAGTGGGGGCAGGTAGAAGGATAGGCAAACGGAGGGAAAAGATGCTGCTACGGCCTCCACAGAGCTGCGGCTCCTAGCAGCACCGCTTTGCCACGTCAACATGCGCTCTGCCACGCACTCTCGCAGGGATCACAGGGAGCTACTTAATTCGCGTCTCCAAAAGGCCGCATCGCCCGCCCGTTCGGGCGAGGGCGGACGCCTGTCGCTTTTTCCGGGCATTTTTAGCCGACGAATAGGTGTTGCTTGTTGGTTCGCATCCTTTTGTGGATGCGAACTACTTAGCGGTAAGGGTTCGTGCCGAGGATGTCGAGCGGGTCGGAAGAGTCGGTCTCCGATGCATCCTCCGAAGTCTGGGCGGCGTCCTCGGACGAGCTCCCAGGCTTGCGTGAACCCGAGCCTGTCGAGGAAGCAGAATTCCTCCCCGAGGATGAGCGGCGAGGCGACGACCTCTGGGAACGTGAAGGTGAAGCCGCTTCGGACTCGTCCTCCGCTTCGGAAGCCGATTTTCTAGGTGCTGGGGTCTCTCCCTCCGCTTCTGTCGGCCCGGTGTGCTCGTCCTCCTCGGCTTCCCCAACCGATCCCTCGACCTCTGGGGTAGCGTCCTCCTCGAC
>CAYTRQ010000250.1:0-8547 GCA_964440025.1 uncultured Polyangiaceae bacterium | reverse complement strand
TCTGCGACGCACGAATGAAGTGGATGGAGGTTTGCAACGAAGCGCGCAACATCAACCGCGTGCTCTCCGCTCATGGGCTTGCTCCTCGGGCTCCTCCTTCGGTTGGTTGGATGCTGCTCGGGCAGCTGCGCTTTTCGTTTTGAGGGAGTGCAGGTGTCATCTGTCGCGACCAAGTTGGTACGCGAGGGCGCGGGGGTGCGGCTTGCCGTAAGGGAGTGCGGGCGGCTCGGGAAAGATTTCGTTGGAAGCGAACTGCTAAAGAGGGGAAACCAGGACGCGCAGGGCTTGCGGCGGCGTGGGGACGTGCAGGTCTACTCTGCCCAGGAAGCGATTTTCAGGTTTGTAGTTCCTAGCCGCCCGGGGGCCTCTTCGGGTAGCCGCGCCAATCCGTACGGCATCTACGACATCGGGGAGAACACTGGCTGGGTAAACGTCGGCATCACTGCAGACACCGCCGAATTCGCAGTAGAGTCCATCCGACGCTGGTGGAACGGCGAGGGACAAGCACGCTATCGACGATGCACCGAGCTCCTGCTCACAGCCGATGGGGGCGGAAGCAACGGGTACAGAGTTCGTCTGTGGAAGGTGGAGCTCCAAGGGCAGTGCGGGCGGCTCGGGAAAGATTTCGTTGGAAGCGAACTGCTAAAGAGGGGAAACCAGGACGCGCAGGGCTTGCGGCGGCGTGGGGACGTGCAGGTCTACTCTGCCCAGGAAGCGATTTTCAGGTTTGTAGTTCCTAGCCGCAGCGCACGACTCGCTTCTCTCTGAAGAGCATCGCCACCCTACGCTTCGAATGGCTCAACAAGGCGGCCCGTCTCGTCCGCCCCGCCGGACGCCCGGAGCTCAGACTCGCGAACAACGCGTCGACCTGCCACGCCATCAACGAAATCGACGCTGCGATCCCCGAAGCCGCCTAACGGAAAGTCACATCAGGGCTAAGTTGCGGAACATCAGGGACACCCACAACCGTCCCAGTCGTAATTGCTGAGGTACTTATCATCGGACGTTCCGGGATCGCCCTGCAGGATGAATCCGGGAGACAGCCCAGCGCCGATAAGCTAGACGATGTTCCCTCCCTCGACCCCTCCTGTGCGCCCTGAATCCTTTTGGAATTCCTATGCTCCGATCCCGAGTGGGCCCGCTTCTGCGCGGAGGAACTCAAGTTCGCTCCACCCGGTGACTTTGACTGCGACACGGATGATCAGTGAGGTCAGAGCGTTCGCGCCCCCAGACGTTGATTCATTGCCTCGCCGCAAATGCAGAAGCGGCCGCACACAGAACAGCATATCGTGAGCTGAATCAAGGTCTTCTTGTTAGCGAGGAGCTGAGCTGGGCACATCTGCTCGCAAGGACGCAGGCCATTGCCTTTTCGTTGCGGCAAGAAGGGATTTCAAAAGGGGACAGGGCGGTCGTTTCATGCCGTTCACCTGTGGCCTATGTGTGCGCCGTTCTCGGATGCATGTGGGCAGGCGCGATCGTGGTTCCGTTGCCGCCAACGGCCCGAGGTCCCAGATTGAGGAGGATGGCATTGCAAGTCAGGAACCTGTGCGCGCCATCATTGGGAATCTGTGACGAAGCGCGAGAGAACGACGTGCTTCGGTGGAGGTCCGTCCACGACCTGGCTTCTGCACCACGATTGATGGATCTCGACGCCCAGGAGACTGATGTTGCCCTAATTCAGCTCACATCGGGCACGACGTCACAACCCAAAGGGGTCGCTCTCACTCATCACAATCTGCGGGCGAATCAGCGCAGCATTCAGAATGCCTTCGGCCATGAGCCAGGGGTGGAAGTGCTGGGCTGGCTTCCTCTCAACCACGACATGGGTCTCGTCGGAAATGTTGTGCAAACGCTGTACCTTGGCGGAACATGCACGCTGATGAGGAGCACTCATTTCTCGAGCGAACCATTGGATTGGTTGAGGGCAATCTCTAGATATTGCGCTTCCACAAGCGGTGCCCCGGACAGCGCTTATCGTTTGTGCGCTGGACTGGCTTCTCAGTTGCAGGCGGGGGAGATCGATCTGTCCAACTGGAGGCTCGCATTCAACGGAGCCGAAAAGGTTCAACTCCGAACACTCCTCGAGTTTTCCCAAGCGTATGCTCCGTTCGGGTTTGAGCCCACGGCGCTGTTTCCATGTTATGGCCTCGCCGAGGCGTCCGTGTTCGTTTGTGGGGAGCATTGGAGTGGCTCCCCGGATGTCGAACCCACGTGCGGCGGTTCGGGTCAGGGCGCCGAGGTGCTCATAGTGGATCCCAGTTCCCGCACAAGGTTGGAAGATGGTCACGAGGGTGAGATTTGGGTGGCCGGGCCCAGCATTTCCCTCGGCTATTGGAACGGTCGAGACTCGATGGACAGGGGGCACAGAACCACGCTGTCGGGGGGAGGAACGTCGGGGGCCTTCTTGCGCACTGGCGATTTGGGAGTCATGGATCGAGGCCAGCCCAGCACCGATAAGCTAGACGATGTTCCCTCCCTCGACCCCTCCTGTGCGCCCTGAATCCTTTTGGAATTCCTATGCTCCTCGCTTGCTGTCGAGCTCTCACCGACCTCGACGTGGCGGAAACTTCTGTGAGAAACCTGGGACCGGTCGCCGCCTTGTCCAAGCTCGAATCCCTCGATTTGCACGAGACCCAGGTGGTCAGCCTCGCGCCCCTCGCGGGGCACAGGCATCTCGAGCGGCTGAACATCAACCAGACCCAGGTCGTGAACCTGTGGCCGCTCTCGCAAATGCCCAAGCTCAAGGAGCTACGCGCCAAGGGGATCCGCATCCAGGATGTCGGGCCGCTTTTGAAGAGCACCTCTCTGAAGAAGATCTGGGTGACCCGCGGCTTGGTTCCGGAAGACCAAGTCGCGCGGCTCAAGCAAGCGGGCATTCAGGTGATGGAGACGATCCGATGAGGCAAGTCGGCATGAGCTGTGCGCGGCGTCAGTCTGACGTCCCCCTTGGCTCTCGGGGCGCTCGCCTGGGCCGGCTGATTTTCTCGCTTGTTTTTCTCGGAGCACCTGGAGCGAGCGCTGAGGCCTGTCCCGACTCGAAAGCGAGCAGCGAGTGCCGGGTGTCGACCGAAGGCATCCGTACAGTGCACCTCGAGGCGGCAGCTCCGCTCGTCGTGTTGCCGATTGCTTCCGGCGGGTGGACCCTGCTCGAGCTCGACGGAAGCTCGGAAGGGAACGTCTGGGGTCTGACGGAAAGGGACGGCAGCGAGCCGCAACGCCTGCTGCGATTCAACCAGCGTGGCCTCGTGCGCGCCGAGTCCGTGCCTTGCGCGGTGGGGGGCGATCCGCAGTACTTCCTCGCGCAGCACCTGTTCGTTGTGCCGGGCGCCATGCATCTGAGCTGCGGCTGGTTTGGGCCTTCCTCCTTTTTCGCGAGCCAAGCGCGACGCCTATCCGGGCAGCGCTGGGAGCTCGAGCGGGGGCCGTTCCTGGTCTACGGGGCGTACTTGCCCACGGTCGTGCATGCCGGAGACGAGTTGTGGATCCACAACTATGGGAAGTGGACACGGGTCGCGCCGGAAGGACTCGCGCACGTCCCGCCTATCCCCGGAAACGAGATCACCGCACCTCCGGCAGCCGTTCGATCCGCGGGTGGATTTGCGCCCGCTTGGGCGCTCCTGTACGTCGACACGCGCTTTTCCGTGGCGGGGGGCAGCTCCACCGGTGGGAAGGAGCCTGCCCCGCCCTGGCTCTTCGAATACGACGGGATCCGCTGGAGAAGACGTGCGTTTTCGGGGCCACAGGACAAAGCCGAGAGCTTCTCTCTGACTGAAGACGGGAGCGTCCTTGCCGTCATCGAGCAGCCGTCGGGTGCCTCTCGACTGGAGATCTGGTCGAAAGGGCGCTGGACGCGCCTGGAGCATGATTTTGAAGAACTGCGCGTGCTGGCCGACTCCTCGAAAGATCGGATTTGGCTCGCCAGTGAGGGCGCGGTGCATCTGCTGCGCGGACGGCGGCTGCACTCGCTGCAGCTCGAGGCGGAGCTTCAGGCGTCCTGGCTTGCCGAGAGTGGCGCCCTCTGGGTTGCACTCCGCACAAAGGACCAGGCGACGCGCGTCGTTCGGCTCCATCTGGAGAACGAAGCGCCATGACAGCTCGACTGCTGATGGGGGGCTTGGTGCTCTCGGTGTTTGCTTGTTCTGCGAGTCGAGAGAACGCCGCCGCTCCGGTCGAGCCTGGGACGACCGAGGCGCCTCCTGTGGAACAGGCAGCGGTCGAGAGCGCGCCTGTCAGCGTGGACAGCGCCGATCAGCGCATATTCGTCCAGCGGGGCGAAGTCGTGCTGTGGGACAAAGAGCTCGAGACAGAAGTCCAAGCGCCGGCGCAGCTCTCGGGCGATGGGCGCTCTGTGGTCGTGCTGACCCGGGACGCTGCCCATTGGTTTTCGGTGGACACCGGCGAAGAGAAGACGTCGCACCGTCTGAACCGGATGGACGAGGCTTTTGTCGTCGAGGGCAAGCTCCTGGTGGTTCGCCGTGGCATCGATGTCTTGTCCGTGTTCGAGCTGCTCGCCTCGGGGAAAGAGAGCTCCCCGCTTCATACGATCCCTATTGTCCTCGATGCCCGGGGTGGAGGGGTCAGCTTGCGCGAGACAACGATGGGAAGCCTCCGGACCTTATCGTCCAAGAGCCGGAGTGAGCTGGCGCTCGTGGATGCGGCGGGGCGATTGTGCGTCTTGAGGCTCAAGAGCCCCGTGAGTCACGAGTGCTTTCCCCTGCGTCACCCGCTCGCTGCTTCGCTCGTCGAGGACGGCGGCTTTCGAATGCCACTTGCCTCGGGCGCTGTCTATCGCTTGGAGCCATCGGGGAAGACATCGCTCTCCGCTCCCGCGCGCGCTTCGCTCGGGAGCCGCATGGATTGGTCGCGTCGGCTCTACGGGCCGGTGGAGGCGCTGGCAGCCCGAGGCGCCCAAGCGTGGGCGCTGGTCCACCGTGAGGAAGACGTGTCGGGCTATCTTCCCGGCGGGCTTTTCCACCTGGGAAAGGCCTCCGCTTCGGAGTGGCGATTCCGGCACACGCGCAGTGCCCTGGGGGAGCTGAAGGTCTTTTATGCCTCGGCGTCGGGACCCCGGGCCCTCTTGCAAGCCGACTATTGCTGCGGGGAGGCGTCGCTAGATCTCTTCACCTGGCAGAACAAAATGAGCTGGTCGTCGTGCGGGGCGATGCAGTCGAGCCCATGCGTGCTTTGCCTGCGGAGTGCGGCGTGGAGGCCGAGGGTGCCCCGAAGTGGGACCCTGTTCGCTGGGAACCGGCTGTCGATGTGGTGGACGCCACCACGCAAGGAACGATCTGGGTGGTCCTCGCAGGCACCGTGTGGCGCAGCGAAGGACAGGAGTGGATCCGTTCACAGCCTCCCGTTGGACGCGTAGCCGATCTGCGTGCCATCGCCGACGAGGACGTCTGGGCCGTGGGCAAGCAGGGCGCCGCGCACTTCGACGGTACGCGCTGGCAGCGGGAGTCGGGCGTTTTTGGTCGCCTTTCTCAGGTCCGAGCTTCGACGGCGCGTGACGTTTGGATGGCGGGAGACACGGGAGTCTGGTTGGGGCAGCCCAGGGACAGCGACGCGGCGCCAAAGATCGAGCAGGTGAAAGAGCGCGCGGGGGCAGTGATCGACGAGCTCACCGATTTGCCCTTCAGCGAGACCGAGGGCAGCACGAGCGTGCGTGTGGTCGAGCATGAACTGCCACGTGCTTCTGGACCTCGGCTCTCTGGGGCGCGCGCTTCGGCGCAGAAGCGAAAAGGAGCGCGCGGGGTCTTCGCGGACCAAAAGGGAGGCTTTTGGCTGTGGGACGACGACGGGCTTCTGCGCTGGCGCGGGGACCGCCTGCTTCAGGTGGAGAGCGAGCGGCTTCACCCCGTCAGCCGATGCGGACGTTGCCTGGCCAGCGTTCCGGGTGGTGGAGTCTACGATCTGCGGCGAGGGTTGCTTCGGAAGCTGAGCGCGACCGGACGAGAGTCGACTCCCAGTTCGCAGATCCCAGACCCTGTCGCCGTGGCTACCGGCGCACAGGGCGACACTTGGGTCGTCGGGGCCTCTTGGGACGATGCCTTGCCGCGGATTCTCCACGGTGACGGATCCGATTTCCGCGCCGTCACCGGTCCGGCGCCGGTGACTTACTCCGATGTGTCCGTCGCCGACGATGGCGGCGTGTGGATGGTCGGGGGTCTTTCCGGCGTGCGGGAGGGCGGGCGCATGTGGCCAACTTCCACTGGGGTGATCGCCCGCTACGATGCTGCGTCAGACGAGTTCGTGACTCATCGGATTCCCTACGGCGCTCTCTTGGCCGTGGCCGCCGTGTCCGACACCGAGGCCTGGGCGGTGGGATACGATGGTCTCATCGTGCACCTCAGGGAAGAAAAGACGCGGGCCTGGAGGCTGAGCCACGATGCCAGCGATGGAGCACAGCCGCCCTGGCTTCACGCGGTGTTGGCCAGGGGCGAAAACGACGTGTGGCTCGCTGGCGAGTCGGGCATTGTCTTGCACTTCGACGGCCAGAGCTTCGAGCGAGTTGTTCTTTCCAAAGATGCCACTGTCACTGGGCTCGCGGTCCAAGAAGGCCTGTGGGCGATCGGCCCGTCGCTGGTGGCGCAGATACTCGTCAGGCCGTGACCGGCGGGGTGCGGCGCGGTGCGCCGCGGTTCGGATTTTGGGGCCAGGCGCAGCATGGGGCCGCGCCCCTGAGAGACGTAGACGTCGGAGCCGCGGAACAATTCTTTTCGAATGGATCAGCTTGGCCGAACCAACACCCCCTGGGCAGCAGCACTCAAAGTGCTCTGCGCGATCCTCGCGATCACAGGATCAGCTTGGCCGAACCAAGCACGATCCATTAGGGCGAACCTTGACAGGGTTCAGCGTCACAATACAGGCGAAATAGCGAAGTCGACCGCCCTCGCCCCGCAAGGGGCGGGCGACGAAGCGCCATTTGTAGACGGGAACTAGCCTCGGCGCATGGGCTCGAGCCAAATCGTGACCCGAACAGCTCTCGAGACACGCTGCCGCACCATCGCCGATAGATCGCAACGTCTGGCTTTCGTCATACCTGTCGACGCTTGCGGGCAACCCGGGTCTGATTCCCGGATTCCCGCGTGGAGGCCGGAGTCTCCGTCAAAGAACCGACGCTGAAATGGCGTGTCCCGGCTAGGAGCGCCTATAGATCGCAGCGCCCTTGCCCAATATTCCACGCGCAACGGAATTGTTGCTGGCTATCCTTGTAAATCGAATTTATGGTGTTTAATTTGCAAGGATGCTAGGGCGATTGCGGGAGAGACGATTGCGGGAATCGCTGGCGCGTTTTCCAGCGGTGGGCCTGGTCGGGCCGCGACAAGTGGGCAAGACCACCCTGGCCCGGTCCCTGTCCGGCTCCTGGGGTCCGAGCACCTATCTCGATCTCGAACGTCCTTCCGATATCGCGAAGCTTTCCGATCCAGAGCTTTATCTGAGCCGCCTCGCTTCCAAGCTGGTCATCATCGATGAAGTGCAGCGCAGGCCCGACCTCTTCCCGATCTTGCGATCGCTCATCGACGATGCGCCTGACGTCATGGGGAGGTTTCTTCTCCTCGGATCCGCATCTCCTGATCTGATCCGAGACTCCTCGGAGAGCCTGGCGGGGCGCATTCGGTACGTCACCCTCGATCCATTGTGTTGGAGCGAAGTGAACGATGACCAACGGGAGCTTTCGCACTCCATCGATAGACTCTGGATTCGGGGAGGGTTCCCTTCCAGTTACCTTGCTCCTACAGAAGAAGCGAGTGCGGATTGGAGAGAGGGGCTCGTAGCGACCTACCTCGAACAAGATCTCCGAGACCTCGGTGTGCGCATTCCAAGTACCCAACTCCGAAGGTTCTGGACGATGTTGGCCCACAATCATGGGCAGACTTGGAACGCCAGCAAGCTGGCGACAAGTCTGGGTGTGTCGGCCCCAACCGTCCGGCGCCACCTCGATCTTCTCGAGAGCACGTTCATGGTTCGCCAGCTGTCACCTTACTTTGCGAACGTGAAAAAGCGCCTGGTGAAGGCCCCGAAGATCTACTTGCGCGACAGTGGCTTGTTGCATGTTCTGTTGCGACTGCGCGATCTCGAGGATGTTCTGGCAGCCCCCATTGCAGGGGCTTCCTGGGAGGGATTTGTCATCGAAGAGCTGAGTCGACTCCTTCCCGAAACGCCCCTCCACTTTTACCGAACCAGCGGCGGGGCCGAGCTGGATTTGGTACTTCTTCCCAGGCGTGGACCTCCGATCGGATGCGAAATCAAGCGCACCCTGTCACCTGCGGTTGGAAGAGGAATGCGCTCGGCCCTTGACGATTTAAAGGCGGACCGAGCATTCGTTTTCTATCCGGGAAGTGAGCGCTATCCCTTGCAGTCCGGTATCGAGGCCATCCCAGTCACCCAGATTCCTGCGGTTGCCCAGGAGCTTGCCACATAAAGCACGTAGCGCATGTGTCGACACAATCGTGGACTTTCGACACGACACGCACCTCCATTGGCACGGTCGTATGGGATTCGGCGCAGATCTCTTTCGCACCAGGAAGGAGCTCCTCGCTGAAAACG
>CAYTRQ010000249.1:0-8595 GCA_964440025.1 uncultured Polyangiaceae bacterium | reverse complement strand
AGAGAAAAGTGGTCTCCCTACCGACCACTTTTATGTGGTCGCAGCACTAGCTCACGTTCCGCGCGCTCGGCGATCGTTCCCACCGCCGGGGCGCCCAGTTCGTCGAGACTGCGGGCCACTGCCAAGGGCCTAAATCCGTCTTCGGTCAACCAGCCAAGGGCGGCACGGACGGCGTCGCTTTCCGCAAAGCCGTCCACCCGCAGAACTCCCTTTTGCTTGTCTCCAAGCTCGAGTGTTCGCTCGCGGCGAATCGGGTGCTCGCCCGCAGGAGAAAAGGCCACAACCTGCACGACCGCACGCCCCGCCGCTCGCTCACCTTTGCAGCGGTCCAAAACCTCCGCGGGGAGCTCGAAGTAGAGACTCAGAGTGCTCCGCCTCCGATCCATGACGAGCACCTCCTGGGAAGGCGCCGCCTCGAGGTCTCCTCTCCGCTGATTCGACGAGTCCGGTAACTCATCGTCCCGTTCCACAGAAAGCACGGACGAAACCAACCGAGACTCCTCTGAGATCTCTGTGGGTTCCCCTCCACAGTCCCCTGACTCCTCCACTGACTCCTCAGCCGACGCTCCCCGTGAGCCCAACGACTCCTCCTCTGAGATCTCTGTGGGTTCCCCTCCACAGTCCCCTGACTCCTCCACTGACTCCTCAGCCAACGCTCCCCGTGAGCCCCACGGCTCCTCCGCTGGGTCCTCTGCGGGAATCCCAACAGAGCTCCCTGACTCCGTCGGAGTCGACGGCGAGCTCTCCGGGGGATCTATCGCAGGCGTCCCATGAGAAGGGGTGGCAGCTGCCATATCTTCCCCGGTCGTTTCTACCGAGGGAGTGTATTCTGTCGCGGGGCCCTGCTGGAGTTCTTCCGTCTCCGTCTTCGTGACAGACGACGATTCTGAAACGCCAAAGGCATTGGAGTCCGCCGGCCGAGCCTCGGAGGTTGCTCCCTTGGGCTCCTTCCCCCCTTGCTGACCAAGCTCGTCGAGAACCCGCTTGGCCTCGTCGTGATCGGGCTCGTCGGCGAGCACCTCCCGCAACATCGAGATCGCGCGGTTCTTATGCCCCTGAGCCGCATAGATCTCCGCCAGGGTGACCGTAGCGACTGGCGACTGATTCCGTGCTGGAACCTCGATGCTCGAGTCACCACGAATGACCTTGGCCGCGTCTGGCATTTTTAACCCCGCCTCCACCACACCGGCGAGCATCGAACGTGCCACTCCAAACAAGCCACGCGCATCGAGCTGATCCTCGTCGGCCGATCGCCTGCGGTGAATCTCGCTTCGAAGTTCAACGCGCGTCATCCTTTCCGGCCGCTCGACGCCAAGATCTCTTGCCATCTCCACGAGCTTTGGACGACTCTGGGTTTCGAGGGAACTTGGTTCGGTCATGAAAAAAGGAGGGATCGAGCGGGAGGTTGAATAGTCTTTTAGAGGGAGCCCTTCAGCGGTCAAGAGATCGACACCCCAGAAGCCATCAACTCCCGGGCCCGATCGATGTCCTTGCCGATCTGAAGTTTGAGCTGCTGCACATCAGCGAAGCGTTGAACTGGACGGAGGCGGCCGAGCAGTTCGACAGACAGCTCCTGGCCATAGAGATCGCCCTCGTAGTCGAGTAAATGCACTTCCACCGCCGAAGGACGTCCAACCGTCGGCCGTGTGCCGATATTGACCACGGCTTCCTTGGACTCCAGCCCGCTTGAGTGAGCCCAACCAAAATAGACCCCCTCGGCAGGGATCGCTACGGGGATCTCTTCAAGATTGGCCGTCGGAAACCCCAAGGTACGCCCTCGTTGATCTCCTCGCTCTACGCGACCGAAGACAAGGTGGGGACGGCCGAGCAATCGGGCCGCCCCTGCGACATCACCCGCTTCCAGCGCTTGCCGGATTCGTGTGCTCGAAAAGGGCCCGGATTCGTCTCCTCGTAGGGGTTCGGCTCGGGCAACGAATCCCAATTCTTTGCCAAGTCTTTCAAGCACCTGGAGATCTCCTGCTCGCCCACGACCGAAGCGAAAATTCTGCCCAACGACGACGACCTTCGCATTGAGGCGCTCCTTGAGGATCCGGCGGGCGAACTGCTCGGGCGTTAGGGCTGCCAAATGATGATCGAACTCGAGAATCACAACCTCGAGGGAAGGCTCGAGCTGGCGGAGAAGCTCTTTCTTTTGCTGGCTGGTCGTGAGCATCGGACGAGTCGGACGTCCGAGCACCGCGGCGGGATGCGGATCGAAGGTCAGCACGGTGGGCCTGAGTCCGCGCGCGTCGGCTTCGTACACGGCCTCGCCAAGGACCGCCTGATGACCAAGGTGCACGCCATCGAAGTTACCAATGACCAAAAGCCGCCTCGAAGCAGCGGCAGTCCTCTGGTCCGAAGCCATGAAGCCTCACTACTACACGCAAGCGAGGGGGCCCAGACCGAGGGCTTTTCCGTCGCGACGGACTCTGACATACCTCAGACGCTGATGACCCCCGACCAAGCCCTGCAGGAGATCTCCTCCGGAAAACTGCGTCCTGTCTACTTGGTTTTGGGCGAAGAGCGGCTTCTTTCCAACCAAGTCGTTCAGGCACTCCGTGAAAAGACCATGGAAGGAGGCGTCGAAGGCCTGAACGAGGACTCAATGACCGCCCCGCAGGACAACGTGGATGCGGTCATCTCGACCGCTCGAACATTGCCCATGCTTGCGCCCCGACGCTGGCTTCTCGTGCAGGGGATCGAAAAGTGGGACAGGGACAAGGCGAGCCCCGCAAAAGCAACCAAGAAAAAGACAGCAACAGTTGCTCCGCTCGACCAGTTGCTCGAGTTGGCAGAAAATCCCCCCAAGACAACCGTGCTCGTGCTTGTCGCCGCCAAGCTGGATAAGCGCCGGCGCCTTTATACCGCTGCCAAAAAGGGCGGCTGGCTCGTCTCGTGCGAGCCGCTCAAGAGAAATGAGCTACCCCGCTGGATCGAGGAGCAGGTCCGGGAGCGACACTGCCAGATCTCTCGAGCCGAGGCCGAGCTCCTGTCCGAGCTTGCCGGGCCCGATCTTTCGGTCATCGCCGACGCTGTAGAACGCCTTTGTCTGTTCGTTGGGGAAGGTGCAACCGTCGACGAGAAGGCCATTTCGGAACTGGTCGTTCGAGTTCGGACCAGCTCAGTGTGGGAACTCGTCGACGCGGTGGGCCATCAGGACACGGCCCGAGCCCTCCACGCTCTCGCTGATGTGTACGATCCGTCTGACCGAGGACTGCGGCTCATCGGGGTCCTCGCCTGGGCCACGCGACAGCTGATGCGTTTCGACGAGGCGTTGCAAAAGGGTCAAACCTCCAGTGAGGCTGCAAAGCACGCCGGTGCGCCGCCGTTTAAGGCCAAGCAGCTCGAGGAACAACTCCGAACGCTTTCTTCTACGTCGCTCGAACGGTGGATCGCACAACTTTCTGCTACGGATCTTGCCCTGAAAGGTGGCTCCAAGCGCCCACCACGGGCCATCGTCGAGCAAATGGTGCTCGATCTCTGCCGCGCTCAATGAGAGCTTTCCCCGGAGTCCCTTTTTTCCTGTCATCTCTTCCGGTTTCGAGCAGCCCGCCTTGACCCTGCTGCGCCGGAGACCCATCTTTTCGCCCGGACCGTGAATACCATCTTGAAACCGCACCTTGAGCTCCTCGCGCAAGCACCTATCCCTACGCCTCATGGCTCGTTTTCGATGATGGTGTTTCGATACGATGATCCCTCGGCCCACCCAACTCTCAGCGACGAACATGTGGCCCTGGTCATGGGAGACGTCCGAGACAGGGAGCGCGTGCCTGTCCGAGTCCACAGTGAGTGCCTGACGAGTGAAGTGTTCGGCAGCCTCAAATGTGATTGCAAGCAGCAACTCGAGGCAGCTCAGTCGCTCATCCATCAACGGGGCAGCGGAGCCATCCTTTATCTGCGTCAGGAAGGAAGGGGGATCGGGCTTGTCAACAAGATCAAGGCCTATGCCCTCCAGGCCCAAGGCGCAGATACGGTGGAAGCCAACGAGCTTTTGCATCTGCCCATCGACGCCCGTCAGTACAACGTCGCCGCCGACATGTTGCGGGCGCTCGGCGTGGCCTCGGTCGAGCTGATGACCAACAACCCAGAAAAACAAGAATCGCTGAGTCGACTAGGGATCCCCGTCAGTGGTCGGATACCACTTCATACGGGTGCCAATCCGCACTCCGAAGGCTATTTGACTGTCAAGCGCGACCGGATGCGGCACCTGCTCCCCGATGATGTCCAAGCCAAGCATTCTGCCCAATAACGCGAAGCAGAGCTGAGCTCGCCTCTCGATGGGGCTCACCGCGCCTGCGGCGATTTGCATAGCACGAACGATCGTACTATTTGGGGGACATGACCGAAACGGCAAAGCTGCCGCGATCGGACGACGGGCATCTCTCCAAAGGGGAGGCAACCCGACGTCGTGTCGTTCAGCACGGCGTGCGACTCGCTTCGAGGGTGGGCCTCCAGGGACTCACTATCGGTGATTTAGCGAGCGAAATGGGCCTTTCCAAAAGTGGCCTGTTCGCTCACTTCAAGTCGAAAGAACGACTCCAGCTCGCTGTATTGGACGCCGCATCGGAGGAATTCGTTCAGAACGTTTTCCGTCCGGCCCTTCAGGTCCGCCGAGGGCTCCCGAGACTGGAAGCCCTGATGGAGCAGTGGCTGGCTCAATCGAATTCACCGGAGCTGGCGGGCGGCTGTGTTCTCCTCGCAAGCGCTATCGAGTGGGACGATCGCCCCGGCCCAGTCCGGGACGCAGTGGTCGATCGGTTCCAACAACTCATCGAAAATATCGAGCGAGCAGTCACCATTTGCGTGCAAGAGGGTCATCTCCCCGCGGAAACCGACGCCAAACAGCTCGCGAGTGAGCTCCACGCGGTCGTCATCAAGCACCATATCGACTCTCGTCTCCTCCGAAACCCGCGGGCGGCGGAATTTGCTCGCGCCACCTTCCGACGCCTACTCAGCGCTCACGGGGCCCGTCGGCAACATTTGAGTCCTCGATAGGCCTTTTTCCCACAACATTTCGAAAGAGCACCATGAATGACCTCGAAGTTTTCTTTAAAAAAAGCACGAACGATCGTTTTTATAGACAACAGCACCCGGCCACCTGGTTCCTCGAGCGATTTCCGACCCTCGGTTCTTGGCTGCTCAGCCGACACTTCTTGAAGCCTTGGGCCCGAGTGAGCCCGGCTCAGGCAACCGATGGGGAGAAAATCTATTCCTTCGATATCGAGGGGATCTCGATCAAAGCCACGGTCGCTGGCCAAGGGCCGCTGCTGATCCTCGTTCACGGTTGGTCGGGAGGGAGTTCACAATTCGAAACTCTTCGCAGACGGCTTGTCGGCGCTGGCTACACGGTGGCTCTGTTCGATGCCCCAGCCCATGGTTCCGCGGGGGGCCGGCGGTCCCACTTGTTTCAGTTCGTCGAAATCATTGGTCTTCTGGTAGCCCAGCTCGGCACACCTCGGGCGCTCGTGGGCCATTCGCTCGGCGGGCTCGCGGCAGGACTCGCGGCATCACGAGTGGGAGGATCTTGCAAGCTCATCCTCCTTGCGCCGGTGCCCTCCTTCGCTTTCGTCCTCGATCAGTATCAGGCCGCCCTCGGATTCGGGGACGAACTGCGGGCGGCGATGTCTTATCGCATCGAACGACAGATCGGCTTCAATGGAAACGAGGTCGATCTGGGGCGCGCCCTCGCGGATCACGGGCCAGCACTCATCGTCCACGACACTCAGGACCGTCGCGTTCCGGCCGACTTCAGCCGGCAGCTTTCTGCCTCATCCCCCAAGGCCGAGTACGTGGAAACCCACGGTCTGGGTCACAAGCACTTGCTCGACAGTCCTGTCGTGGGCGACTGTCTCCTCGAATTTCTCTCTCGCCATGAGAGGACCGCGGACTGAGCTGGATCGCCGCCTCCCGACTCGAGAGTCGCTCGAAAGCCCTCGCCGACGCTCACCAGATACGTTCTACCCGTCCTTTTCTTCTTCGGCCTTTTGGGCCAGCCGTTGCCGAAGCCCAGAAGCGTAGCCTTCCTTGTTGATTTGTCTCACGCGCCCGACGCTCAGCGCACCAGCTGGGACGTCCGACGTCACCGTTGTCGCCGTCGCCACGTAGGCCCCCTCGCCAACCATCACTGGCGCCACGAGCTGACAGTCACTTCCCACAAAAGCGTCTCGACCTATCACTGTGCGACGTTTCATGTACCCGTCATAATTGCAAACAATCACTCCTGCGCCAAGATTGGCCCGCTCGCCCACGTCCGTGTCACCAAGATACGCAAGGTGATTTGCCTTGGCGCCTCGCCGAACCCGACTTTTCTTCGTTTCGACGAAATTTCCGACGTGCGCTTCGGATTCGATATGACTCTCTGGACGAAGGTGCGCGAAGGGCCCGAGCACCGCCCTGTTCTCGACAACACTGTCCCGAATCACACAGTATGGCTTAACATTAACATCACAACCGATCACCCCGTCGTCCACGACCGATCCCACATCGATCCTCGTTCGGGCCCCGACTTGGGTATTACCCCTGAGACGAACGCCATTTTCGAGGAGCACGTCCTGCCCCAACTGCACGGCTTCGTCGACGTAAACCTCCCCGAGAAAGGTCACTCCCTCCGCCTCATGTCGACGTCGAATGCGGCGAAACAGAATCTCCTCGACTCGCGAAAGCTGAGTTCGGTCATTCACGCCCTTTGCTGATTCCGAACTCGTCTCACAGGCCACCACACGCGACTCCTGCGCGATCGTTCGGACGACATCCGTCAAATAGTACTCTCCTTGAGCGTTCTCAGGAACGATCCGTTCCAATGCCCGTACAAGAGACTCTTTCCGCGCAAGGTAAACCCCAGCATTCACCTCCGGGATGGCTTCTTCCTCTTTGCCGCGCAGATCACGCTGTTCCCGAATTTCCAGAGGATCTCCCGCCTGATCGCGCAACACACGGCCATAGCCGATGGGATTTTCGGGCCGAAATGTCAGAAAGGAAAGATGTACATCCTCCCGGAGGGCAGCCCCCAAGGGCTGGAGATCCGCCGCACGGAGCAGCGGCGTGTCTCCCGAAAGAACGAAAACAGGGCCCTGTCCTCCTGGAGCCAACGCTGAAAGCCCCGCCTGGGCTGCACCTGCCGTTCCTGGCTGATCGGTTTGGACAGCAAAAGCAAGGTCCGCTCCGGGGAGATGGGCCCGCAACGTCGTCTCGATCTCTGACCTCGTCTCCGGGCCGACAACCACGACCACCGGGCTCGCCCCACAGTCGAGAGCTGCTCGCACGGGATAATAAAGAAGGGGGCGACCGCAAACTTGGTGCAACACCTTGGGGACCGAGCTCTTCATCCGAGTTCCTCGACCCGCTGCCATGACGATGGCAGACACCTCAGACGGCATTTCCGCTCTTTCTTTGCTCTCTTACCCGAGCTCGACCAGGGCTAACTGAAACCATGAGACACATATTACTCACCGTTTTCCACGTCCTGCGCCGACGCCGAGGGGAGCAGCTCTGGATGTGGTGGCTCGATGGGATCGAGAGGCTCGACACCTTCGCTCTCTTTCGCTCCGCGCGACGCCCGATTCGTATAGACGACGAGCCGTTCTCCCGGCAAGAGCGGAGCCTTGCGCGAACGACGATTGACTCGTTCCATCGACCCCACGCTCATTCCATATTTGCGACCGATCCCCCTTAGAGTATCTCCTCGGCGAGCAACCACTTCGAGGCGCCGCTTGCCTTTGATCCCCTCAAAGTACTCATGGAATTCTGGGCTTCCAGCAACCAAGACTCGCGTGCTTCCATTCGAATCAAACCGCTGATAGCGCACATGACTCAAATCACGCTCCTTGGGAACGATCACCTGAAGAGTCATACCCGCTCGAAGGCGAGCCTGAACGTCGAGAGCATTGTCCCGCGAGAGATCGCTCACGGACACACCGAATGCCCGGGCAATTTCTCGAAGATCGTCTCCCTCGGTTACCTCGTAAAACACGAGCTTTTCGTCGGGTCCTGGCCGCACGGAACGGCTGACCACAACGACTTCTCGATAGACCTCCCTTGGTTTTTTTCGAGCGCCGTCCGGTAGGAGAAGAACGGTTCCCGCCTCCAAGACTTCGCCAGACTGAATGCCGTTGTGGGAAATAATCCGACGCTCGGAGACCTCGAAGCGCTTCGCCAAACTCTCGAGGGTGTCGCCAAGTCTGAGCTTCACCGTACGTCGTCCCCCCTCGGACCCCTCGGAGAGCTTTCGTGCCGCCGTTTTTCCAAGCCCTGCTGGCACCGCTACGCTCCAGCGTTTTGGACCTCCTTGGGGGGCCTGCGGCGGAACACGACCGGCAAGGTACTTCGGGTTCAGCTCGAGGATTTTCTTTTCCGTCACCCCAGCCGCCGTGGCCACTTCACCGAACGAAGTAGCTGGTTCGACCAGAATGGAATCGAAGCTGACCGCTGGATCCTTTTGAATTCTCCCAAGACCAAATTCACGCGGATTGTTCATCACGATCGCGAGGGCAAAAATTTTGGGAACGTACAATGTCGTCTCCCAAGGGATCCCGCTCTCGAGACGTGAAAGGGTCCAGTAGTCGTTGGTATTGTACTTGGCGATGGCACGGGACATCC
>CAYTRQ010000248.1:691-8625 GCA_964440025.1 uncultured Polyangiaceae bacterium | reverse complement strand
CAGGGAATCTGGGTTGCCTAGGGACTACTGTCAGATGATTTTGACCGAGAACGAGGTCACACAAAGGCTCGTTTCCGATTCGCGTGTTGCGTTTCTAACGTTCATCGGCTCCTCAAAGGTCGGATGGATGTTGCGTTCGAAACTTGCAAAAGGCGCCCTGTGTGCGCTTGAACATGGTGGGGTTGCGCCGGTCATTTTTGATGAAACGGCAGATCTCGACGATGCCATTCCGCTTCTCACAAAGGGCGGATTTTATCATGCAGGGCAAGTGTGTGTTTCCGTGCAACGGATCTATGTGCATTCTTCTCGCGTCGGTGAATTTGTACAACGCTTGAGCGAGGCTGCTAGGAAACTCGTCGTCGGTGATCCCACTGCCGAGGAGACGGAGGTTGGACCGCTCATCTGGCCGAAGGAGGTCGAGCGCGTTCATGAATGGGTCCAAGAAGCGCAGCAAAAGGGGGCTGAGGTTCTTTGTGGCGGTCAGCCGCTTGGAGAAACAACCTATGCTCCGACGGTGCTCTTCAACCCGCCTGATGACGTGCGCATCTCGAAGGATGAGGTCTTTGGGCCGGTGGTGTGCGTCTACTCCTATGACGATATCGAAGATGCCATTCGGCGAGCAAATCTTCCTCATGCCTATTTTCAGGCTGCACTGTTTACCAATCGGCTCGATCGCGCTCTTGACGTTGGGCGTCGGTTGCATGGGATGGCAGTGATGATTAACGATCATACCGCATTTCGCGTCGACTGGATGCCCTTTGGAGGGCACCGAGATTCGGGGCTCAACCTAGGAGGGATCGAGCATTCCATGCGAGATATGACTTTGGAGCGAATGATCGTTTTCCGCCAAAAGCTTGAGTAACGCTGGCGCTTCAAAGAGAGTTTCCGTGCGTCTTTGGGCGAGCAACTGGGCGAATCAATCGTGTAGATGAAGGTCTACCGCTTGCCCCCTCGCATGGGGGGAGTGGCGATGCGGCAAAAAGAGAAGGATAGAGATGGAAATGTCATTAGTTGCAAAAGTGAAGGGGCCGGGCCCGAGTGGCTTCGGCTATGGATCGACTGCCGAGGAGGTGACGGAGGGAATCGACCTCTCGAAGAAGAACATATTTGTTACTGGAGTCACCTCGGGTCTTGGTCTGGAAACCGCGCGAGTCTTAATGATGAGGGGAGCGACGGTTTGGGGATCCGGTCGAACCGTGGACAAGGTAGAAGAGAATTGCGGGCACTTGAGGGGCGAGTTGCGTCCCTTGGCGTGCGATCTCGAAGACCTTGATTCGGTGCGTTGTTGTGCCGAGCAGCTGCACAAGGAGGCCCCGGCCTTGGATGCCATCATCGCCAACGCCGGCGTGATGGCCTTGCCGAAGTTGGAGTTGATTCAGGGAATCGAGAAGCAATTTTTCGTGAATCATATTGCTCACTTCAAGCTAATCACCGGACTGCTCGATCACTTGGCCAGTGCTGCCCGTGTTGTCGTGTTGAGCAGCGGGGCCCATCACCAGGCGCCGGCGGTTGGGATTGAGTTCAGCAACCTTGATGGCTCCAAAGGTTATCGTCCCTGGCGCGCCTATGGCCAATCGAAGTTAGCGAATCTCCTCTTTGCAAAATCGCTAGCCACTCGGTTCCGGGGCACGGAGAAGACAGCAAATGCGGTTCACCCAGGTGTGATCGCCACCAACTTAGGCCGCCATCTCCCCAAGGGAGCAGAACTGGGGTATCGCGTGCTCGGCCCGCTCTTTCTCAAGACGATTCCTCAGGGAGCGGCTACCCAATGTTACGTGGCAACTCATCCACGAGTGAGAGGCATTTCAGGGAGCTATCTCGCTGATTGCAACGAAAAGGTTCCGTCGAACCAGGGAAGGGACATGACCCTCGCCGAAGAGCTATGGGACAAGTCAGTCCAGATCGTCTCTGAATAGTGCGTAGCGCTGTCGAAGGAAGAAGTTTTTTCGAGGAGTTGGCGGAGTCGAGCCAGGCTCCGCCCGTGAATCGTCGAGTCCTATTCGAACAGACTCTTCCAAGATGCATAGTTCCCTGCAGATTCGTTGGCGGAAGCTGGTATCCACTCTGGCGGCACACGGATCGCACGATAGACCCACTGGCCGTGGCCCGACTTGTCGCTCTCGTACTGATAGTCCCAGACGATCTCTTTGTCCGGCGTCATCTCCATGACATAGCCCCGGACCCCTGCATTGATGAGGGTGTTTCCGTTGGGAAGTCGTTGGGCGCTGCTCACGTAGGGAGAGTAGAAGAACTCGTCTCCAGAGGGAGCACCATACTCCCAGACCACCTCGAAGGTGATCGGGTTGAACTCGAGCACGCGCGAGTAGGACCGTGAGTATCTTCGGGCGTGCACGTCTTCCTCGGTGCCTCCATAGCCCGACGCTCCACCGTTGTCGAAGACAAGCATATTTCCAGCGCCCGGAAGCCCTTGGGGAATAATATGGGCGAAATGCTGTCCAGAGAACTGCCCTAACTTTTCTTCCGGGCGCCCAGCGAAGTCCGGACCGATACGCCACACGACGTTGCCTGTCTCATAAGAAATGATAGCGACGAACGATGCTTTTTGACTCGAATAGATGATATTCTGGGGATGAAACTCGTCGTGTCCGGCTTCGAACCAACGGTTGGCTCCGACTCGGGAAATGGCATTTCCATGAAGAAGCTCGAGTCGACCTGCTTCTCTGTTGGCAATATCATACTTCGCATCGTCGTCGAATCCGAACTCGTCGAAGTGTTCGGTGCTTCGCCAAAGGAAGTCTGTCAGTTGTCCGTCTTCATCAACTTCGTAGATGACGTCCTCGGTGATTTCTTCGTCTCGAATTTCTGGAACGGTCACCTGATTCATTGCCAGAACGAGAGTTCTTCCCGAAACGAGTGGAGTCTGATGTGGTGAGTAGTAGCCAACAGGACTTCCTTGTCGCTGAAGATCGTGATGATGTCGGCTGACGAGCTCACCATCCAAATCAGTCCAGCCTGAGAACTCCCATTCCAGCTCGTTTTCCCAGCTTCGCTGCTCCATGTAGAGACAGTCATAGGAGCTAGGGAAGACGCCATGGCAACCAATCAACGAACCACCTGGTAGCATTCGGGGGGGAAATCCAGTGATGGTCCAGGAGTGGACGGGTTCACCATTCATATCGATGATGAAGGCATCAAAGCTTTTTCCGGCATCATTCTCGGGGCTTCCAATCAATGTATAGCCAGGACACGGTTTTCCCGATAGCGGCAGCTCCTGATTTCGTGCACCCCCGTCTCCGCCAGAGCCGCCGGATGAGCCACCGCCGGACACACCGCCCATGGAACCGTTGCCTCCATCGGTAGGTCGCGGGCCGGAACAGCTGAAGACGAAAGAAGCGCTCGCACTGCAAACAGCGGTGAGCCCCAACAACAACTTCTGAAATCTAGTTAAGAAAAACACTGGATAGACCTACGAAGCTTTTCAATGACATGTAGCAGCCGGTTACCCTTGAAGCCCTCATGTGAAGTGAGGTTTGAACGGCCTTCGGCAGTCCCACTTCCGTCGTCGGCCTCTATTTCTGGCTTTCGCGCGCTTAAGTGAAACGCGCCGCAAGGATTGGCGCCGCAAGGATTGAAGCAATATACTTAACACACTAGCAGAGCAGGGGCACCTTGGGAGTGTGGAGCGGCCAAAAAGTACACAAATCCCCAAAAAAGTACTGACGCGATGGGGAAAAATGCGGACGAGTCCAGTGAGCGGACGAATCCGAGAACGCTGGCTAGTTAGTTCGCGTCTCCAAAAGGCCACTCCGTCGCCCGCCCTCGCTCCGACGACGCGCATCCATCAGGATGCGAGTCGAAAAAGCAACATCGATCCAGCGGGCAGAGATTGAGCCATTGAAGGTCTTTTTCGCGCCCTCACCTGACCAGGGCGCGAAAAAGACCAAGCGAGAGTTGTGCCCGCTGACGGATTACGGGCGGGCGGGCGATGTGGCCCTTTCGCGCCGCGGACTCGTTCAGCGCGTCGGGGAGCGACGGAAGTCGAGGAGGCGCCGTCCGGAACGGATTCGCCCGGGGTGCCAGCTCGACTAGGATCCTGACCATGTTCAGTTTCCGGGCGTTTCTTCAGAGATTGTCGTGCCTAGGGCTCGTGGCGGCGGGGGCGTTGGGGTGCTCGCCGCCTCACTCAGGGCCGGTTCGTTCCGCGGAGTCACCAGCTTTGGGATCGACTCATCGCAATCTCGACTCCTCGATATCAAGGCAGACCACGATGTCGTCTTCGCGAACCAGGGCGGCTCGACGTTGGAACTCCCCGACTACTCCTCATGACATCCGAGCTACTCGGGCAGCTCGAAGCAGGCTTCACCGGAAGCTAAGAGCGCTTGCTGAGAGGCCCGCATTCGCACTCGGGCACGAGGATACTACGGCGTATGGAGTTGGCTGGCAAGATGGAAGTAACCGATCCGATGTCAAGAGCATTTGCGGTTCGCACGTGGGAGTTTATGGATGGGATATTTTTGGGTTGGAAGCGGGACGGCTGAAGAACGGTGATGGTGTGAACTTTGCGAGGATGCAAGAATTGATTCGACGTGCCTACGAGAGCGGTGGCATCAATACCATCAGCTGGCATGTGGATAATCCGCTAACTGGAGGTGACGCCTGGGATCGCACGCCAGCCGTCACTTCCGTTTTGCCAGGCGGAAAAAGCAACGGCTTGTTTGTCGAATACTTGGATCGGGTTGCCGAGTATCTGGATTCCCTCCGTGGACCAGGAAACGAACGAATCCCTGTGGTGCTACGTCTTTTTCACGAACACACTGGAGACTGGTTTTGGTGGGGACGGCAGAACGCCGAGGAGGACTATGTTCGGCTCTATCGCTTTGCTATCGACTATCTCAAGGTTGAACGGGGACTGGATAATCTTCTCCTTGCTTTTTCTCCGGACGGTGGACGCGTCTTCTCCAGGGATGAGCTGCTTTACGGTTACCCAGGAAAGGAGTATGTCGACGTTTTCGGGCTTGACTACTATTTTGAGCCCGGGCCATCGCGTTTTTCAGAGCTCTTGGGCTGGCTCGTCGAAGTGGCCCAAGCCGAAGGAAAGATACCGGCCATTACTGAATTTGGTCCGCGTGGTGGAGTCAATGGCAAGGGCATTGAATCGGATTGGCTTTTGGCTGAGTTCCTGGAACCTCTCATGGGTACCTCTCATGGTCTGAAAATTGCCTACGCGTTGGCCTGGAGAAACGCGCGCCCCGACCATGCCTATTACCCCTACCCGGGCCATCCAGCGGAAAAAACCCTCAAAAACGTTTGTGAGAACTCCGCCGTGCTTCTTACGAGAGATTTGCCTGTCGTTACTCGAAAAGCTCTCTGATGTTTATGGGGTGAGTGGCGGTCATCCCCATGGAGGAGGTCTTTTTTGGGGGTATGAAGTGGGAGGTGGTTCAGAGTGCAATTGAGGCTCGAGAAGGTCTCGTAGCTTTTCTTGGAGTGCTCTTTTCGTAAAGGGCTTCGCCAGGTAGTGCTGTTCGGTGCCAAGTTCATTGGGGGTTTCGAAGGAGTCGTCTGCGTAGCCCGAAATAAACAGGACCTTCAGAGGCGGATGGAGTTTTCGGAGTCGCTCGGACAAGGGACGTCCACCCATCTTGGGCATCATGAGATCGGTCACTAGCAAATCGAAGTTGTGCACATTGGACGCGTAGCGCTCCAGAGCGTCCTGTCCGTTGCATGCTTCCTCAACAGAATGTCCCAGCTGCTCGAGGAGGCGTTTTGTCGCGTGACGAACTTCCGTTGCATCTTCGACGAGAAGGATCCTGGCAGGGCATCGCAGAGGTTTGATCTCGGATTTTTGCTCTGCTTCCGAGGGCTTGAGTCTGCTGCGCTTGAAGTAGATGCGGAAGCAGGTTCCTGTTCCTAGACGGCTTTCTACAAAGATATGCCCCTGGCTCTGACTGACGATTCCATGGACCATGGCAAGTCCGAGACCGGTGCCTTTCTCTCGAGGCTTGGTAGTAAAAAACGGTTCGAACATCCTGTTTTTGATGTCTTCCGACATTCCGCCACCGTTGTCGCAGACCGCTAGCTCGACATATTCTCCCGGTTCCACGTTCGGATGCTCTTGCCTATCCTTTTCGGTGAGGGTTGCATTCTGCGCGCTCAGTTTCAGATGCCCGCCGTCGGGCATCGAATCAGTTGCATTGGTGACGAGGTTAATGAGGACCTGCTCAAGCCGTGCCTCATCGACGTTGATGTTCCCAGCGTCCGACGCGGAATGGACGGCTAGTTCGATGTTTGCGGGAAGGAGACGTCGTAGGAGAGGCACGAGACGGTCGAGCGTTTCCTTAGGGCTGAGGACTTTGGGTTTCAGGACTTGCTTGCGACCGACGGCAAGCAGTTGTGCTGTAAGGCTAGAGGCCTTTGTGGCGGCCTCTTCGATGCGGTCGATGTCGGCCTTGACTTCTTCGCCGAGGTTTCCTCTAGCAGAAAGAAGATCGGTTGTGCTCAGAATGATGGTGAGAAGATTGTTGAAGTCGTGGGCAACACCACCGGCCAGTCGGCCTAGTGCTTCGATGGATTGGGAGCGCTGGATGCGTGCCTCCAGTGCTTCTCGTGCCTTTTGATGGGCAAGCGCTTCCTTGGCAGCAAGAGAGAGAGAGCGAACCGTCACGTGCGCGATGATGGCAACCGTGACGAGCTGAAACGCGATCTCGGCCCAGACCTGAAAGCGCGACATCCCTTTGGTCTCGGGACCGACCATGACAAAATACCCGATGATGGCACTGGACAGTATTGCGGCGAGAAAGGTGCCCCGGGAGCTCCAACACAAGCCTGTGAGTACGACGAGTGTTAAGTATGCAGTAAGTGCTGGAGGGCTTGCCACGCCGCCCCGGATGCCGGAAAGCACGGTCACGAAGACGAGTGGGCCGATTGAGCAGATGGCACCGGCAACTCCGGGGGACTTGTGGCGAAGCTTGAGGGCACTGGCGAAAGCCAGTAGCAGTCCCAGATAGCTGACTACAACTACGATGGATTCATCGCGGAGCGGCGCCGTCACCAGGAGGAGTAAAACGAACCCCCCAGCGATGGATGAAAAATAGCGAATGATCGTTGCGCGACTCGGTGAGACGATGTCCAACGAAGGGGTAGTGCGGTCTCCCACGGCCGGCGAGTCTAGAGCACATCTCACAAGCTCGAAAGGCTCCGCGACGCTCACGCGCGTGCGGACGAGCCGAGCATCGGAGGAGCCCTTTCCACGGGTTTTTCGATGCGGTCAGTTGCTGAAACGCGTCGGCGCGGGAGGTCTTCTTGTGGCTCCCGTGTCCGACACCTTGTACTCACATGGAGTACGATCTGCTACGCATGGTACAAAGTGGCACAGTAGATGCGTGACGAGAACCTCCGAATTCTCTTTTGAGAGCCTGCACGATCAGTCTGTGCAATTTTCACATGTGCACAATGCGCAAACGGGATTGTTGCATTGAGAATGTTGATGTGTGATGTGTGGTGATGATGTGTGACTAGCAAATGACAGGTATTTTTGGGTAGGCACGGTCTCCGGCGATTGCCGTTTTGCTTTTTGTTTCTCCTTCCAGACATGGAACGCCGCCTGCACCAGGTGGGGGTGAAGGCAACTTCTACCTTCACAGGAGGAACAATTGATGAAGAACAAGATGGCGGCAGTGGTGATTGCTCTAGGAGCCCTTGGCCTTGCTGGTTGTGCGGTCGAAGCCGGAGAATTTCAGCAGAAAGAAGAGGCCTGGTACTGGGGTAGTTACGGCGACGACAGTGGAGGGGGCACCACCACCGATACGACTTCGTCAACCGAAATGAATTGGGACGACGAGATTTGTGGCACCAATCAGGGCAAGGACCTGCTAAAGGCGACTCTGGCCGTAGCAATGGCTACCGAAATGGGCCGTCTTGAACCGGATAAGGACCTCAGGTTGATTGACGTGCCCCTACAATATTGGACGCAG
>CAYTRQ010000248.1:0-681 GCA_964440025.1 uncultured Polyangiaceae bacterium | reverse complement strand
GGGCTGCAGCGTTGCTACGAGCGAGGATACGGTGATTGCGATCACGTGCAATCGATCCTGGCTTTGCAAGATCCTGACATCAACCATGTGGATGGAGTTTCCAAAGAGGTCATCGACGCAGCCTCCTTTGCAAGCGATCTCGTGGCTCGCTATGCCGAGTACCAAGGCAAGTTGCAGTGGGAACCATGGCGGTTTCCCTCTGAAGAAATCACACTCACTCAGATCGGTACAAGAACCCATGATGATGCTTTGTGCGGCATCCACTATGTTTTTGACGCCGTCGGCGAGGAAATTGCGAAGCTCGAGGCACATCTGATCTTCTACGGCTACAATGGCAGAAATCCGTTCTTGGACTTTCGCTACGATGTGGACGCCGGCACCGTGGAGATCGATCCCAATGCTTTCATGACTGGACATGAGGATATGGACATGCCAATCGTTATCGACGCCTGTCTGGCTTACAGTCGTGACTATGCCGGGCGGGGCTGTACTTGTAACGATCGGTTCGGCACGTTCAAAAGGCTGCGACGAGGAGTCTTTAGCTGTAGGTAGTTCGCATCCGAAAAGGATGCGAACCAACAAGCAACAAAGCGTTCGACGGCGATAAATGGGCTAAAAAGCGAAGTTGCCCGCCCTCTCGCATCCGTCGGGATGCGAGTCGAAAAAGCAACTTCGATCCAG
>CAYTRQ010000247.1:0-8642 GCA_964440025.1 uncultured Polyangiaceae bacterium | reverse complement strand
CAGATCGAATCCCTCCAAGGCGCGGTGGAAGCAGGAAAGGCCACCGAGGTGAAAAGCATTGCCCACAAACTCAAGGGCAGTTGTCTCGCATTGGGTGCCCAGCGCATGGGAGCTCTGTGCGCTCGGTTGGAGCCAATGCCCGAAGAGTCCGCAAGCCTTCTGGAGCAATTGAGAGCGGAACATCATGAGGTCCTGTCGGCCCTCGAGCTCGAAGAGCGTTCAGCTTAGAACGCCGGCTCAAAAACCCCGAAGGGGCTCTGAGATACGTTCCCATCAGAAACGCAGCACATCGAGCAAAGCGCCGGAAACGGGGTTGTGTGTAGTGCTCTATAACGGCTCTCCTCATCAGAACGGGCTTTTGAGATAGTTCTCATCAGAAACACGGACACATAAAACCAAGCTCCGACTCTACTTTCTGATCGAAGACAGCTCGCTCAACATCCGCCTGGCATGGGCTAGACCGTGATCGAACGATTCTTCCGCGCCCGCACGACGGGTGAGGCGACCGTCCGGCGTCAAGCTATAGTGATTCATCTTTCCAGCTAGCCACGGCGCGAGCTGCTTCGCGGAAAGGGGAGTGTCTTCCCTGAGGTGGAGCGTCACACTCCGACGGGTGGCATTGCAGCCCAACGCGCGAAGCTCCCGCAAATGGGTCTTGAGTCGCATCACCTCCGCATAGCGCCGCGCTTCCGGTGGTGGCGCGCCGAACCGATCTTCCATCTCTTCGCTAAGAGACAGGACCTCCTCCTCACTCTTGGCCAACGCAAATCTCTTGTACAAGCTCAAGCGGAGGCCCACTTCCGAAATGTATGACTCTGGCAGAAGAGCTTCGAGATCGATCGACAATTCCGGATCGACCTCCTCGTCGTACTCGACGCCCGCCAGCTCAGCGGAAGCCTGCTCGAGCATGCGCGAAAACAGATCAAAGCCAATGCGAGGCAAAAGCCCACTTTGGTCTTGCCCAAGAATTTCCCCTGCGCCGCGGAGCTCCATATCCAACGTGGCCACGTGAAATCCCGAACCAAGTTCCGTGTACCGCTCCAAAGCTTCAAGCCGCTTCATGGCCTCGTTCGAGGCTGGAACATCCGGCGGAAGGAGCAAATAGCAATAGGCACGTTCCGAGGAGCGTCCCACCCGGCCCCGGAGTTGATAAAGTTGCGCCAACCCGAATTGATCGGCCCGTTCGACAAGCATCGTGTTGGCGCGGGGAATGTCCAATCCGCTTTCGATAATCGTGGTGGCGACGAGCACATCGAAGTCTCCCTTGACGAACCCGAGCATCGTCTTTTCAAGCTCGCGCTCGCTCATTTGACCGTGGCCCACACCAACCCGCAAGTCGGGCAAGAGCTTTCGAATCAGTGCAGCTCGTTCGACGATACCTCCCACGCGATTGTAGACGTAGAAAACCTGCCCCGCTCGCTCGACCTCGTGTCGAAGGGCATCCACGATCAGTTCCGGAGACATCCGCGCGATGAAGGTTCGAATCGATCGACGATCGACTGGTGGAGTCATGATGACCGACATGTCCCTCACTCCGCTCATCGACAGACTGAGAGTGCGAGGGATGGGTGTCGCCGTCAGAGTCAGCACATCGATATTGCGTCTGAGCTCCTTGATTCTCTCCTTGTGAGTAACGCCAAAGCGCTGCTCTTCGTCCACGACCAGCAGTCCCAGATTCTTGAAATAAACGTCCTTGGAGAGCAGCCGGTGAGTGCCTACGACCACGTCGACGCGACCCGCCTTGAGATCGGCAAGGGTTTGCGTGACTTGCTTCCTGCTCTGAAATCGGCTGACCACCCGGACTTCGGCACCGGCCCGCGAAAGCCGGGAAGAAAAGGTCCGGTAATGCTGTTCCGCCAGGACTGTCGTTGGGCAAAGCAAGGCCACCTGGCGCCCAGCAAGGACACTGAGGAAGGCGGCCCGGAGGGCCACCTCGGTCTTGCCAAACCCCACATCGCCGCAAATCAGCCGGTCCATCACGTGATCCTGAGAAAGATCGGAGAGGACATCACTGATGGCCGCAGCTTGGTCTGGGGTTTCCTCGTAGGGAAACTCGGCTGCAAACGCAGCGTAATCGTCGCTGTGAACGGCGAGCGGCGGACGTTTCACATGACGCCGCAGCGCGTACAGCGAAAGGAGTTGATCCGCCATCTGCCGGACGCGGGCCGTGGCCTGCTTCTTCGTCCGTGCGAATGTCTGTCCCCCCAACTTGTCGAGCCGAGGACTGGACTCCGCCCCCGAGTAGCGCTGGACCTGACTCAAACGGTAGACGGGAAGGAACAGCTTGTCTCCTCCCAAGTATTCGATGGCAATCAAATCCACCGTCACCCCGGCAACCTGACGATGCTCGAGCCCGAGATACTTCCCAATACCGTGCTCCTGATGCACCACGTAGTCACCAACGGAAAGTAGACGCAAGTCATCCAAGGCATCACGAAGCGCTCCGGCAGCGCTCCGCTTCTGACGGTGAACCCGTTGACCGAAGATCTCCTCTTCCGTCAAAAGAAATAGCCGCTCCGTTTCGGAAGCAAAACCACGCATCAACGAACTAACAACGAGCTGAACGTCCCCCTTTGAAACAGCGTGGTGCTTTTCCAAAAGGGCCGCTTCTCTTCTCTTCATGGGAAAGCCACGATGGACCCCGAGCTGCGCAAGTCGGTCCGCCTGTGTTTCGGTCCTCGCCGACAGGATTATTTCATGATGATTCTCTCGCTCGAACTCCAATGCCTCCCAAAGAGGTGAAAGATCGCCACCGCGGTCCTTACGCGCCAAGGCGAGCTTTCTCGCCAATTCGTCCTGAGAGAATGTCCCCAAAGAAAACAGCGTCGTAGAGGGTCCTTCGATTGCACCAAAGCCTGAGTTTTCACCGAAAAAGACTGTGCCGGATTGCAAAGACGCAACAGAAAAGTCGTTCAAGGAGTCAGCAAGCGCTTGGCCCTCGAGATAGTGAGCACCAACAGGAAACCTTGGCTCTTGCTCCATGCGATCGTGAGCCTCTCGGGCTTCACTCAAGAGTTCCTGAACTCGTTGATAGATGCGATCGCCTTGTTCAAAAATGAGCACGGCATCATCCGGTAGATGCGCGCTCAATGGCGAGAGTTGATGATGGGCCGGCAAAAGAGCTTGACCAGAAAAAAAGGCACGCCCGGATCGGACATCCTCGAGCAAAAGGCGTGTGCGAGACGTCGGGAGGTTCTGCGCATCACACAGATCGCGCATCACGGCTTCGGCTCGGAGCGCGCTCTCCGGCGTCACGATTGCTTCCCGCGCCGGAAGGAGTTGCAGGGCTTCGAGCGGTTCCCCGGAGCTTCGTTGCGACTTCGGGTCGAACGGGCGAATTCTTTGAACTCGCTCGAAGTCGAGCTCGATTCGAGCGGGGGTGTCGTCCCCGGGGGACCACACATCGATAATGTCACCCCGAATCGCAAAGGAAGCAGGATCTTCCACGAGCGAAACTCGCTCATAGCCGGAATGCTCGAGGGTTGAACTCAACTCGGCAGGCGCCAGCTGCTGGTCCAAAACGACTTGGCTGATGGCTCTCGCCAACACCGGTGGCGGTACCGTCCTTCGAATCCACCCGCTTGCCGTGGTCACAATCGCGCTCGGCCGCTGCGTGACGAGCGACGCGAGAACGGCTGCTCGCATCCGAGAGAGAACACGGTCCGGACGGACCGTCGCGTAAGGGCCAACTTCAGGTCCCGGGAAGGATCGAGGTGGCCGGTCGGGCGAAAAGGCCGTCAAATCATCGAGAGCCCGCGCAGCTTGCTTCGAATCCGCAGTGACGTACAGGACACTGCGCCCTTCCTTGAGGACCGAAGCTGCCAACCAGGGTCCGGCCCCTCCACCTACGCGCCCCAGGTAGGTCATGCCCCCCGGTTCCTTCAAAACACAAGACACCGCCTCTCCGATGGAGACACTTTTGACGTCACGCTGTTTCACTGACTACGTTGGGCAAAGAGCAAATGATTCCGCGCGGCAAGCGCATAAGGCCCATGGGGCCGCGTTTGCAAGTATTGACGGAGGGCTGCCGCTGCTCGGATCGGGCGCTGGGCGCGCAAAAGCAGAACACCGGTCGCCAATTTCGTGGGGAAATTCGGATCGACTCGTCCCAGCGCTCGAGTGGAGCGGAGCTGCTCCAAGGAACGAGCAATGGCCTCGTCGGGGGAGGCCTGCGGATAACGCAAATGAATCGCGTAGTAAGCACGCAATTCTTCGAGCTGGGGGCCAAAGATCGGTCGTCTGTATGTGCCTGTGAGTTTTCCCCAGCGGACTCGGAATAACAGCCGCAGCTCGGCATCATCGAGCCTGATTCCTCCACCCTTTTCCCAAAACCGACGAAGGAAATGCTCGAAGTCACCAGCTAGTTCTTCGAGCTGTCGATCGCCTGTTCCACTCTTCTCGAATCGCTTAACCTGGTTCACAAAAAGCTCGCTCTGGAGTGCCCTGAGCCGGAGCAGCTCTCGAATTCGACCCGCCGCAAGTTGCTCTCGAGTCACCTCCCGGAGTTCACTCAAAAGAGCGCGACTGCGTTCGGGTTCGCGAGCCAAAGCATGCCCCAAACGCCGAAAAAGCTCACCAACAGTACGAACTCCAACTGGAAGAGAACCGGAAAGTGCCTGCTCCCCCCTCCGCTTTTCTCGCTCGGCAAGAATCTCAAGACGGTCATGGTCGAGCCTGGGAAGGATCACGATCCGGCCGCGCGTGGGGCGAGGAATCAGCAAGGCGACAATTGGCGCAACGACGACGAGAAGGAGCACCAGACTGCGAGCCACGGAATGGCGAGAAAACCGCGGCTTCCCATCTCCGAGGCTGCGAAAGCAGCTTTGCTTCATAGGCTCGAACGGGCTCCCTGACCCCTCACTCTCTGATTGCTCACTTCACCTCGCGATTTCGCACAGACAGCAGCATGAGGGAGAAAGACCTACCTTGACAGGCCACAGGCCCGAGCCCCAACATATTCGGCCCCTGCCGGGAGCACAACGCTCTTGGCGTCCCGTCCAAGGAGCTTCCGTGCAAGAAAAGCGTCAGCACCCGAGAACCACCTACATCGTGCCAGTCGAGGTCCAGCTCCCTGAAGGGAAAGTCGTAGAAGCACAGTCTCACGACATGAGCCTGGGGGGGATGTTTCTCTACGGAAACCACATTCCGCCGATTGGAACCAAAGTGATCATGACATTCGATCTCAAGGGGTTCGGACAGTGCTCCTTGCCCGGGTATGTTCGTTGGATCAAAGAGGGGGGCTACGGCGTGCAGTTCGGTTTGCTTGGTGTTCGCGAGACGCACGCGATGGGCAAGTTGGTTCGCGGGGGACAGGAGGATTCGTAGCCCCCTGAGGTTTTTCCTTGCCCGTTTCAAGGTTTTCTTCGGGAAGCGGATCCCAGCGAAGGCTCTGCCCCACGATCCCAATCACTTTTTGAGTCGTCCACCGTTTCAGAGACAGAATGTAGAGGCCCTTGCCCGCTTTTCGATCAGAAAAGAAGGCGAGCAGCCTCCCGTCCGGACTGCAGGCTGGGTAAGTATTCGATCCTTGTCCCTGAGTCAGCCGGGAAAGGCCTTGCCCACTCTCGCCGGACATCACCAAATCGTTCCGCCCTCCTCCTACGGCCACCGAATAGACGAGAAAGATTCCGTCTTCTGTATCGCAAAATGTCGGTGCACTGGCTGAGAAGCCAGCTGGGCTCACTGGTTTTCCGTCAACGTAGATGCGGTGAGCACCGCTTTTCGGTTCTCCTCCGACCCACGCCAACTTCCCGCTGGGGCTAAAAGCCGGATGCGTCGCAATCGTGGTCTTCGACACCTTCTCGAAGTTGGTGCCATCGGCGTCCCCAACATAAATGGAGCTCCCCCCAGCCTCAGCCACGGCTACGGCCACCTTCTTTCGGGCGTCATCGAAAGCAATGCTGTAGATGCTGCCTTTGAATGGGAGCGAGAACTTCTCAGGTTCCTCGTCTCCTTCCACTTCGAGGGAGTAGACGCGGAACGGCGAATACCTTTTACTGCGCGCATAGTAGACGCGCCCTTGCGGGCCAAACGCCGGCGCGATCGCAGTCAGCTCCGGATCCGTATGGTAGGAAAGCCCATTGCCGTCGGCGTCAACGGTAAAAACCCGTCGATTCCTCCCCCATGAACCGGAAAAGGTAAAGCGGCTCGAAAAACCACCAGGCCTGCCCGTGAGCGCTCCAATCAGATCGTCAGTGATGCGATGAGCGGTGCGGCGGACATTATCCTTGTCGACAACGAGCTTGGTTTCATAAACCGGCTGGGGCCCTGCGCTCGGGAAGTAGGCGATCCCCAGAACCTCTACCTCGCTTTCGGAAGCCTCCCGCGCCGCTACCTTGACGATCGCTTCGGCCCCCAAAGCTTGCCAGGCTTCAACGTCAACCGGATCCTTGAACCCGTACACGCCCGGAGGGGCCTTGTCGTCGGGAATGACGTCAAAGAATCCCGTGATCTCCAAATCGCGGCGCACGACACTGCGCACGACAACATCCTCCTGAGCCAGAGAACGAGACGGAAGAATCGCGATCTTGGGAATATGCTCCTGCACGACGCCAGTGACGACGAATTCTCCCAGAGCACTCTCATCGGGAATGTCTCGTTCTGCAGACGCGGCTTCCGCTTCGGTCGGCTGTGCCTGAGCAAAACTCACCGAGAGGACAATTGACATGGCGAGGCGAAAAACGAATCGGCTCCTCATGACTAAGCTCATACCGCCCGGTCACCGCTCAGGCAAAACACCGAAGTCGCCGCGGCGCGTGGCTCGCTGCACTCCCTTTGGCGCAATCCATGTTGCCGATTTTTCCCTTTTTTTACTTCCGATAGCGGAACAGATCGGACGGATCGCTCTTCTTCCCTTGATCTTGAGGCTTCGGTTTCGGTCGAGCCTTGGGTTCTTGCGAAGCGGACTTGACCGCCCGTGGAGCGGTCTTTTCTGGCTCGGCAACGTCGCCCTTCTCCCGCGTCGCCGCTGGCGGAGACTGGGAGTTTCGCTCGGACAGGGAGGTTTTTACGTCCGCCGTGGCCGTTTCCTGAGCTCCAACTGCAGCCCGGGCCGAATTCTGGGATGACGAGCTTGGGGATGACGAGCTTGGCGCTCTTTCCGCGGCGGATGCCTCTTGAGCCCCAACCGCCCGCTCCGTGGATTCCCCAGTGGGCGGCGGGGCGTGAGCTGCAGCTGGAGAGTCGTCCTGCCCAGACCCAGCGTCCTCGGAGTCGTCCGTTCTCTTTTCACTCGAATCGGATTGCCTCGGATCGTCCTCCCCCGGGGACTCTCTTTCGGCTTGTCGAGCCCTTGGACTCTCCTCGCCATCGATTTCTGCAGCAGGTTCGGCAAGCTCCTCCTCTTGCCCGTCCGTGATCGCAACCGCCGCCGCCCCGACAGCGCCCACGAGCAGTACACCGGCGACGGCGATTCCGCCCCATCGCGACCTGCTTCCGGAGCCTTCCGGCTGGGTATTCGCTGCACCCGCCAAGGTTTCCTTGATGGGCGAGTCTGCGGCCGGGACGGCAACCGTATCGGTGGAACGTCTCCCTGCAGAAGCGGAACCTCTGTCTCCTTGAACCGTCGTCGGCGCCGTCCCCAAGACTCGGCTGACTCGTTCCACCGAATGCCGGCTCCTCTCCGAAGCAAATGGCGCGAGATCGGTCGCCAGCGCTGCGATGTCTGGATACCGGTTGGCCCGATCCTTCTCGAGAGCTCGGGCCACGACCTTTTCCAGTCCTGGGGAGAGATCCGGACGAAGGGCGGTCAGTTTTGGTGGAGGCTCGTGCAAAATTTGCACACAGATCTCTGGCACGGTGTCCCCTTCGTAGGGAGTCCGGCCGGTCAGAAGCTCATGCAGAATGACTCCCAGCGACCAAATGTCCGATCGCGCATCGACCGACTTCGCCGAGGTCATCTGTTCGGGGGACATGTAATAGGGCGACCCCATCATCGACGACGTCTGGGTCAACGAATGATCGGCGGCGACTTTGGAAATCCCAAAGTCGAGGACCTTGATGGAAGGAGTTCCATCGGCACGCAAAATACGAAACAAGTTCGCCGGCTTGAGATCGCGGTGCACAATGCCAAGGCTGTGAGCCTCGGCAACGGCTTCACAAGCCTGGAGAAGGTACTCTACAGCTTCACTAGGCTCTAATACCCCATAGCTCTCGAGATATTGCCCCAAGTCGAGGCCGCTGAGGTATTCCATGACCATGTAGGGAGCTCCCGTCTCGAGAACTCCAACATCCGTGACGCGGGCGACGTGCTCGCTCTTGATTTTTACTGCCGCTCGAGCTTCGCGTTCGAAGCGGCGCACAGCTTCTGGATTGGCCAAGGCCTCGGGAAGGAGAAATTTGAGAGCGACCCGCTCCTGAAGTTGGAGATGCATTGCGGCCGTGACCACACCCATGCCCCCCTTTCCGAGGACCTGCTCGATCTTGTACTTTCCGGCCAGCACTTGACCGGGAAGGACCTCTGTGTCTGGGTCTCCCATCTTCCGGCTCTCGTCTTCCGCGCGCCTTCTTCAGAGAAGAGCACACCACCTGCGCGGCGGCCGAGCAAGCACCAAAAGGTCCAAGAGTCCCTCCGAGGCTCGCGAGATACGTTCTAGTGCCTCGGCAACTCACGTTTCGAGCGGTTTCGAAGCACTCCCAGAAGG
>CAYTRQ010000246.1:0-8651 GCA_964440025.1 uncultured Polyangiaceae bacterium | reverse complement strand
CAGAAGTGGGTGAGGTCGGCTTCGAAACCGCGCTCGGGTACGTCTTTGCCTCGGCCTTTTTCCTGGTTTTTGTGCTGCGACCGACCGGAGGAAGATGAATGATTTCGAGAGAAAAGTGGTCTCCCTACCGACCACTTTTATGTGGTCGCAGCACTAGCGAGGAACGCCCCACACAGTGAGTGCCGCTGCAAGATCTTCTTGCTCCTCCCTTTCGACAGGCTCTTTCTGTTGACTCAGCTCGTGGTGCAACGCCTGCCAAGTGCTGGTCCAAAGAGCTCGCGTAGCGATGGGATGCATGGCCGAGCGATCCTCTACGCACCCCGGATCGAGCGGGAGGTGGCAGAGCTCAGGTGCGCGACCGCTTCGGCCATCGAGTCGAAAGGGCCCGAGCCTGGTGGAGTACGCGCCACCGCGGTAGGCAACGTGGGCGCGCATGGCTGCCTGATGGCGTGCGGCTTCGTTGCTGAGATCAATGGCGGATGGGGAGATTTCGGGAAGCTCGAGTCCCAGGTACTGCGCAATGGTTTTGGTGACATCGATGGTCGTCAGAGTTTGGGAATTTGTTCGGCCGGCTCCGAAGCCACTGGGGTGCCGAATCAGCAAGAGGCTTTGCAGGTAGTCCTCCTCGAGGGGGGCTTCCAGGGAGAAGGGGATGCTCGGCCGCTCTCCGGCACCTACGTCCCCCATCAAGATGACGAGGGTGTCTCGCTGTAGATCGGCGCTTTGGAGCCATGACAAAAACGAGGCGATGCGCTCGTCCTGTTTCAGAAGGGCGGCCTTCTGCATGGCAAAGAAGCGTTGCCAGTCCTCCTCGGGCATTCGCCGTCCGCGGCGCCGCAGACGGATCCGGCCCAGTTGGATGGCGGCCCGGCGAGGATCGAGGTCCCCTCCGTATTCTTTGGGAGGCAGTCCTCGGGCCGTTTCCTGAGTAATATCGAACGGGGGATGCCCACCGCGCAGATGGATGAGCACGAGCTGTCGGCGCTGTTCGTCCTTATGTTGCTGGAGCCAAGCCTGTGCCTCGTCAATGGACGCCGTGGCAGCACGATCGGCAACGGGCGAGATGGCGACGAACCGTTCGAAGCCACGATCGAAACCAAATCCGCCGAATGAAAGAGGAACTCCGGTGAAGAAGGCCGAGCTCCCCCCCGCTGCCTGAAGGGCCTCGGCGAGGCCGGAAACTCGTGGCCTGAGCATGTGGCGGTCCTTCTGCAGACCGTGCTCCCAAGGCTGCAAACCCGACAAAAGGGAAGCGATCACACCCGGGACGCTCGTGGTTGGCACCCGGTAGTCCGAAAAGACCTCGGACGAGCGAGTCAGCGCGCCAACCACGGGAAGTCCATGAGCCGCTGCAGAAGGCGGCTCGTGGCGGCGACCCAACCCCGAAAGAACGAAGACCACCACGCGCCGGGCGTGCGGCGGTAGCTCTGCGGTGTGCCGCTTCCCGGTGATGGCCGGGGTGGCGAAGCCCAGACGAGCTCCTTCCGCGACGTGGGCGGCGCGAAGCTCCAGCTCGATGGCCTGTCCCCCATAGGCGGAGAGATCCAACTCCAGCGGTTGCCATCCTTCCCGTGCCGTATCTTCTTCGAGGCGGGTTGTCCTCACGACCGTTCTGGAGCCCTGGGAAGTCCGGACGGCGATTTCAGCGACGGCGCCACCTGCTCCCCACACGCCGAGCGCTGTTTTCAAGGTCGCATGTTGTGGAATCCAGAAGGGGCAGCGAAGCCCGCTCCCATGACGCAGCACGACGGCTTTTCGCTGCTCGCCTCCGGCTGGCATTTCCGAAAAGATCTCCGCGCGTGGGGCGGGAGTGTCGGTCTTGTTTTCCACGGGAGGACCGAGACGAACCCAACTGATATCAGCGCCGGCTCCGATGCCCCGCCGCCGGGAGAGACTGACGAGAAGTTCATGGCGTCCAGCTGCGAGGGGCTCCTTGTTGGAGCGGATCCTCACGACCTGGGATTCGTCCCGGGTGATCCGGTCGGCGCCGAGTCGCTTTCCGTCGACATAGGCCGCAATGCGTTGAGACTTGGTCCCATGGACCTCGGCCGAGAACTCGATTTGTTCGAGCTCGGTAGGGAGCCAAACCAAGAACTTGGTCCGCATGGCTTGAAGGCGCGCGTAGGCCTTTCCCTGGTGATAGACACGCTCAAACGACTCATGATGACCCAGCTCGAAGAAGCGACTCGTCTCGATGGCTGGAGAACCGAGATCAAGGACCACTCCCCGGTGCTGGAGATGACAGCGCGGAGCCATTTCCAAGAGGTCGAGCCTGGCCTGCTTCGTGCTTTGCCTCGGCCTGGCTGTTGCTTCTTTGCGTCTCTGCTTGGCCAAGTCTCCCTTCGGGGGTTCATCTGCGGTGTTGTCACAGCGGCAGGCTGGCAAAGCCATTGAAAGAACGATGAGACACAGGGAGATGGCGAGCCGTTGCGCGCTCGACTCGGCGTTCACGGGTTGCGCTTTCGGCTCGGCATTCATGCTCGGCGAAGTGATGCCAGGAGCTTGTGGCTCGGTTGGATTTCGGCGGCTTGGGGCCCGGGCGAAGAACGCTGGGCGCCCGCACGAGAGTCGCGAGCGCGCCCGATCCGTCCTACTCGGCCTGAAAGACGGCCCGCGTTGAGCGATCCAATTGGACAGCCACGATACCCTGCCGCTCGGAGCCGTTGTTCTTGATCGTGACTTCATGTTCACCGGGTGCCACCGGGATGCGGCGCAGCGGGCCGCGTCCGGTGAAGACCCCATCCACATAGATCAATTCGTCCTCCGCGGTCACGACCTCGATGAGTCCCTTGCCAGGCCAGGAGAGGCCCTTGGGCATTTCCGTCACTTCGGTCTTCATCGGAGGCGGCCCCGAACGGGCGGATTTCGTTTTTTGGGGCTGTGGGCCGGCCCGGTGCATGGCCTGGGTGCTCGTCGAGTCGCCGGACGGGCTGTCGAGGGTTCCCAGCTCGGGAACGGCTGGGGCGCCCTTCTGCAGCGAGATCTGGGCGTCTCCAAGGAAGTGCGTTCCAGCTTGGTAGACGGCGAGCGCCGCGAGGCAAGCAGCGGCCGGTGCGGCAAGTCGTCGAACCACGGCGCGGCCTGTCGAGCCCCGGGACTTGGCAGGAGGCTTGGGTGTCGCCTTCCTTGGCGGTTCCGACGCGCGGGACCTCTCCTGAGCGGCAACCTGAGGTGAGGACTCGGACGCATCGACCGGTGGTGCCGAGTCGAGAGACGCGTCGCGGGGCCCTTCAAGAGATGAAAGCTCCGCGGATTCTTGGCCTCGGGCAAGACGCTGGCGCAGTGCCGCGCTCATCGTCGTAGCGAGACGGCGACTTTGCGACCAGCCTTTCTGGCTTGCGTCCTTGGCGAGATCGGTCGCGGTGGACAGTCCATCCCGCGCGCGACTCCAAAGCTCCTGGGCGGTGGGCGGCTCGGCATGCCATCCGAGCGTGTCGTGACCCTGGGCTCGCGCGCTTACTCCGCGACCAGGGAGGTCTTCCGGAGGGGGAGGCTCATGGGAAGGTCCTTCGCTCGTGCCTGACGGAACGGCAGTGCCAGCCGAGGCGCGGTGTCGAGCACCCGCAGAGGAGTGGTCGGTCGAGGACTGTTGCCGCGAGCTGCTCGAAGACGGTTGCCGCGGTCCGGATGAGGGCTGCTCTCGCCGGGAAGCGTGGGATGTTTGGCCGATGGACCCAGCGAAGCGGGTTTTGGGCGCAGGGCTTTCTTTCCTCTGGGGTTTTGCGGGAAATTGGATTTTTTTGATGGTGGGTTCTGAATCGACCGGCGCAGCCAAGCGCCCTTCTGCAGACGCGCGACCCGGGTTGGGGGGATGAGGCTGGGGCGCCCTCGGTGGCGGAGCGGACTGCGCCCTCGGTGACGGAGCGGAGTGCGCCCTCGGTGGCGGAGCGGAGTCGAGGAGAGTTTGGGTTCGGGGATCCTGAGTTCGAGGGCTCTGAGATGGATTGCGTCGTGGGGCGGCACGCTCCAGGCATTCCTGGGCCGCTTGCCCCGGACGTGCTCGGGAGTGCTGCTCCAGGTCTCCTTGGGGGGCCGCTTGCCCCGGTTGTCCGATATCCGAGAAGTCGAGATCGAAGGGCTCCTCCGAAGCGGGGGGGGTTGCCGGCTGAACCGGCGCTGGCGTGTCGCTCAGCAGAAAAGTAAATCCGCGGGCCGAACTGTTATCTCGCAAGTTGCCTCCTTCTCGGGCCAAGGATCCCGGTGACCTTGCCGCTATCATGAAGCGAGGCGAGTGGCCGAATTTGTGGCGGCTCGTTGGAGCACCACTCAGGGTGCAAGCCGCTCGACGTCGAAATGTTCGAGATCGGCGGTGCCGCGATACACGAACCGGGCGGGGCCGCGCAGGAGAACGTCCAGCTGTTCCGAAACGGTGAGCGTCAAGGGGCCCCCTGGGAGGTGAACGGTCACCGGCGTGCCTGGATTGGCGTGACCTGCGGAGATGGCCGCCACTGCGGTGGCTGCTGCGCCCGTTCCGCAGGCGAGAGTACGGCCGACGCCCCTCTCCCAAACGGTGAGCTCGATGCTATCGTTGGCTAGGATCGTGGCGATCTCGACGTTCGAGCCGCCAACGAGGCGACCACTCAGGAGGGGGCCGAGTTGGTCGAGCTGTTTTTCAGGAAGTTGCGGGGTAAATGCGACAGCGTGGGGGTTGCCCATCGAGACACGAATGAAATTGAGGGTCATGCCGTCGTGTTCGAGATCGATGGTTCCTAGAAGCTCGCCGCGCCCCAGATGGGTCGTGACCTGGGCTCGATGACCGTTCCGCTCGACCTGGCACTGCTTCGGGCCTGCATCCGTTTCGATGACAAGTTCACTGAGTTGGGAGCTGGGATCCGCGAGCGACAAGGCCACACAGCGCAAACCATTCCCGCACATCTCGGGCTGAGAGCCGTCGGCGTTCACGACCGACAGTCGAGTTTGGGCTCGGCGGCTCTTTGCCGGCGAGAGGATGAGGACGCCATCAGCCCCCACCCCGTAGTGCCGGTCGCACAGCTTTTGGGCGGCTTCGACACTCAACGCCTGCGGCGTGTCAAGCCGGCAGACGATGAAGTCGTTGCCGATTCCTTCATATTTTTCGAACGACAGTTCCATGATGCGGTCGGTCCTTTCGGGCGACGCCTCACGCATCCCATAATCTTCGATGGGTCGCCACCTGGTGCACTTGCGCCGACGCGCCAGGTGTTGGTCGGTGCCTCGCGTTGCTTTTTGGGGCTTGCTTGGGTGAGCAGAGCAGAACGCTGCGTGGGACAGGATGGGTTGTCCGACCAGGTGCGCCCGGAGCGACCGCTTGTCTTGCGCGCAGGGCGCGTTATGAGAACGCTCCATGTTACGAGCCATCCAGCGCCCTCTTCTCCTCACCGGTTTCATGGCAACGGGCAAGAGCACCGTGGGCCGTACATTGGCTCACCAACTGGGCCTTTCTTTTCTGGATCTCGACGAGCTTGTCACGCGGCGCGCCCAAGCGTCGATCGAGCAGATCTTTGCTGAAAGAGGAGAAGCCGCGTTTCGGAACCTGGAACGGAAAGTGCTCAGGGAGCTGCTTGAACAATGGGCCGAGCGGCCTGTCGTGGTGGCTCTGGGAGGCGGAGCGCTGCTTGACCGCGAGACTCGCATTTTCGCGCTCTCGCAATCGGTCGTTGTGTGCCTATCGGCCTCGGCGGGGGAAATCACGCGTCGGGCCCGCTTTCAGGAAGGAGAAAAAGGGGCACGGCCCCTGCTTGCTGGTTCCGATCCGGAGACGAGGATTCATGAGCTCTTGGAGGCTCGCGCCGAGATCTATGGAGAGTGCCATGGCACGGTGCACACCGACGGACGCACACCGGCCGAGATCGCCGAGGAAGTCCTGGGCATAGGGGAGGAGGACTCGGTGGTCGTGGCAGCCGGGAAAGCGAGCTACTGTGTGACCATTGGGGCTTTGCTCGATGAGCGGCGGCTCATTGAGCAAAAGCTTCCGGGCCGAATAGGCCACCCCTCGGGCGCCCTTGTTGTGAGTGACCAGAATGTGGCGCCCCTGCATGGGGCCGCCGTTCGGAAAGCTTTCGAACAGCGGGGGATCAGCCCGGCGCTGGTCGAACTGATTCCGGGAGAAGAGCACAAGAATCTCGACGGCCTGCGGGACATTTATCAGGCCGCTTTTGATGCCAGGCTGGATCGTCAAGGCCTTCTCGTCGGGTTGGGAGGGGGCGTGGTCACGGACATGACTGGATTTGCAGCAGCTACTTGGATGCGGGGAGTGCGCTGGATTGGCCTGCCCACGACCTTGCTTTCCATGGTTGACGCGTCGGTGGGAGGAAAGACGGGGATCGACTTTCTCACGGCAAAGAACTGCGTGGGTGCATTCTGGCAGCCCTCGGCTGTGATCTGCGATGTCGACACCCTTCGTACCGAGAGCGAGCGGATGTATGTGGGAGCGTTGAGCGAAGTCGTCAAGACGGCGTTGATCGGAGATCCTCGGCTTTTCTCCTTGCTCGAGGAGAGCACGGACGCCGTGATCAGGCGTGACCCCCGAATCCTCCAAGAAATCGTCCAGCGCTCCGTCCGGGTCAAAGCGCGGGTGGTGAGTCTCGATGAGCGAGAGATGGGCCTCCGAGCCACTCTGAACTTGGGACATACCTGGGGTCATGCGCTCGAGTCTTCGGGGGGCTACACGGCGCTGACCCATGGGGAGGCCGTGAGCTTGGGTTTGGTTGCCGCGCTGCGCTTTGGCGAAAAACGTGGAAAAACTCATCGGGAGCTGACCCAGCGTGTGATTGCTTTGCTGCGGGGGCTAGGCCTGCCCTATGAGCTCAGTGCTGGTAAGCTGGCCCGGGCGAGCGCGCTGGTCGGGCACGACAAGAAGCGGGCGGGGACCGACGTGAGATTCGTTTTTGCCCAAGATGTGGGTGACGTCACGACAGAGAAGGTGTCCCTCTCCGAAGTCGTCGAAGCCGCACCGGAGCTTGCGACTCCGGCGCCTGCTGGCTGGTGAAGGGGGACCGAGTGGCGCGGCGAACGACGCTGGTTGCTGGGCGCGGCGAAGAGCACCATTTGAGTTGCCAGTGCGGTTGGGGCACAGGCAGTCGGGCAAAGGAGAAACAGGCGGTCGACTGGGTGCCGGCGAAAAAAAGGGAAAAAATTGGTCCGCCCTTGCCGCCGAAGGTACCCTTCTTGTTGGTGCTTCCTCGTGCCAGTGACAAGAGGGTCCAACCGTCCATGCACATCCGTAAGTCCATCATCTCCGTCTGCTTGGCTTCCGCAGCTAGTCTCTTATCTTTCCCTGGATGCGTGGAAAACCGATCGACCCTCTACGTGCAGAGAGCGCTTCACGTTCCGGCAGGTGAGGAATGCGTGGCCAGTGTCGATCTGAACACGCTCTCGTCCGGCGCGATGGATTTGGCCTTGACCAGTTCCTACGCGGTCCCTGTGGTCATTGCCAACCAGCTGCGACCTTTGGGAGACAGTGATCGACTGCGCACCGAGACCAGCCATGTTCAGTTGGAAGGCTTTGAAGTGACGATTGAGGGAGTTGGTGACGCTACGCCCTCGCTGGCGAACTACTCACGTCGCTTTTCGGCCATCGTTCAGGCAGATGCTGGCGAAACGGCCGGTTTGACCCCAGTGACTTTGGAATTGGTGCCGTCGGGTGCCATTGAAGAAACGGGCAGCTATCTCGTTCATATCGTCGTTTTCGGCACGACATTGGGTGGCGTGTCCGTGGAGAGTCCCGAGTTCGTTTGGCCGCTCACTGTTTGTAACGGTTGCTTGTTTACCTGCGGAGATGTCGAGGACCCCTGCATCATTGGCAATGACGACCCGCATCATTGTTCCTACTATGGGGAGTGTAACCTTTGCCAATAGGCTGAGGTGCAGCTGGGGCTCTGCGGCTGGATGCTCAAAACAAAAGCCCCCAAGGAGCAGCTAGCCAGAACGCGTCCAAGCGAGCGGCCAGCCAGATGGTTGGCCCCGCCCGGGGGGTCGTCCCCGGTGTGTATTGGATCGCCGCAACAAGAGAATGGGTCAAAGAATAGGTCCCCGTGAAATTGAGTCCGCGGAGCCCCACTTCCACCCCCGCTTCGAACCCCAGCGCAGCTCCTTCCGAAAAGGCATGGAGCATTGGCCCGGCTCGAGGGGAGAGGACAAATAGCTGGCCGAGGGGCACGAGTCCGGACACTCCCAGGGAAGTTCGAACATCGGCAAAACCGCTGGTGGAAAGCCGAGCATAGGGCCCTACTCCCCAGTTCTGCGGGCGTTGCCTGAAAAACAGGGCGTCAGCGATCAAGCCGCCACAGAATTCGGTTGTAGCCCACGCTTCTTGGCCGACTCCGCAGGCTCCCATCAAAAGGCCAACGTTCCATTGAGGGGTTGGAGCTCGAGATCGAAGCTGTTGTCGAGGGAGGGGTGGAATCTCTTCGTTCTGCGCGGCGTCGTGTTGCTTCGTTTCGTGCGCTACCGACTCGCTCGCTTTCGTTTCTGCTGCGAGCACGAAGACGCCGATCAGGCCGACGAATGTGATTCTCCAGCCTCTCTCATCCCCCTGAAGGGGCTCTGAGAAACGCTTGAACAAGAAACGCGGCGCATCGAACAAGGGGCTGGAAAAGGCTCCGGCGCTGCTCACCTCATCCGCTGGCGGGTGAGCGTCGGCGGGGGCTTTCGAGGCTGTGAGATGTGCTCTA